>CAMUML010000011.1 GCA_947089855.1 uncultured Eubacterium sp.
CAATATCGCCCCGAATGGTTACTATGAGCGGCCCCCAGGCCGTGAATAGTAACGAGCTGTAGCCAGGTTTCTTTAAAATTTCTTGCAATGTGCCGTGAGAACCGTTAATATTATGTAAAAGGGACGTTTACAAATATGATATTACAGAAAGCGGCAGGTAGATAATATTATGGAAATATTAAACGCACAAAAAGGCCAGAAGATCGTCAAACGGAAAGATAAGGTAAAGGCATGGTATCTAATTCGGAAAGGTTGCGTGATGCAGAAGTTTGGGTTTGCAGAAATGCAGCTTGGCCCCAATGCGATTGCAGGCATTTCAGAAACGGATTGGTATGCCTGTGATTATATCGCGCTGGAAGATACATCATTGATCAGTATCCCGTGTGGGTCTACAGAAGAAATCAAAAATTTCCTGGAATCGGATGAACGGTTCCGGGGGCTGTTTTTACGGGCGGTAATCGAACAAAGGCATAAGACGTTTGTGCTGTATTCACAGATTCATAAGCGGACGAACCAGTTCCATGCATTTGTGCAGTCCGTTTATAACGAGTATAAGACAATGTGTGCAGGCCGTGGGCTGGAGGAACAGGCGTTTCCACAGATGGATTGTTTTAACATATTGGAGATTAAGCATAAAGCGGAAGCTTGGGAGCTGAATAACAGCGTGAGCCTAATCAAAAATATTTTAAAAGAATATATCCAGCTGATGATGACCGATGACAACCTGTGTATTGGAGTGATTAAAGAAGCGTCAGCACAGATGCACCGTGCAGTGCTCGGAATCCAGGAAATGGTAGAGTACTTATCTTACCATAAGGAGATTTTACTGTCAGAATCAGAAAATGATATGTTCCATTTGTTTTTTGACTTGGCCGTGCGCTGTGCAAAACGGAAGCTAGACCTTGCACCTGTCAAACAGGAGATTTCGTTCTTAACTAGTTTTATGCAGAAGATCCAACTTTATGACAAGGGGCTGCTGGATTTACGCACGAAACAGTATAAAGAATATAATTTTGATAATATTTCTTCCGCGCAGCCTGCGAAGGGGATTGATGTGGCGTCAGGGGACTGCATGCTTTATATTTTGGAATATGCAGGGCTGGAACCGGATAAAATACAGGCGTTCCAGGAGTATGTAGAGGCATACCGCAGCCTGCCGGATATGACATCTACCGATTCCAATGCCTACAAAATCCGTAAACAGATTACGCCGTTGTTTTATGATATATACTTTCATGTGTTTATGCGTGCAGTTGGGGAAGAGAATGCAGTCCCGCCTGTGGTTGAAATGTTTTTGAATTTTGGGTTTATGGATACAGGGCTTGTCGGAGAAGAACACGCGAAGGCGCTTTATGGCCTGACAGGGCGGTTAGGGCAGTTCCGGTCAGAGCGTGTGTTTACAGTTTATGAATGGCTAAAAAGTATTTATCAGGGGAAAAAAGAGCCTTCAAAAAATGAATTTGAACTTGATTATCCGGCGTATCTGCTGGAACAGCGTAAAAACGGGGACCTTACTGATATACAGGTAAAGCAGATGCAGCATGACCCAAAAGAGAAGGTCCGTTTTGAGATCAACAATATGTTTGCCTCTGCAAACCGTATTACCTATGGCAAGATTTCGACGTTCTGCCCAATTTTAGGCGGGTACGATTTAATTAATTCGATTAGTAAGATGGCAGTAACGGTAGAAAGGCTGGAGGATGAACTAAATAATGTACGTAAGGTAGATTTTACATTATTTTACCGGGAAGTTAATTTTCAAGGCAAAGGTAGTGATTTGTTAAATCATGAAATGATTATGCTTGAAGTGATGCCCGATATAATATTAATGCCGAATGCAGGTACCCGCGCGATGATGTGGCAGGAAACCGCAGATAAACGCAGGGACACACCGGCACGGTTCCTGTTTCCGATATTTACAGCGGCAAATCTGGAGGAAATGATGATAGAGACAGCGGGCCGGTACCGTTGGGAAATGTGCCGCAAGATACAGGGCGTGCGCTGGAATGATGTGCGTGAAAAATCGCTGACGTCGGAATATTGCGATTATATACAATTTTACCGGAAAAACCGCGATCTGTCGGCAGATGCTAAGGATAAGCTAAAAACGGCGATTGCACGAGCTAAAAATAGCTACCGTGAAGTATTTGTTAAAGATTACCAGAACTGGATCAACTACGAATCCAAAGGGAGCTTCCGCTTAAATAAAGTAGCGCGGGACATATTAATACAGTATTGCCCGTTTGCAAAAGACATCCGGGCGAATTTAAAAGCGAATCCAATGTATCAGGTTTCGATACCGAAGTTTGAACGGGATAATGCTAAGAAGGTGCAGCGGCTTATTGCATTATATGAAAAATATGAGAAAGCAGGAGGGGAAATTACGCCGGAGCTGAAGGATAATTTGATGTTTTGCAAGATGTAGGTGTGTGGGGATTTAATGAAAGATAATATTTTATAGATACCTGGATGCTGGAGGATGGGGCAGTGGGCCGCCCCACCACCCGGCGTCCCCAGATCCCAACCCCCAAACCAGAAAATTAGAAATCCGCCCTTCCTTTCATGGCCTGTTCAAATTCTGCCTCAATCGAGGCGTCCGGTTTCCCGGTCAGCAGCGAAACGGCTATATTCAATGCCAGCGCTACAAGGAATGCCGGCAGCAGTTCGTAAATATCCCATGCGCCACCCATCGGGCGTACCATATATTTCCATACAAAGATCATAATGCCGCCGCTTAACATGCTTGCAAATGCGCCGTATTTGTTGCTGCGTTTCCAAAACAAAGCACACAGCATAACCGGCCCGAATGCGGCGCCGAATCCTGCCCATGCAAAACTGACAATGCCAAAAACGCTGCTGGCAGGATCCCTGGCAAGGAAAATAGCAATTACACTGATAGCAAGTACTGTCAGCCTTGCGGCAACCAGCGAAGCACGTTCGCTAAGGTCAATGCCGAATGTATCCCGCAGGAGGTTTTGTGACACACTGGACGAAGCGGCCAATAACTGGCTGTCAGCGGTTGACATCGTTGCGGCCAGGATGCCAGCCAGGATAATGCCGGCCAAGATGGCGCAGAAGATGCCTTGGCTGCTTAGTAAGTCCGCTATTTTTACAATGATCGTTTCCGAGTCGCTGCCGGTGAGCATATCAATGGCACCGGCTTTGGTTACGGCAAGGCCGCAGACGCCGATAAAAATAGCGACTGCCATAGAGATAATAACCCAAACAGAAGCGATCCGGCGTGAGGTTGTTAACTTTTCTTCTTCTTCAATTGCCATAAACCGCAGCAGGACATGTGGCATCCCAAAATACCCAAGCCCCCAAGCCAACATGGAAAAGATGGTAATAATGCCGTAAGGCTGTGCAGAACCGGAGGCAAGGTCGTATGTATTGGACAGCGACAGGTAGCCTGGCAGGGCTTTGGCATTTTCGATTACGGCATCAAAACCGCCTGCCATATAGCCGCTGAAAAATACGACAGTAATAAGTGCAACCGTCATTACAATACTTTGGATCAAGTCTGTCGTAGATGCAGCAAGGAAGCCGCCCAGGGCTGTATAGGCAACAATAATGATTGCACAGATGACCATAGCTGCCATATAATCAACGCCAAATAAGGATGCAAACAGCTTGCCGCAGGCAGCAAACCCGCTGGCGGTATACGGAATAAAAAAGATGACGATGATAATAGCTGCAATGCAGTTGAGCATATTTTTGTCATGGTACCGTTTGGAAAAGAAATCCGGGATGGTAATGGCATTAATCTGCTGGCTGTAGCGGCGGATTTTTTTTGATACGAAAAACCAGTTCAGCCATGTGCCGAGGGCTAGGCCGATTGCGGTCCATGCTGCATCGCAGATACCAGTCAGGTACGCGACACCCGGCAGGCCCATTAATAGCCAGCTAGACATATCGCTGGCTTCCGCACTCATAGCGGTGACAAATGGGCCAAGCCTGCGTCCGCCTAAATAAAAATCATCGGTAGAAGTATTGGTTTTGGAAAATTGAAAACCAATTACAATCATAAGGAATAGGTAGCAAAGGATTGCTGCCATAATAGCAATAGATGCTGTACTCATAGTTAAACTCCAATCTGCCTTTACAGGCGAATAATCTGCCCGGCCTGGTTTACCACGGTACATAGGTAAAGTACGGCGCGGTATAAAAGTACCAAAAAGCTGTAAAACAGCTTTCAGGCACACTTTAGCAGTATATCATGAAATTATGGGAAATGGAAGATACTAATAATATTTCCGTACAGAATTACTGAAATTGCTTGCGGTATGTGATAAAATTTGTAATAATAGAGACAATAATAGAGATAGAAAAGGAGCAGTAATCTGTATGGAGAAAACGGCAATTGTAACAGATAGTAATTCCGGTATTTCTCAGGATAAAGCAAAAAAATATGGCGTCTATGTGCTGCCGATGCCGTTTTATATTGACGATGTGCTTTATCTGGAAGGGCAGACCATTACCAATGAGGAGTTTTTTAGGAAGCAAAAAGGAGGCAGCACGGTCTATACTTCGCAGCCGAACTTAAATGACGTGGCACAGCTATGGGAACAGGTGCTTGCTAAGTATGGACAGCTACTGTATATCCCGATGTCCAGCGGACTGAGCAGCTCTTGTGAGATGGCGTTGGCATTGGCGCAGCAGTATGGCGGAAGGGTCGTTGTAGCCGATCTTGGGCGTGTTTCGGTCACGCAAAAATATGCGGTGCTTGAGGCGCGTAGGATGGCGCTGGAAGGGCTTGGCGCGTTGGAAATCCGTAATCGGCTGCAGTTTGTAAAAGGGGAATGTATTATTTACTTGACCGTAGATAATTTAAAATATTTAAAGCAGGGCGGGCGGATTTCGGCCAGTTGCGCAGCTATTGGGAATGTGTTGAATATTAAGCCGCTTTTGCGCCTGCAAAGTGAAAAGATTGAAGTGGCTGAGAAAGTGCGTGGAGACAAGGCTGTCCGTAAAAAAATGATGCAGGCAGTCCAGCGGGATATAACGGAACGGTTCCATGCCAAAGGGATAGAAGAATTCCATCTGGCTTCTGCGGCCAGTATGTCTACAGAGGATGCGAGGAAGCTTAAAGAAGGGTTTGAAGGCTTTTTTGGGGTACATTGCAGCATGGCGTCTATCCCGCTAAGTGTGGCGGCGCACCTGGGCTATGGGACTTATGGGCTGGCATTGATCCGCAAGATGGACAGAAAGAAAAAGTAAAGGGGATTGACAACGATGGAGAACAAATTTTGCTATTTAAAAGGATTAGTAGAATGTGATTCAGGGAGGATCCAGGACTGCAATAATAAGCGGGTGGCAGTCTGCCAATTAGAACAAGGCAGGGAAGCGGAAATAGAAGGAAGGAAAAAAAAGGCGCATAAGGATTCCAAAAATCAAAAACATAAAAATGACAAGGCGCATAAGGAAAAGAAAGGGGACAAGCAGGGGGACGGGCAGGCGTTTTGCTTTTTAAAAGGGCTTGTCCCATGCAGCTTGGGCCGTGTGCAGGATTGCAATATTAAACGCGTCAAAAATTGCCCGATGGATTAAAGCGGGAAAATATTTGGATTATTTTAGGAGGGGAAGCAATGGCTGGTAATTGGAAAAAAGCGTTTGTGGCCGTTATGCTGTGCATCGGCAGCATTGTACTGGTACCACAGCATACGTCGGCGGCGCAGCCTGGGGGACCGGCCGCGGGCCAGGCAGCATTGACGGTAGAGTATTCCCTTAAAGCAAAAAGGGATGCGATACTGCCTGCGCCGGGGAGCCTGGATGCATCCGGCATTACGTACCAGTCTGTTACACTGTACTGGGGCAAGGTAACGGGGGCAAAAGGCTACCAGGTCGAATATTCGGAAAACGGGGCCAGTTTTACTGTGGCTGGAAAAACGGCCGCGGATGTAAATACGTTCCAGTGTAAAAAATTGTTTGCCGGCACGGAGTACCAGTTCCGTGTCTGTGCGCTGGATGCACAGGACAGGGCAGGAAACTATGCTTTGATAAAGGCCAAGCCATACTTAAAGAAGACAACGGTCACAAAAGCAGAACCTACAGGCGGGCAGTCGGTTTCCTTGGAATGGAAAAAGACGGCCGGGGCCACAAGTTATCAGGTGTTCCGTAAAAAGGCGGAGGAGAAAGTCTACCGGTTGGCGGCCGAAACGGAGGATACCGTATATACGGATGCCGGGGTAGAAACAGGCGGGCAGTACCTTTATTGTGTACGGGCTATCCGTAAAAAGGATGGTAAAACGGCAAAAGCAAAGCTGTCCGCACCGGTGGAAGCAGCTGTTATTGTGAAGCCTTTGCAGCTGGAATCATGCAGCAGCGTAGGGAGTTTCTCGGTGAAACTGGCCTGGAAGCAGGCGGAAGGCGTGACTGGATATTATATCTACCGTAGTGTAAAAGAAGATGGGACTTACCGTAAGATAAAAACGTTGACTTCCAATACGGCCCTTTCTTATATCGACAATGGAGTGGTGCCTGGCAAAAAATTTTATTATAAAATTGCTACGTACCGGCAGGCAGGAGGCAAAATTGTCAAGACGGGTGCATTGTCTGACAGCATGTATGCACAGCCTGTAATGGCTGCCCCAAAGCTGAAGCCTGTCAGCATAGGAAACAGCGGGATTGTACTGGAATGGGAAAAGGTGGAGGAAGCATCTGGTTACCGGATTTATAAGAGCGAATATTTTGATAAGGGGTTCCAAAAGGCTGCAGATATAGCTGGCGGCGCTACGTGCAGTTATGAGGATCCGTCGGCTGTACCAGGAAAAGTTTATTATTACCGTATAAAAGCGGTTGTCCAAAACGGTACATACAAAGGGTTGAGTAAGGCAAGCAGCGTTTTACAGGCGCAAGCTCCAGCTGGAGCACCAATGGGGCTTGCAATCCGCCAGACGGCTACCGATGTGCTGGACATCAGCTGGAAAGAAGTGCCAGGGGCGGCTGGCTATAACCTGTACCGCGCCGAGGATGGGGCGGCAGTTTATACTTGTATTGCTAAAGGGCTGCATGCGGCAGCCTACCAAGATACAGCACGTAAAGACGACAGGACATATACGTACAGGGTGTCTGCCGTTGGAGCGGCTGGAGAAGGGGTACAAAGCATCCCGGCCAGTTATACCGTTGGCGGCATTTCCTTAAGCACACGGACGTTAAAAGTGTGCGAAGGGGCTTCAAAGGAGTTGGAAGTGCAGACGTTCCGCAAAGGAAAGGTGGTATGGCATTGTTCGGATGCAGGCGTTGCTGAGGTAGATTCCACAGGCAAGGTGACCGGCGTTTCCTGTGGCACAGCTGAAGTGACGGCAACCGTAGCAGGGAAAAGTGCGTCTGCCGAAATCTCTGTAGTGCCAGGCAAAAAGCATGGGGTAGATGTGTCTAGCCGTGAAGAAAGGATAGACTGGTACCGTGTAAAAGGCTCCGGTGTGGATTTTGCGTTTTTGCGTATTGTTGACCATGACCAGCAGGATGCAGCGTTTGAAACGAATTATACACAGGCAAAGCTGGCCGGGATGCAGATTGGTGTTTCCTGCTACAGCCGGGCGCAGTCTGTTGAAGAAGCGGAGGAAGAAGCAAAAACGGTTTTGCGTCTGTTAAATGGCCGCAAACTGGATCATCCAGTCGCCCTTATTATGGAAGATGCGGTGCATAAAGCGGAAAGCATGATAAAAGAAAAGCTGCACCAGATTATTGGCGTTTTTAAAAATAACGTGGAAGATGCGGGCTACCAATTTGTATTATACAGCCAGGTATCGTTTTTAAATGCCAACCTGGATAAAAGAAATCTGGAAGGCATTGACTTATGGGTGGCACGTTACCGCGCGCTGGCATCTGGTACGGGCTATAATGGTACGGGAAACCAAAAATACTGGCAGTATAATAACGGACAGTTTCAAGGCTCAAGCGCACAGGTGGATGGAATTACTGATAAGGAAGGGAACCTGGTGCCTGTCAATGTCAATATCGAGCTGTAACAGGCAAAGGGGCAGGTGCCTGCCAAAAGAAGAAAAGGATAGCTGCGCAGCAGTTGGGGATAAGCAAATGGAAAAACAAGAGCGTGATATGAAGGAGTGCCCGATTGGCGTATTTGATTCCGGGGTGGGCGGTATTAGTGTATTAAGGGAATTGTATAAGATTATGCCGGAGGAAGATTACATTTATTTTGGTGATTCCCAAAATGCCCCTTATGGGACAAAACCACTGGAAGAAATCCGGCGCTTGACAATTACGAATATAGAATCACTTTTAAAACAGGGGGTGAAAGGGGTGGTGGTAGCGTGTAACACGGCTACTGCCGCTGCTGTCCGTATCCTGCGCGGTATGTATCCTGGCCTGCCTTTGGTTGGGATTGAGCCGGCATTGAAGCCTGCCGCACTCCAGCCTGGGCATCCAACCGTACTTGTAATGGCAACGCCCATGACGATCCAAGGGGATAAATACAAGAACCTGATGATGCGCTATGAAAAAAATGCAGATATTATAGGGCTGCCATGCCCGGGCTTAATGGAATTTGTGGAAACAGGCAATACAGAAGGGGAGGATGTACGGCAATTTTTGGAAAACTTGTTATCACCATATTTACGGGAGGTCGATTCGATCGTGCTAGGCTGTACGCATTATCCGTTTGTACGTGCGTTAATCCAGCAGCTGGCAGGGGAGCGCATCCGCATTTTTGACGGTGGCAACGGTACAGCACGCGAGATGCGCAGGCGGCTGGAAGCAGCTGGCCTTCGGACAACACGCAGCGGGCTGGGTGCAGTGACATTTGAAAACAGCCTGGCGCAGCAGGAAGAAATTGAATTATGCAGAACTTTATTCCAAAAAAAATGGCCCTGATTTCGTATCTATTCTTAGAAGGGTTTAAAGGCCCTGATAGGGATAAATAGGTAAAAGGGGAATGTATCCATGAATACGAAAAAGTTAGTTGCCGGGTGTACGGCAGCGTTTGTACTTGCGGGCAATGTTATGGGTTTTCCTATCCAGGCACAGGCAAGCGCTACGCAGCAAATAGGGTATAAAAATCCAGACGCAGGCAAGGCACAGATGCCTGTAGGTGGTATGCGGGCAGAGTTTTACCAGGTTGATGTACTAGAAACGGCAAACGCATCCATAAAACGTGCGGATGATGCATATAGTTTGGCTGCGAGCCAATGGGCAGGCAGTGGATGTGATTTTTATTTCAGCACACTGAATACAATGGAGAAGAAGTTGTATTTGGAATTAAAAAAGCAGGCAGACAGTTATATGACGGGAACTGAAAATTTTGAGACGACAGAGGTCGTGCGGGATGGGCAGAATGTAGTTATTTATATCCTGCCTTTGGTGTCTTATGAAGGCATGGAAATTAGCCAGATGAAAAAAGTATTTTACTGCTTTATGTTTGAAAACCCACAGTATTATTTTATGCGGAATTCGGTTGTATATTCGGATAATACAAAGATGATGGCCGTTGGGCTATATGAAGCTTTTGCAGATGGCCAAGTACGTAGTGAATATACCAGCCGGCTTGCAGGGCAGCTTGCCGATTGGGAAGGCCAGATTGCGGAAGCACAAACCATAGTTGATAAGGAAGCCAAGATCCATCAACTGGTCTGTGGACATGTCTCATATAACAATGAGATGGCGGTCGACGACCCGGATGATAGGGAAATGAGCCAAAGCTGCATTAGCGCTGTCTTGTTTGGCCAATCGACAGTCTGTGCGGGCTATGCGCAGCTGTTTACGTTATTATGCGCCCGTGCAGGCATTACCTGTGTGACCGTTACGAGCGACAGCCATGCATGGAATAAAGTCCGTATGGGGGATTTTTGGTATAATGTGGATTGTACTTGGGATGACAACAGGGGGGATGACGCATACCTAAATGTTGCCGATGAACGCCTGCTGGCGGACGATACGGAAAAAGCAGAGCATATCCTGTCTCCGGAATGGGATGGCGTAGCACCGGCCTGTACCGGGGAATTTGATGCGCAAGCGGTATTGGACACGGACGGCGGCGGGCCAAAAGCAAATGTATTGGCACCGGAATATATCCCGGAGTTTACAGCTGTTGCCGGACAAAAAGGGAAATTGTCGGTTAACATACAGCCAGCGCCAGGGTGTGACGGCTATATCATCCAATATGCGCCCAATGCGTTGATGGATGCAGCTTCCAAAAAAGGGACAGAAAAAGCAAACAGTACGATTACAGGGTTAAAAAGCGGAAAGGTATATTATATAAGGGTACGTGCCTATACGCTTGACAGGAATGGGGATAAGCTGTTTGGGGCTTATTCCGATAAGATAAAGGCGGCTGTAAAGTAACAGGGCAAGGCCCTGGGTACTACAGGCGCAGCGGATCGTTATCCCGGCAGGAGGGCCTGCCGGGATTATTCTGTATATTTCGTTTGGAAAAGGCATTTTACAAGTAAGGAGTTGTTTATGGCGAAAAAAAAGAAAAAGGCAGAAATCGTCCTGACACCTGAACAGCAGCTGGAGGCGGATTATCAGAAGGCTGTCCGCCGCATGGAAGGCGCAGAAAAAATGCTGCAGCCTGAAGACAAAGTTCATATGTATAAAGAAGCGATGCTGATGTTTGAGACTTTGGGCGATTATAAGGACAGTGAGGTCCGCAGGAAGCGTTGCAAAAAACGGCTTCCACTGGCAAGGCGGGAACATCGGGAAGATGTATACCAGACAGGGATGCGTTTAAAAGAAGAGGCAAAAAGTTCGGCTGATTATGAAGCGGCCATTACGCAGTTCCACAGGCTGCGGCGGGAATATAAAGATATTCCGGATCAAATTGCAGAATGTGAAAAGCTTAGGGAGAATGCGCGGAAAAACGAACGCGTGAAAGGTTTGGTAAAAAAGCTGTCTGCATTGGCTGCGTTAGCTGCGGCGGTTGTATTGGTCATTTTTCTGCGGTCGCCTGCTGCCTATTACCTGGAAGGGACATTTTTAATGGGCATCCAGGATTATGAACGGGCAAATACAATATTTGCAAGCAGCAAAGGCTACCGGGATACAAAAGAAAAATTAGTCGAATGTAATTACCAACGGGCGATGGCAGCAGCCGGGCGTGGGGATTTTACAAAAGCAGTCAGCCTGCTGCGGGATAAGGTGGGCGATTATAAAGATGCACTGGAGAAAAAAGCAAAATGTGAAATGGAGATTTTAAAAACAGCTAAAGTAGGCGATATTGTATCTTTTGGAACAGCACGGTGGATAGTCGCAGAGACGGCCAGCCAACCGCAAAAGATACTGTTGATACGCAAAAGGCCGTCACAGGCTAAGGAAGTATACCAGGAAACCGGCAGGGCCGCATTGTGGGAAACATCTAAAATGCGGGCGTGGCTAAACCAGGATTTTTACCAATCCTGTTTTTCCGGGTATGAGCAGGCGGCAGTAGCCCAGACACAGGTAACCACCAGTGCAAACAGCGCCTATGGCACACAGGGCGGCAATATCACCAATGACTATGTATTTTTGCTGGATGAACAGGAAGCAGAACGTTATGGCAAGCTGCTTGCATCCAGCGAAAACCAAAAAGCATGGTGGCTGCGCACGCCAGGCAAATCCGAAGGCAGTACCGTGTTTGTGTCGGCAGAAGGGAAAGTCATGCATTACGGCTATGCATCCGATACAAAAGACATCGCTGTGCGCCCTGCTATATGGGTACAGATACCGTCTGGTTCGTGACCGGAGGATATGCAGGATAGCTGTAAGTTATGGGATTAGAATAGAAAACTCTTGTCATAGCAAGGATTTTACGTGGCATCGTTTTTGGATTTTGGTTGTAAGGATATTTAAATAGGGAGGCAGGAAAATGTTTGAGAGGGTAGACTATACGGTTGCAAGGATTGATGGGGACTATGCATATTTGCAGCAGGACGGCAGCACAGGCAAAGAATTAAAATGTGTAGCCAGGGCGTTGCTGCCAGCAGAGATTAACGAAGGGACAAAACTGGCTTATGAAATGATGCAGTATGAAGTTATACAGGATGATACTGCAAACCGCCAGAATGTACAGTAATGTAACCAAGAAAGTACCTGGCTGGCGGTCTGCAGTCAGGTTATACTGTAAATTTAACTGGTGTGCAGTATAGATTCGAATACAGATAAAAAACAAATATCAGCGTTTGTGGCAGCTGTATCGTGTAACCCTTAGCAGCCGTTTGGATAAACCAGATGGTGGCTGAGGGTTCTTTTGCTGAGGGGTATTTTTATGGCCATCCTAAACTGTTGCCACATCTATCCGCATTTGCACGATTTTTCTGAAAATTCCATTGCGTATTTCGCCAAAAGGCGATAAAATAATAGTAAATCATTTTATAGGAAATGGAAACTTCATAGCAGAAAAGCTGGAAGGGAGGGGCGTTATATGAATGTACAGACGATTTATCTTACTTGTATAGCCGGCGGCATTTTGTTATTGCTTATTTCGATAGTGGCCAGTGCAGCAGGCGATTTTTTAGATTTTGCAGATTTCGATTTTTTCAGTGTGGATATTGGCGAATTTGATATTGATATACTCCCGGTTTCTATGAAATCCTTGTGCCTGGCTGTGACGGTATTTGGCAGTGTCAGTATGATGCTGATCGGCAAGCCTATGCTGGTACGGCATGTACTGGCAGGTGTGTGTGCTTATATCGGCGCGTTTATTGTACAGAATATAACCGGGTTTTTAAAAAACCATCAATCGGAAGCAGAGTCGCTTGAGAGTATCTGCAGCCGCAATTATGTAGTGAATATTTCGATTCCCGAACAGGGATATGGTTCTGTAGCAAGTTCCGACAAAGACCGTTCTGTTATCACGATGACTGCAAAATCGGTAGATGGCAGCGCGATTACGGCTGGCACAAAAGTAAATATTGTAAATGTTGCAGGCCATGTGGCTATTGTAATGCAGGCTGCGGAATAAGTACGCAAACCCCGGCCAAAGGAGGTGGGCACATTGGCCAGGGTAATAGGATACAAACGTTTATGCAGCTTTTTATAAAGGGAAATAGGAGGAAGACATGTTAGAAGAGTTACTGCCAATGATTGCCATTCCAGTAGTTATTATTTTAGTATTGGCCGCGATTTTTTCGATGTGGAAGAAAGTCCCACAGGATAAAGCAGGCGTGATAACCGGATTGCGGCGCCGGGTTATTACAGGCGGCGGCGGGCTGGTTATTCCAGGCGTGGAACGGATAGACTATATTTCATTAGGGAATATGCCGCTGCGTGTAGATACGCGTGGAAGCCTTTCGTCCCAGGGCGTACCGATTTCAGTCAGTACGACGGCGGTAATTAAAGTGCGCAATGCTCCGGATGCGATTTTAACGGCGATTGAGCAGTTTACTGGGAGAAATGAGCAGGAAATTATTAAAAATATCATGTCTACAGCAACGGCTGTACTGGAAGGGAAGCTGCGTGAGATCATAGCGACCATGACGGTTGAGGATTTATATCAGAAAAGGGAAGCGTTTTCCAGCCAGGTGCAAGAAGTTGTTGGGACAGAACTGGGCAATATGGGCCTGGAGGTAAAAAATTTTACCATTACTGATATATCAGATGAGAATGGGTACATAGAAGCGCTTGGCGAAGGCATGATCGCGCAGCGGAAAAAAGATGCCGAGATCCAAAAGTCGGAGGCAAAGCGGGAACAAGACGAGCGGACGTCCGAAAATATTAAGATTGGCGAGCAGGCCAAATTAGAAGCTGCGACTGCAATCAAGCAGGCAGAAAAAGAAAAGCAGGTTGCGGAGGCGCGGTATCAAAAGGAAATCAGTACAGCCAGTGCAGAAGCCGAGCTTGCGCATGATATTCAGCGGAAAAAGACGCAAAAGGAAGTGATCCAGGCGGAAATGGACGCGGAATTGATCCGTCAGCAACGCCAGAAAGATATTACAGAGGCGGAAATCCAGGTTCAGATCACACAGGCTCAGAAAAATACGGAGCTTGCCGAGCAGCGGGCTTTAGAGAAGGAAAAACAGCTTCTTTCCGAAGTCGTAAAACCAGCAGAAGCCGGCAGGAAGAAACAAGAACAGGAATCGGAAGCGGATAAGTATGCAGAAATTAAGCGTGCCGAGGCCGAAGCCGAGAAAAAGAAAATTGATGCGCTTGCCGAAGCCGAGGCAATCAAGGCGAAAGCGCTTGCCGAAGCACATGCGATCGAAGCAAAAGCGAAAGCTGAAGCCGAAGCAATTGCTATGAAAGGGAACGCACAAGCTGAAGCAAAAAAAGCATCTTTGCTTGCTGAGGCCGAAGGGCTGGAACGGAAAGCCGAGGCCATGCAGAAATTAAACAGTGCGGGTGTTATCCAGATGGTAATCGATAAATTGCCGGAAATGGCAAGCGCCGTTGCACAGCCGCTTACGTCAATCGACAAAATTTCCATTATTGACAGCGGCATTGGGGAATCCGGCGTGTCACAGATGGGGAATTATGTACCATCCCTGCTTGCAAAGACGATGGAAACGGTAAAAGAGACGACAGGATTTGATATGATGGATGCGATGAAGGCGAATACAATCCAGGCGCAGACGGAGCGCAATGTCAAGCTGGAAGGTTTTGGCGGCCAAAACGTCCAGCCAGTACAGGCACAGGCAGGAAGTGAAGCTGGCCAGGAGGGGCAGGAGGAGTAAAAGTGCAGTATGGCTATTATTCCCGTACTGCGTTGTGAAAAAACGGTGAATGCAGTACTTGATATTTTGTCAGCGCTGTGCTGGGGAAATAGCAGTACTGTATCCGCCATTATTTCTGCCATTTTAGTGCCATTGCGGCGTTATATTTTTTTAGCATAACGCCAAATTTCCCTGCATACAATGTAGCAACAAGGATTGCAGGGGTTTCTTTTGAAAAGTTATATTGAAGAACGGGCGGTTGAGATCGCAACTTATATTATACAGAACAATGCCACTGTACGCCAAGCTGCTAAAAAATATGGGATCAGCAAATCGACGGTACATAAAGATTGCACAGAAAGGCTGGCGCAAGTAAACCCGGCGTTGGCCGCAGAGGTTAGGAAAGTGTTGGATGTCAATAAGTCTGAGCGCCATATCCGCGGTGGACTTGCTACAAAAGAAAAATACCTTCACCAGCAGTATATCTAGGTAGTGCAGGATCAGTTCCCTGGCAGGCAGTGCGGTATGGTGTTTTAGTTGCCAGGTAAACGGCAGAGGAACAGAAAATGGACAAAGATAAAAAGGAAGGCCAAAGTATCTCCCTTCAGGAACTGGAATATTTGCCAGTGACGAAAACGGTAAAGGAAAGCCTGCGGGTACAAAAAACAGAATATCTGCGGCAGCAGATGCGCAAAAGGCAGGAGGAAGAAGATGCCTTGATGGTCCAGTTAATGCAGGAACAGCGTGTGATCGACGGGATGCGCAGGCAGATGAACGAGAACCTCGAACAGACAAAGGCAGGCAGTAGATATAATCAGGAATTAAAAGAAAGCATGAATGCGCAGATTTATGCACTGCATGGAATTTCTGAAGATAAGATGGAGGGTATGCGTGAGTATAAAAATGCTTACTATCAAGGCTGTGCATTTGCATTATTTTGGCTATCGGCCGGGTTATTTGCCCTCTGCGGCTTGCTGCATGGATTTCAGTCAGAAATCTGTGTATTTATGCTGTCATATGCTGGAATCGAAGGGGCACTTCTGGCGCAGGAAAATAGACGGTACAAAGCGGTTGCGTGGTTATGCAGGGTGCTGTATTTATTTATGTTTCCGGTTATGCTGCTGATGTTTGTCTGCTATGAACTGAAATCGGAAGCATATCATTTTTTCCTGCCTTATGTAATGTTAGCAGGCATTGGCATCCTAGTGTTTGCTTCGGTTTCCTATTTTTTGTACAACCCTTACCGTGGCTTGAAAAAGAAAAAACGCGCGGCTGAACGCCAGATTGTAGATATAGAAAAAATTGCACGCAAAGAAGTGCGGAAAAATCAAAAAAAGCATATCAAAGAAGATGAAAAAGCACGCAAAAACCAGCAAAAAGAAGTAAGATACCAGGAGCGGAAGCTACGCTGGCAGGAAAGGGGCTATGCCATAAAAGCATACTGCAAAGGGGTACAACGAAAAATAGCAGGAATATTCCGTTTTGCGGACCGTACCGATGGAATAGGTTTAAAGGATGGCAAAGAAGAGGTATACGCTGACGCAGCGCCCAATGAGGGCAGCTTGGCAGATGCAGGAAATGTAGCAGGACAAGAAAAAGAACCGTAAAAGCATACGCCGCCATAAAAAGCGCATTCATGGTCAAGGGCGGCTTCGGCTTTGACCATGAATGATACTATGTAGGAAAAGAGCATATCGCTTTCAGATACCGCCCGGTAGGATTATATATCCTATCGGGTGATTTGTTATATTTTTATAAGTATTACTATGAGCGGCCCCCAGGCCGTGAATAGTAACTTCTGGTGAGGTAGATTTATGCATAAAATTATTTTTTTACTTGCAATATACCCATAAGGGGTATATAATTGAAAAAGAATACATATCCAACTATAATTTAGCATGCTGTACAAAATATATACTGCACTCCAGTTAAATTTACAGTATAACTATGGATACAAATATGCAGCCGCGTAATTTGAAGCACTAGATTTGGATCTGTATGCTAAAGTTAGATATATCAAATATATAAATATACAAAAACATACTTTGTCCTATCAGATTTGGAAAAATAGGAACCGCAATCCCACGCGCTTTATACGATGGGCCAAAGAATTCAATACCAAATGCAGCCATAAAGCAGGATGGAAGGGGAATCGCAATGCAAGAAGGCAAAAAGATTGGGCTCAAGCCATTAACAGAAGAAACAACAAATCCTGTAGCAGATCAAAGAGAAGAAAAAGCCGCCAATACCAGAATGCAGGCAGGGAAAGAAAAAGCGGTTAACCATATATTACCACAAGGGCCAAAAGAAGCCGCTAATACCACAGTACAGCCAGCAGTAGAAGAAGCCGCTAATATCGTGAAAAACCAAGGAAACCAAGAAACAGCAAAAACGGCAATAAACCAAGAAACAGCAACGATTGAAATGAGCCAAGCAGCGCAAGAAACGGCAAAAACCGCAGAGGATCAACAAACAGCAACGATTGAAATGAGCCAAGCAGCGCAAGAAACAGCAACGATTGAAATGAGCCAAGCAGCGCAAGAAACGGCAAAAACCGCAGAGGATCAACAAACAGCAAATGTTGTGGTACCGCCAGCGAATGCATGTAGCTGTACAAATAAGAAAAAAGAGCGCACACAGAAAGAATACAAAGACTTAATCCACCGCTTAAACCGGATCGAAGGGCAGGTGCGCGGGATTAGGGGTATGGTAGAAAGAGATGTATACTGCACGGATATACTGGTTCAAGTAGCAGCTGTAAACGCAGCGCTAAATAGCTTTAATAAAATGCTGCTAGCCAGCCACATTAAAACATGCGTTACAAGAGACATCCGGGAAGGAAAAGAAGAAACAGTAGATGAACTAGTTTCAGTACTTCAAAAATTAATGAAGTAATTCCAGTCCCGATAGTGGACTACAGTGTGTTTGAATATTCTGCATATTTACCCAAATGCACAATATAATCTTTAAACTACACAACTGGAAAGCCACGCACATATCTACCGCTGCCAAAATCAGCAGCATCCAGAAGCTGGGGGATTCCTGCTATGCCTGCGGAGAAATGCTGCAACCTCTTAGCATTCTGGCACTGTCAGAATTTCCGGGCATGGACGCCCGGAAAAGGGGGTTGCCGCCGCGGACGGCGGGTCAATCCCCGGTTCGTCCGGTTTCAGTAACCTTGGCACAGAATGCTTAGAGGTTCCTGCATTTCGCAGCGGCATAGCAGGAATCCCCCAGCTTCTGGATGCAGCGTCCGGGAGGCCAAAACCTCCCGCATACATCATACCAGGAGGCCAAAACCTCCCGCATCCAGAAAAGATGATTGCCATTAGGCAGCATGAAAAGTCCAACAGCGGGAATCATAGATGTTAGGCACAAGAAAAGGCGTTTATCAACATATAAGGAGGGAACATGAAACAATATACCGTTACTGGCATGAGCTGCGCGGCCTGCAGCGCCCGGGTAGAAAAAGCCGTATCCAAAGTACCAGGGGTTACCGCATGCTCAGTCAGCCTTTTAACAAATTCAATGGGCGTAGAGGGCGACGCAGATGCAGGTGCAGTGATAAAAGCAGTAGAAGCAGCTGGATATGGCGCTTCGCAAAAAGGTACCGTACAGAATGCACCTGGCAAGCCTGTGTCTGCAGCACAGGAAGAAGAAATGCTTGCAGACCATGATACACCAGTGCTAAAACGCCGCCTGGCAGCGTCGCTTGCTTTTTTAGCATTATTGATGTATGTTTCTATGGGGCATATGATGTGGGGGTGGCCTTTGCCAAAGGCACTTAGTATGAACCATGTTGCGGCAGGGCTGCTGCAGCTTTTGCTGGCGGCAGTGGTTATGGTAATTAACCAAAAGTTTTTTATAAATGGATTTAAGGGCCTGATACACAGGGCGCCCAATATGGATACGCTTGTCGCGCTTGGTTCCTCGGCAGCATTTGGATACAGTACGTATGCATTGTTTGCCATGACAGATGCGCAGATGCGCGGTGATATGGAAGGTGTTATG
This sequence comes from uncultured Eubacterium sp., assembly GCA_947089855.1. Taxonomy (GTDB): domain Bacteria; phylum Bacillota; class Clostridia; order Lachnospirales; family Lachnospiraceae; genus Eubacterium_J. The sequence goes on from CAMUML010000011.1 coordinate 18,594, forward strand.
GCGTATATGCATGAATTTTATTTTGAATCAGCAGCCATGATACTTACGCTGATTACGGTAGGTAAAATGCTGGAAGCGCGTTCCAAAGGGAAAACGACTGATGCTCTAAAAGGGCTGATGAAGCTTGCCCCAAAGACGGCGACAGTGGTCAAGGATGGGGAGCAGGTGCAGGTATCGATTGACCAGGTACAAAAAGGCGATCTATTTGTAGTCCGCCCAGGTGAACATATTCCGGTTGACGGGATTGTGTTAGAAGGCAGCAGTGCGGTGAATGAGGCTGCATTGACCGGGGAGAGTATCCCGGTTGATAAAGCAGTTGGGGATACTGTATCTGCGGCAGCCGTAAACCAGTCTGGGTTTTTAAAATGCGAGGCGGTAAGGGTTGGCGAAGATACGGCATTGTCACAGATTATCCGGATGGTCAGTGATGCGGCAGCGTCAAAAGCGCCGATCGCAAAAGTTGCGGACCGTGTATCGGGCGTTTTTGTCCCGGCTGTCATTGCCATTGCCCTTGTAACGGCTGTGGTTTGGCTGATCGCGGGGGAAGGGATTGGGTTTGCTTTGGCCAGGGGGATTTCTGTCCTGGTTATCAGCTGCCCATGTGCATTGGGGCTGGCAACGCCGGTTGCGATTATGGTAGGCAGCGGTGTGGGCGCAAAAAATGGGATTATGTTTAAAACGGCTGTTTCTTTGGAAGAAACGGGGAAAATGGATATTGTGGTGTTGGATAAAACAGGTACGGTTACCAATGGAACGCCAAAGGTAACGGATTTGGTACCAGTGGAGGGGGTTACAGAAGAAGAACTGCTGTTTTTGGCGGATGCACTGGAGCAAAAAAGCGAACATCCGCTGGCTGGTGCAATACGGGAATATGCTGCGCAAAAGGACATCCAGGCAGAAGGGGCAGAGGAATTTACAGCGCTGCCTGGCAATGGCTTAACCGGTGTCCACAAAGGGGTGCCAGTTTCCGGTGGGAAGTTTGATTTTATCCGTACTAAGGCAGAGGTGCCCAAACAGCTGGTTCAAAAGTCGCAGCAGCTGGCGCAGGAGGGGAAGACGCCGTTGTTTTTTGCAAAAGGCACAAAGCTGGCGGGTATGATCGCAGTAGCGGATGTGATGAAAGAAGACAGTCCACAGGCCGTGCGTGAGCTGCAGAATATGGGCATCCGCGTCGTTATGCTGACAGGGGATAACGAGTACACGGCAAAAGCAATTGGCGTACAGGCCGGTGTGGATGAGGTAATTGCAGGTGTTTTGCCAGATGGCAAAGAAAGCGTTATCCGGTCTTTAAAGGAGCAGGGAAAAACGGCAATGGTCGGCGACGGTATTAATGATGCGCCAGCGCTGACCCGGGCGGATATTGGGATTGCGATTGGTGCTGGGACAGATATTGCCATTGATGCGGCGGATATAGTATTAATGAAAAGCCGCCTTAGCGACGTACCGGCAGCGATCCGGTTAAGCCGCGCCACCCTGCGCAATATTCATGAGAATCTTTTTTGGGCATTTATATATAATATTATCGGCATTCCGCTGGCAGCAGGTGTATGGATCCCGCTGTTCCACTGGCAGCTGAACCCAATGTTTGGGGCAGCAGCGATGAGCCTGTCAAGTTTTTGCGTGGTAACCAATGCGCTGCGGCTAAACCTGGTATCGGTATATGATGCCAGGAAAGATAGGCCGAAACGGAAGCGGGAAAGTGCCAGCGGGAATTGGGCCAATGCACAAAAAGATGATTCAACAGCCGTACAGGCCGGCAGGGAAGCAGATATACCGGCAGATGGGCAAAACTACAAACAGAATATGGAGGGAACCAAAATGGAAAAGACCATGAGTATCGAAGGGATGATGTGTGGGCATTGTGAAGCAAGGGTAAAAAAATGCTTAGAAGCACTTGCGCAGGTGGAGGAGGCAACGGTCAGCCATGAAGCAGGGACGGCAATCGTTAAACTGAATGCACCGGTTGACGATGAAGTGCTTAAAACAGCCGTGGAAGAACAGGATTATAAAGTTTTAGGGATCGCATAAGCACATCAAATAGCTTAAAAATGGCCTGGGTTTGTCCGGCCCGGTTTGGCGGCGTTGCGAAGGCAAAACGCTTTTACGGGCGGGCAGCGCAGGCGCCAGAAAGGAGGTTACCGGGAATATGCATGATAGAATGACAAAAAAAGATATTGAACGTATGGAACAAGAGATCGAATACCGTAGGCTGGTTGTCCGTAAACAGGCGCTGGAGGCGGTTAAGGAGGCACGGGCACAGGGGGATTTAAGTGAAAATTTTGAATACCATGCGGCGAAAAAGGACAAAAACCAAAATGAAAGCAGGATCCGTTATTTGGAAAGGATGATAAAAACAGCGCAGATCATTGATTCGGATTCCAACGCAGATGAGGCTGGTCTGGATAATACCATTACCGTTTATTTTGAAGATGATGACGAAACGGAAACATTTAAGCTGGTAACGACGGTCCGGGGGAATTCGCGCAAAGGCATGATCAGTATTGACTCACCAATGGGGAAGGCGGTTTTGGGCCATAAAGTTGGGGAACGTGTAACGGTAAAAGTCAATGATTCTTATAGCTATGAGGTAGAGATCCGTGCCATTGAGAATACAGTAGACGATGGCACAGACAGCCTGCGGAAATTTTAACTGGATGGAAACAGCGGGGGTGGGTTATGACGCAGCTAGAACAATATTATAATAAATTTTGTGAAGAAAAGCGTTTGGGCAGAAGGCATGGCCAGGTGGAATTTACCGTTTCGATGCATTATATACATAAATACCTTGCAGGAATGGAACAGCCGAAAATATTGGATGTCGGAGCTGGGACTGGGCGTTACAGTGTGCGGTTGGCACAGGAAGGGTATGACGTCACGGCTGTGGAATTGGTGAAGTATAACTTGGGCATATTAAAATCCAAAGGCAGCAGTGTAAAAGCATATCAAGGAAATGCGTTGCGTTTGTCCCGGTTTGCCGATGAAACATTTGATATGACGCTGCTGTTTGGCCCAATGTACCATCTTCATACAGCTAAAGATAAAGTGCAGGCGCTGTCAGAAGCACGGCGGGTAACGAAAACAGGCGGTTATATCCTGGTAGCATACTGCATGAATGAATATGGCGTCTTGATGTATGGATTCCGGGATGGAAATGTAAGGGCATGCTTAAAGGACGGACGGCTGGCTGAAGGGTTCCAGTGCAAGGCAGGGGCGCAGGACTTGTATGATTATATCCGGTTGGAAGAGATTGGCCAGATAAACCAGGCGGCAAACCTGCGCCGTATCCAGATCATTGCACCAGATGGCCCTGCCAATTATATGCGCCAGGAATTAAATGCAATGGATGACGAGACATTTGCGCTTTTTATCCAATACCAGCTGGCCACTTGCGAGCGGCAGGACCTGATTGGTGCAAGCGCACATACCGTGGATATTTTGCAAAAATAAAAATATGCCACGGTATTTATTATTTTTAGGAAGTTTGTGGTTCCGTTTTTGTTTCTGTATGGTTATGCACGCCAACCAGTACCTGCACGCTCCTTGGCTGCAGGGAAACGGCATGGTTTTGCACTGGCCTTGGAACCGCCAGGATACTGTCTGTTTCCCAGGTGTCTACAACAACCGCCCAGTGCATATCTTGCGGAAGGCTTGGCAGATGCTGTATCACACGTTCCCAATAGGTATTGATTGATAAAAATACAATATCGTCTTCACCAGTTTCCCCGTCTGTTCCAGCATACATTACGCCGATTACATGGGAATCCCATTGGTAATGTGCATTCCAGGCTTCCGATTCGTGCAGGCTGACCGGAGGGAACCCAATGGAACAAGCAGGCATATCTTTGCGGATCACCGCATGTTTTTTCCGGAAATGGATCATAAAACTGAAAAAGGTAAATAGATCCCTGTTTTTTTCCGGCAATGACCAGTCCAGCCATGAAATCATATTATCCTGGCAATACGTGTTGTTGTTTCCATTCTGGCTGTTCCCGAATTCGTCCCCAGCCAAAAACATCGGGGTTCCACGGCTGCAGAGCAGTACTACGCAGGCATTTTTCACCATCCGTTTGCGGAGGGCAAGAATATCGGGATCCATTGTCTTGCCTTCTACGCCACAGTTCCAGCTGTAATTATTATTGCTTCCGTCTGTATTGTCCCATCCGTTTGCTTCATTGTGCTTTTCATTATATGCGTACAGGTCATGCAGCGTAAACCCATCGTGGCAGGTAATGAAATTAATGGAAGCATTGTGGCCACGTGTTTGCGGGTCATACATATCCGTAGACCCAGTGATGCGCAGCGCCGCATTGGAAGCCGTATCCGTATCCCCTTTCAGGAAACTGCGTATATCATCGCGGTAACGCCCGTTCCATTCTGCGAAACGGTTCCAGGAAGGGAAACTTCCGACCTGGTACAGCCCACCCGCATCCCAAGCTTCGGCAATCAGCTTGGTACTGCCCAAAATTGGGTCAAAAGCAAGGCTTTGCAGTAACGGCGGTTTGCTCATAGGAGAACCGTCTTCATTGCGTCCAAGGATAGAAGCAAGGTCGAACCGGAAGCCGTCCACACGGTAAGTAGTCACCCAATACCGCAGGCAATCCAAGATCATGCGTTGGACGATCGGGTGGTTGCAGTTGAGCGTATTGCCACACCCGCTGTAATTATAGTATTCCCCATTTGGGGTCAGCATATAATAAATGTTGTTGTCAAACCCTTTGAAAGAAAAGAAATTGCCTTGCTCATTCCCTTCTGCCGTATGGTTGAATACCACATCTAAAATAATCTCAATACCGTTTTCATGCAGGCTTTTCACAAGCTGTTTTAGTTCGGTGCCTTCGCGGTTGTATTCTACACCGCCGCAGTAGCTTGTGTTCGGTGCAAAAAAGCTAACCGAATTATACCCCCAGTAGTCAATCAGTTCCCGCCCGTTGTAAGTCCGCTGGGAACCAGTTTCGTCAAATTCAAAAATCGGCATCAGCTCTACGGCATTGATACCAAGTTTTTTCAAATAAGGGATTTTCTCCATCAGTGCGGCAAACGTCCCAGGTTTTGCGCGCAGGGAACTGTCAGCCATAGAAAACCCGCGTACATGCAGTTCATAAATAATCAGGTCTTCCATTGGGATATGCGGATAAACCAACGTGCCCCAGTCAAAGTCGTCTTTTACAACGCGCCCTTTATAAAAATGGCTTTTTCCTGTTTTAATGCCCCATACACTTTGGCCGGTGACTGCTTTTGCATAAGGATCTAGCAGATATTTGGATGCGTCAAAAATCAGGCCGTTTTCCGGTTCATATGGCCCGTCAACGCGGTAGGCGTACTCAAATTCTTCAATGTCGAGCTTAAATACGATCATAGAATAGACATTTCCGATACGGTAATTATCTGGAAATTTTAATATTGCATAAGGGACGTCTTCGCGCCGGTGGAACAGCACAAGCTCACAGGAAGTGGCATTGTTGGAATGCACGGTAAAGTTTACGCCGCCAGGGATGGCCGTCGCACCATTGATGTCATAAAATCCGGGCCTTACATCGTAGCCTGCGATATGGTCGAAAGGAACCAGATGAAATTTGTTCATTGGAATTGGATTCATGGAAATACCTCACTTTAATTGGAATATATTCGTTCAGTGCGCCGTATGTATATAGCCATTATAATGCAGGGAACTTGCTTTGTAAAGGAGAAGGATAAATATAAAAGTACCTGTGGTGCTGGCGGAAATGCTGAAAAATAATTACAGGCTTCACGCACAGGCGCAAGAGCATCAGTATATACAAAATTGATGAGAATGAAGCAAAGACAAAGGAACATGATATTTTGTGTGCAGTAAAATGTTTTCGTGATCTTGGAGCCGATATTTCGAAAATAGAAGAACTGCTGGTAAAAAATTACAGCTTATCTTATGAGGAGGCTGAAAAGTATCTATAAAACTCTGTAGACATAGAGCCGGCCTTTAGAGGTCGGCTTACTGTTACCCTACCCCACATTTTCAACTCTAACAATCGCGAAATAGGCTTGACAACCAGCCCGCGGCAGGGTAATATCTTACATAGAATGCAGGGCCGCATGAAGGGGTACACCACCGTGGGTGTATTCTTTTGTGCGGCTTTTTGGTCGGCAAAATACGTTGTCCTTTGTTTTTTGCAAGGCTAACTGCAGTAGATATTAAAAATTCTTCAGGAGGTGTCAGCGATGGTCCATATAAATGGAAAACAGGAGCAGGTTTCTGGAATGCAGCTGCAGGATTACCTTGTGCAGAACGGTTATCCTATGGAGGGGATTGCGGTAGAATGCAATGAAGAAATCTTGCCCAAAAGCCAGTATAGCTCTTATGTATTAAAAGATGGCGATATTATAGAGATCGTTAGTTTTGTAGGGGGCGGCTGAGAGGACGCCCAAAAGAAGGACAAGCACAAAAAGAAGGGGGCATGTAAAATGGATGATAATAAAGATACTTTTACGTTAGGGGGCAGGGAATTTTCTTCCCGCTTTATTTTAGGCTCTGGAAAATATTCGATGGAACTTATCCGTGCAGCGGTAGAAAATGCTGGTGCGCAGATCATTACGCTTGCGGTACGCCGCACGAATACAAAGAAAAATGAAAATATACTGGATTATATCCCGGACCATGTGACGCTTTTGCCGAATACGTCCGGGGCCAGGGATGCGAAAGAGGCAGTGCGTATTGCGCGGATGTCGCGTGAACTAGGCTGCGGGGATTTTGTAAAGGTCGAGATTATGAAAGACAGCAAATATCTGCTCCCGGATAATGCCGAAACGGTGCGGGCAACGGAACAGCTTGCTAAGGAGGGGTTTGTCGTGCTGCCTTATATGTATCCGGATTTGTATGCGGCCAGGGATCTGGTAAACGCCGGTGCTGCTGCTGTGATGCCGCTGGCTTCTCCGATTGGTTCCAACAAAGGGCTTGCGACAAAAGAATTTATTCAGATTTTAATTGATGAAATAGATGTGCCGATTATTGTAGATGCCGGCATTGGGCGGCCGTCCCAGGCATGTGAAGCAATGGAAATGGGGGCGGCAGCGATTATGGCAAATACCGCAATTGCAACTGCAGGCGATATTCCGGCTATGGCGGGGGCATTTAAACAGGCGATCGAAGCTGGACGCAGTGCCTATTTGGCAGGGCTTGGCAGGGTATTGGAACGCGGGGCAAGTGCGTCTGACCCATTGACTGGGTTTTTGCGTGATTAAATCCGTCACGGATACATCTGTTGAGGGACGCTATATCTGGCAATTATTTAATGCCAGATATAGCGTATAAATAGATGGCGGTTTATGGATGGTAAATGTAAACGAGAGAAAGGGAAAGGGATTATGCCAGAGAATCAATTTTTTGTAGATTCCGATAAGTTGTCAGAAGAAGCTTTGGAACGCAAGCACCGGCTTGAGAACGACCCGTCTGTAAGGACAGACCCTATGCAGTATATGGAGGGGATGGAGCGCATTTCTTCTGATGTTATGGAACAAGTGTTAAGCCAGATGCATGCATATGATTATAATTACTATACAGATGCGGATGTGCGGCGGGCTTTGATGCATGAAACATGCAGTATAGAGGATTTTAAGGCGCTGCTTTCACCGGCTGCAAAGCCTCATCTGGAAGAAATGGCTGCAAAGGCAAAATACGAAACGAGCAGGCATTTTGGAAATACGGTTTATTTATTTACGCCGCTGTATATCGCAAACTATTGTGAAAATTACTGTGTTTATTGTGGGTTTAACTGTTATAACGATATTGCACGCAAAAAATTGTCAGCAGAAGAAATTGAACACGAAATGAAGGTAATCGCTGATTCCGGGATGGAGGAAATTTTAATACTGACCGGGGAAAGCCACAGCATGAGCGATCTAACCTATATTGGCGAAGCCTGCCGTATGGCGGCAGGGTATTTCCGCAATGTTGGCCTGGAGATTTATCCAGTAAACAGTGAAGATTACCATTACCTGCATACATGCGGCGCAGATTATATTACCGTTTTTCAGGAAACGTATGACCTAGGCAAATACGAAACACTGCATTTAAAAGGGCATAAACGTGTGTTCCCTTACCGTTTTGAAGCACAGGAACGCGCAATTTTAGGAGGGATGCGCGGGGTTGCATTTTCCGCCCTGCTTGGCCTGTCAGATTTTCGCAAAGACGCTTTGGCTTCTGCGCTTCATGCCTATTATCTGCAGCGCAAATACCCGCAGGTAGAATATTCCTTATCCTGCCCGCGCCTGCGGCCGATTGTAAATAATGAAAAAATAGCGCCGCTGGGCGTCAGTGAATCCGATTTATGCCAAATATTATGTGCGTACCGGATATTCCTGCCATATATCGGGATCACGGTATCCTCCCGGGAACAGAAAAAGTTCCGGGATGGGATTGTAAAGATTGCGGCAACAAAAGTATCTGCAGGCGTCTCAACCGGAATTGGCGACCATGAAAGCAAATATACAGGCATCAAAGAAGAAGGGGCTGGCGACGAGCAGTTTGAAATTTCCGATGCAAGGAGCTTTGGGCAGATGTATGGTGATATGGCATCGCAAGGGCTGCAGCCAGTATTAAACGATTATATCTATGTATAGCGCAGTTATCAAAAACCAGGAAAAATGGTGGCAGGATTCCATAAAAATCCGCTGTATCACAAACCGCCATTTATCGAAACAGGACTATTTTGAACAGATAAAGCAGATTGCACAGGCACAGCCAGAAGCAGTGATCGTAAGAGAAAAGGATTTGCCAGAGCCAGAATACGAACGGCTTGCGAAAAAAGTGATGCAGATTTGCACCGGTTATCAAGTCCCATGTATCCTGCACACATATACCAGGGCTGCCATACGTCTGGAGGCTTTTGCCATCCATCTGCCGCTGGTACAGCTTCTGGCACTGCCGGAACGGGAAAAACAGCGTTTTACGGTACTAGGGGCATCTGTACATTCTATTAAGGAAGCCAAACAGGCACAGGAAGCTGGTGCAGGTTACCTTACGGCAGGGCATGTTTACCCAACAGATTGCAAAAAAGGGGTGCCTGCGCGGGGGTTGGATTTTCTGCGGGAAGTTTGCGCCGCAGTAGATATACCGGTGTATGCGCTTGGCGGCATTTGTGCGGGAAATGCGGCGGCGTGTATCCGTGCTGGTGCGGCCGGTGTGTGTATTATGTCGGAATGTATGCGGACAGATGTGGGCCAGCGTATGCAGGGGTACCGTTTATAGATTTATAATGGGTTTCTTATGTTTAATATACAGCATATACAAAAAGATACCTAGTGTAGTGGCTTGCTGGTATTTATGGCAATCGTACTGCCTATTTTGCCATCTGCCGCGTTGGATTTTCTAGTCGTAGCCACCACTACGCCGTCGAAAATCCGCCTTGCAGAATGACAAAATATTCAGCACGCTTACCATAAATACCAGCGAGCCACTACACTAGTACACGAATCTGGTATAGAAGAGGGTGGACAAGATGGAAAATATTAAGATAGCCTTGCTGCAGATCGCAGGTACAGGATCGCTGCAGGGAAATCTGCAAAAAGGGATGGAATACTGCAGGAAAGCCAAGGCGCAGGGGGCAGATATTGTGCTATTTCCTGAAATGTGGAGCAATGGATATGATATTCCAGAAGACATTGACGCATTAAACCGCATGGCAGTTACCCTGGATAGCACGTTTGTGCGTTCTTTTGCTGGGCTAGCAGGTGCACTTGGCTTGGCAATCGCTATTACATTTCTGGAGGCGCACAAGCCGCGTCCAAGGAATACTGTTTGCCTGTTTGACAGGAACGGCAGCCTGCGGTATACTTACGCAAAGGTGCATACCTGTGATTTTGGGGACGAATGCCGGCTGGACAGCGGGGAGGATTTTTTTGTGGCAGATCTGGATACGGCAAAGGGTACCATAAAAGTAGGTTCTATGATCTGCTATGACCGGGAATTTCCGGAAAGCGCCCGTATCCTAATGCTGAAAGGGGCGGAACTTTTGCTGGTGCCGAATGCATGCCCAATGGAAATCAACCGTTTGTCGCAGCTTCGCGCGCGGGCGTATGAAAATATGCTGGCGGTTGCAACCTGCAATTATCCGGCAAGCCAGCCGGACTGCAATGGGCATTCAACCGTATTTGACGGGGTCGCTTATCTGGAAGAATGTCCGGTATCTAGGGATACCTGTATTTTGGAAGCGGGGGAGGCGGAGGAACTTTGCATAGTGGAACTAGATATGGATAGGCTCCGTAACTACCGTGGGCGGGAAGTGCATGGCAATGCATACAGGCGTCCGGATAAGTATGGGGCAATTATCGAACAAAAAGTAACGTATCCATTTATTCGGGCATAAATATGCTGGATCGAGCTGGAAGGAAGGGAGTGGCCAGGACGTATGGCAGCACAAAGTTCAAAACAGGATATGGGGAGCGGCAGTATTCCGCGGTTAATGCTGAATCTGGCGGTTCCAGCCGTAGTCGCACAGCTTATCAATATGCTGTATAATATTGTAGACCGGATTTATATCGGGCATATCCCAAAGGCGGGGTCTTCTGCGTTGACCGGGGTAGGCCTGTTTTTGCCGATTTTAATGATGATCAATGCATTTGCTATGCTGGCAGGTTCCGGCGGCGCGCCAAGGGCGGCGATAGCGATGGGAAAAAATGACCGGGAAGGCGCGCAGAAAATACTGGGGAACTGTTTTGCGGTGCTGCTTATGTTTGCAGTTGTGCTGACGGTTTCGTTTTATGTATTTGCACCGCAGCTTTTACGGCTGTTTGGCGCAAGTGATATTACGCTGCCGTATGCGTTGGATTATGCGCGTATCTATATTCTTGGGACGGTTTTTGTTATGGTGGTAATGGGGATGAACCCGTTTATCACAACGCAGGGGTTTGCAAAATTCAGTATGATAACGACCGTTGTGGGGGCTGTCTGCAATATTATTCTGGATCCGGTCCTGATATTTGCCCTTCATATGGGCGTGCGGGGAGCAGCGGTTGCAACTGTATGCAGCCAGGCGGTCAGTGCTGTGTGGGTCCTTTGGTTTTTGCGGGGGAAAAAGACGATCTTGCGGCTGGAACTGGCGGATATGAGGCTTGTGCCAAAAGTGATCCTTCCTTGCCTGGGGCTTGGAATTTCTACATTTGTAATGCTTAGTACGGAAAGTATTTTAAATATCAGTTTTAACAGCAGCCTGTCCCGCTTTGGCGGGGATGTAGCCGTGGGGGCTATGACGATTATTTCTTCCTGCAGCCAGCTGGTCACGCTGCCATTGCAAGGGATCTGCCAGGGCGGGCAGCCGATTATGAGTTTTAATTTTGGCGCTGGAAAAAAGGAACGGGTAAAGCAGGCGTTCCGCTGCCAGTTTACGGCTTGTACGGGGTATGCCGCGCTGATGTGGCTGCTGCTGATGGTGGCGCCGCAGGTATTTTCTAGTATTTTCAGCAGCGATGCGTCTTTGGTGGATTATACAGCCTGGGCGATGCGGATTTATATGGCTGGTATTTTTTCGACGGGGATACAGATTTCCTGCCAGCAGACGTTTATGGCGTTAGGGCAGGCCAAAATTAGCCTGCTGATGGCGTGCCTGCGTAAATTGGTGCTGTTAATACCGCTTATTTTTATTTTGCCGCAGATTTTTTCTGACCAGGTATTTGGCGTATTTGTGGCAGAGCCGGTCAGCGATATTTTGGCGTCTGCGGTAACTGGAACCATGCTGTTTATCCGGCTGGACGGGATATTGGAAAGAGGGGCAGCGGGCAGGATGTGACGGTGCCCTGCTAGTTAAGGATGCAAAAAAGCGGATGGTTTTTAAGGAGTTTTGCGTATGAAAAAAACAGAGAAAACGAATGTAATGCGCCTTTTGGACCAGCATAAGGCCATATACAAAAGCCATTTTTACGAAAGCAAAGGGGCGGTCAGCGGGGTAGAGGCTGCCGCCTTGTTAAAATTGGAGGTGCAGCAGGTTTTCAAAACGTTAGTAACCGTTGGGAAAAGCGGTCAGCATTATGTATTTGTGATACCCGTGGATCAGGAATTGGATTTAAAAAAAGCCGCTGGAGCAGTTGGCGAGAAAAGTATCGCAATGATCAAGGAAAAGGAGCTGCTTCCGCTTACTGGCTATGTGCATGGCGGCTGTTCCCCGATTGGAATGAAAAAACAATTTCCAACCGTGGTCGATGCCGCCAGCAGAAAGCAGCCGGCTATTGTTTTTAGCGGAGGCAAGATCGGCTGCCAGGTGGAGATGGCATTACAGGAACTGGCGAAAATCGTGCCGTTTCAGACAGCGGATGTATGTACTGGTTAACACCCGCCAAGCGCCTCTTCATCTGCGACAATGGTGACATCTGCATGCAGCTGCAAAATGGAAGCTGGAATACGTGGGGTAACCGGCCCGTACAGCGCTGCATGCAGTGCATCTGCCTTCGCTTTCCCGCTGGCAATCAGCAGGATTTTTTTTGCTTGCAGGATGTTGCGGATACCCATGGTATAGGCTTGGCGCGGGACGTCCGCTTCGCAGGTAAAGAAACGTTTGTTTGCTTCGACCGTACTTGGTGTAAGGTCGGCGCAGTGTGTCCCACATGGAAATGCATCGCCTGGTTCGTTAAATCCGATATGCCCGTTATTGCCTAGCCCCAGCAGCTGTAAGTCAATGCCGCCAGCCTGGGCAATGGCCTGGTCGTAGCATAAGCAGGCTTTTTGTGCGTCTGGCTCCAGTCCGTCTGGGACAAACGTATGCGTTTTATCTATATTGATATGGTTAAATAAGTGCTGGTTCATAAAAAATCGGTAGCTTTGCGGATGTTGCGGGCCGAGCCCGCAGTATTCGTCCAAATTTATAGTAGTAATTTTGGAAAAATCCAGCGTTATTTTTGGGTTTTGATGCCATTCTATGAGATTCTGGTAAAGCCCGATTGGGGAAGAACCGGTGGCAAGGCCAAGTACAGAATCGGGTTTTAAACGTATCTGGCCAGCGATGATATTTGCGGCTGTCCGGCTCATTTCATCATAATTAGCGGTTCGGTAAATTGTCATGTTCATTCTCCTTTTCTTCTACATTGAATAAGTATGGTTTTTTGCGGTACTTTTTTAATATACCTGTTTTTCATTTTATTTCAATATCTGTCTAAAATGTGGAAAGAAACATCAAAAATTTATGCAAATCTAACAAAAACATCTTGCAAATTCAAATATAAAATCAGTCAATTTAGAAAACATCAAAAGTACTTTCAGAACTGCCCGAAAATATTGAAATTCATTTAACAATTGCTATACTGGAACCACTAAGGAACTGTGAATAACCAAGGAGGTATAAGGTATGGATCAAAAGGTAAGGGGCATGGAAGGGAAGCTGGTGGTATCCTGCCAGGCATTGCCCGAAGAACCGCTTCATTCTTCTTTTATTATGGGAAGGATGGCGTTGGCAGCAATGCAGGGAGGCGCCTGTGGGATACGGGCGAATACAAAAGAGGATATTTTGGAGATCAAACGCCAGGTTGGCCTGCCGGTTATCGGCATTGTAAAAAGGGACTATGCTGACAGCAGCGTGTACATTACGCCGACAATGAAAGAAGTCGATGAGCTGCAGGAGGCGGCGCCGGAAATTATCGCGGTAGATGCAACCTGCCGGCTGCGTCCGGGCGGTGTGGATTTGGAAACGTTTTTTCAAAGCGTCAAACGAAAATATCCGGACCAGCTGTGGATGGCCGATTGCGCTACGGTAGAAGAAGCGCTTCATGCAGATGCACTGGGGTTTGATTTTATTGGCACGACAATGGTTGGCTACACGCAGGAAAGCAAAGGGCTGGAAATCGAAGCAGACGATTTTTTTATCTTGCGCCAGATTTTGGAACAGGCCAAGCATCCGGTGATCGCGGAGGGAAATATCAATACGCCGCAAAAAGCCAGGCGTGTAATTGAACTGGGTGCTTACTGTGTTGTCGTCGGTTCCAGCATTACCAGGCCGCAGCTTTTGACAAAAATGTTTACCGACGCGTTGGGCTAACAGGCGTTTGATTCGGATTAACAAAAAGAAAACAGGACAAGAAAGGAAAGAAAAAGATGAGGGATTTAGAAAAGTACAAAGGCGTGATACCAGCATTTTATGCATGTTATGGCAAAGACGGAACGGCCAGTGCCGACGGGGTACAGGCTTTGACGAGGTATTTTGTGGAAAAGGGCGTGAAAGGGGTATATGTAAACGGTTCTTCAGGGGAGTGTATTTACCAGAGTAAAGATGAAAAGAAGCTGATCTTGGAAAATGTAATGGAGGCAGCACAGGGCAGGCTGACGGTGATTGCACACGTAGCATGCAATAATACGCAAGACAGCATGGAGCTGGCCGCCCACGCGGAACAATTGGGGGTCGATGCGATTGCCGCTATCCCGCCGATCTATTTCCATCTGCCGGAGCATGCGATTGCAGAATATTGGAATGATATAAGTGCTGCTGCGCCAAATACCGATTTTGTGATCTATAATATCCCGCAGCTGGCAGGGGTGTCCCTTACCATGCCGCTGTTTGCACAGATGCGGAAAAACCCTAGGGTCATAGGCGTGAAAAATTCTTCGATGCCGGTCCAGGATATTCAGATGTTTAAACAGGCGGCTGGCGAGGGCTATGTAATCTTTAATGGGCCGGATGAACAGTTTATCAGCGGGCGTATCATTGGTGCGCAAGGCGCCATAGGCGGGACTTATGGGGCAATGCCGGAACTGTTTTTGGAAATGGATGCTTGTTTAAAGCGAGGGGAACTGGAAAAGGCACGGGACATCCAGTATGCAGCCAATGAAGTAATCTATAAAATGTGCGAGGCACACGGCAACCTGTATGCGGTGCTGAAAGAGGTTTTACGCATCAATGAAGGGCTGGACTTGGGCGGAGTACGCAAACCGCTTCCGGCGCTTGCCGAAGAAGACTATGCCATTGCAAAAGAAGCGGCCAGTTTGATACGGGCAGCGAAAGAACGTTATATCCAGTAAGCGGTGTACTGGCGGGGGATAGAATAGGAGGGACCTATGCAGGGATTTACGAAAATTGATCTGGTTATATTAGTGGTGTACCTGGCAGCAGTGCTGTTTGCCGGCCTGCATTTTGCCAAAAAGGATATGAAAGGCAAGGAATATTTTAAGGGGGACGGTACCGTGCCGTGGTGGGTGACTTCCGTATCCATATTTGCGACACTGTTAAGCCCGATTTCCTTTTTATCGCTGGCGGGAAATTCGTATGCAGGGACCTGGATCATGTGGTTTGCACAGCTTGGGATGCTTTTAGCCATCCCGCTGACGATACGTTTTTTCCTTCCGATTTACAGTAAGTTAGGCATTGATACGGCATACCATTATTTGGAGCTACGTTTTGGAAGCAAGGGGCTGCGTGTCCTTGGCGCAGTTATGTTCATCGTATATCAGATTGGCCGTATGTCCATTATCATGTATCTGCCTTGTATGGTTTTGGGGAACCTGACAGGCATCAGCGTTAATCTGCTTATTATCATCATGGGTGTAATAGCTATTATTTATTCCTATACAGGTGGCCTAAAGTCTGTGCTTTGGACAGATTTTATCCAAGGGACGGTGTTACTGTTGGGCGTAACAATATCACTGCTGTTCTTAATTGCCCACTTGAATGGAGGGTTTGGAGCCATTATAGGCGCATTTGTGGACGAGGGGAAATTCCTTGCGCCTGGCCAGCCTATTTTTGACGCCAACCTGTTAAAAGACAGCGTATTTTTAATGGTGGTTGGGGCCGGGTTTAATACAATGGGTTCTTATGTGTCCAGCCAGGATATTGTACAGCGGTTTACTACGACAACAGACCAGAAAAAACTGAATAAAATGATGCTGGCAAACGGTGCGCTGTCTATTTTTATTGCAACGGTATTTTATTTGATTGGAACCGGTTTGTATGTATTTTACCAGCAGAATACCTTACCGCCGGCTGCAGCGCAAGATCAGATTTTTGCGTCTTATATTGCATTTGAGCTTCCGGTCGGGTTTACCGGGCTGCTGCTGGCTGCTATTTATGCAGCGTCACAGTCTACGCTGTCTACGGGCTTAAATTCGGTTTCAGCCAGTTGGACGCTGGACATACAGGCACGGCTTACGAAAAAGGAAATGAGTTTTGAAAAACAGACGAAAATCGGGCAGTATGTTTCATTATTAGTGGGTATTTTTGCAATTGTAGTGGCAATTGTACTGGCGAATGGAGGCATCCAGTCGGCCTATGAATGGTTTAATGGGTTTATGGGGCTGGTACTCGGTATTTTGATCGGGACATTTATTTTGGGTGCATTTACGAAAGTAGCCAATACATTTGGTGCGGCCTTGGCTTTTTGCGCGGCTTCGGCTGTTATGGTCGGCATTAAATATTTTGCACCGGCAGGTTCGGTTTCGATTTGGTCTTATTCAATTATTTCTATTGCAGTATCATTGGCAGTCGGTATCCCTGCCAGCCTGGCTTCGCGGAAATTGACTGGGGATGATTCGGTACCAGCACCGAATACGACCATTTACCAGGATAACAGAAGATAAGGCATGTGCATAAAAAAGAAAGAAGGGGCAGATAATGATTTTTGGAAATATACATAATTTAGAAGCTTACCGTTTTTTAGAAAAAGGGGTTTTGGAATGCTTTTCTTATGCCAGTGCAAATGATTTAAAGGCGTTTGAAACGGGCAGGCATAACATTGACGGGGACAGGCTGTTTGTGAACATTGCCGGGTACCGGACACAAGAACCAATCGCCCGTTTTTGGGAAGCACACCACGTGTACCTTGACGTGCATGTGATGCTGCAGGGCACAGAACAGGTCGATTTAAATTTTATCCAAAATATGAAAGAACTAGGGTACACGCAGGAAGAGGATTTCCTTAGCCTGCAAGGCGGGAAAAACAGTTCGGTAATTTTGCAGGAAGGGGATTTTTTAATCTGTTATCCGCAGGATGCGCACCGTACAGGCGTGCAGGTGGATGGGCCGCAGGCAATCCGCAAAGCAATTTTTAAAGTGTTACTGTCCGGCCTTTGACGGGACGGTGGCTTTAAAGTTGCCATAAAAACCGGACCGTAGGCAAAAATTTAATAAAATATGGTATAATATTGTGTTGGCAGGTATGGGAATGAAAAAATATATTAGCATTGATATTGGAGGAACAGCAATCAAATACGGCATAATTGCAGAAGGTGGCATTATCCAAAACCGCAACGAGATGCCGACGCAAGCGCAGCAGGGTGGCCCGGCGGTCCTGTGCAAAGTGGCGGGCATTGTCCGCCAGGCTTGCCAGATAGAAGAGGTTTCTGGTATTTGTATTTCCACTGCCGGGATGGTGGATATTCGGAAAGGGGAAATTTTTTATGCAGCGCCGCTTATCCCACAGTACGCTGGAATTTCCTATAAACAGACTCTGGAAGCGCAGTTTTCCATCCCATGCGAAGTGGAAAACGATGTCAATTGCGCGGGACTGGCAGAAGCGGTTTCCGGCGCCGGAACAGGATGCAGCCCAATGCTGATGCTTACGGTAGGGACTGGCATCGGCGGCAGCCTGGTGATTGACGGGCAGGTATACCACGGGTTTGGATACAGTGCCTGTGAGGTGGGATATATGCATATGCGTGGCAGTGATTTCCAGACCCTGGGTTCCGCCAGCAGCCTGACAAAAAAAGTAGCCAGCCGCAGGCAGGAACCAGAGGAAGCATGGAGCGGATGGCGTATTTTTGAAGAAGCAAAACGTGGGAACCGTGCCTGTATCGAAGCCATTGATGAAATGGTAGATGTCCTTGGGCTTGGGATTGCAAATATCTGTTATGTTGTAAGCCCGAAGGCCGTTGTCCTGGGCGGAGGCATTATGATACAAGAGGAATATTTAGGGGATAAAATAAAGGCTGCGGTAGGCCGGTACCTGGTTGGCAGCATGGCGTCCCGTATCCGGCTTGCATTTGCAAAGCACCAGAATGATGCGGGTATGCTGGGGGCATACTACCATTTCAAAAATTGCCAGTAATTCATAACCGTTTGCCGCAGCCGCAAGGCCGTCCGTTTATATACAGCATGGAGGAAACTATGGAATATTATGTAAAGTCCGTTGTGCCGATTATAGAGATGAATTACGACAAATTTACAACAGTAGAAAAAAGCATCGCAGATTTTTTTATTCATAACCAGAAAAAGGTGGATTTTTCCTCCAAAGCAATTTCCGACCGGCTGTATGTTTCAGAAGCATCGTTGTCCCGGTTTGCAAAAAAATGCGGCTACCGGGGTTACCGGGAGTTTGTGTACCAGTATGAAATAACGTTTGTAGAAAAAAAAGAAACGATGACTGGGAACACCCGTATGATCTTAAATGCATACCAGGAGCTGCTCAATAAAACCTATAGCCTGGTAGATGAAGAGCAGATTGCCCGCATTGCCCAGTATTTAAACCGGGCAGAACGGGTGCTGGTATGCGGGCATGGCAGTTCCGGCCATGCTGCGGCAGATATAGAAATGCGGTTTATGCGCATCGGCGTCAATATCGACGCACTTTGTGATGGGCACCGGATGCGTATGCAGGCTGTTTTCCAGGATAAGCAAAGCCTTGTATTCGGTATCAGCGTCAGCGGGGATTCTGAGGATGTGCTGTTCCTGTTAAAAGAAGCTTATGGGCGGGGTGCAAAAACCGTGCTGCTGACGGCCAAAAATGCGGACCGGTTTTATGAATTTTGCACCGAAGTAGTGCTGATGCCGTCCCTGCGTTATCTCAACCAGGGCAATGTGATTTCGCCGCAGTTTCCGATCCTTATTATGCTGGATATTATTTACTCCTGTTATGCGCAACTGGATAAAAGGGAAAAAGACAGGCTGCATAACCATACGCTGCAGGCTTTGGCAGGTAAAAAAAAGCCAGACAACTGGTAGAGTGAAGGAGGGCATTATGGTAATTAAAAATGCAAACGTTTATACGCAAAATGGCGTGTTCCAGGAGGGGGAAATCTGCATACAAGATGGTGTATTTGCCGAAAGTGGGCAAGGTGGCATACAAGATGGCGAAGTGGTAGACGCAGAAGGCTGTTACGCATTGCCGGGCCTGATCGACCTGCATTTTCATGGCTGTATGGGCTATGATTTTTGCGACGGTACGCAAGAGGCATTCGCAAAAATTGCAGCATATGAGGCATCGGTAGGGGTTACCGGGATTGCGCCGGCTATGCTGACACTCCCGGAAAAAGAGCTGGAACGGATCCTGCGTGCCGCGGCAGCGGAAAAAGCGCTGCGCACACAGGAACCGGATGCCCGTATGGCAGACCTTATCGGCATAAATATGGAGGGGCCTTTTATCAGCCGTGTAAAAAAAGGGGCGCAGGACGAGCGGTATATGGCTCCTTGCAGCGTGGAAACCATGCAGCGGTTTTTGGATGCATCTGGCGGGCTTGTCTCTTTTATCGGCATTGCCCCGGAAGAAAACCCTGGCTTTGTGGATTTTATCAGGCAAATGAAAGGGAAAGTGCATGTTTCGCTGGCACATACAAATGCGGATTATGATACGGCTATGCGGGCGTTTGCTGCCGGTGCAGACCATGCTGTGCATTTATATAACGCTATGCCGCCGTTTACCCATAGGCAGCCAGGTGTGGTCGGAGCGGTTGCCGACAGCCCGCATGTGTATGCAGAATTAATTTGCGACGGGATGCATATCCATCCTTCGGTAGTGCGGGCTACGTTTCAGATGCTTGGGCCGGACCGGATTGTTTTTATCAGTGACAGTATGCGTGCTACGGGTATGGCTGATGGGCGTTACCGGCTGGGGGAACTGGATGTGGAAGTGGAAGGGAAGCGGGCTTTGCTTGTATCGGATGGTTCTTTGGCGGGTTCTGTGACGAATTTGATGGATTGTATGCGTACTGCGGTGCTGCAGATGGGGATTCCATTGGAGCAGGCGGTGGCATGTGCTACGGTTAATCCGGCAAAGTGCCTAGGTGTTTATGGTACGCGCGGGTCGATTACAGTTGGGAAAAAGGCGGATGTGGTGCTGCTGGATAAGGGGCTGAATCTTAGGATGGTTGTGAAAGATGGGGAATGTATTTCATAAGGCATGGGCTGCGTTATAGGCGGGGGATATACGGATGGAAGTAATTTAGCAATGGAGGGGATTGTTAATTTGCATTGCTTGCCGCAACGGAGCTTCTTTTGCTATAATGAAGTTGCCGAAGGCGGAGGAGGTATCGTTTATGTTTAGCGAAAATCTTAAATTGCTACGAAAGAAAAAAGGGTTATCGCAAGAGGCGCTGGCTGTCCGACTCAATATCGTCCGGCAGACGGTATCAAAGTGGGAGAAAGGCTTGTCAGTACCGGATGCTGACTTACTGGTAAAACTGGCGGATGTTCTTGATGTAAGTGTAGCTGAACTGCTGGGTGGGAATCACCCTAACAGTAAAGATACAAACGAACTTGTGGAGCAGCTCTCCCGTATCAATGGGCAATTAGCAATCAAAAACCATCGTTTCCGCCGTATTTGGAAAGCCGTACTCGGAATCATCGCAGCATTTGTTGCTATCAATATATTGCTTGTTGTTGTTGGCGTTATATCAAACAACTTATACCGGGAACACACAAGTGTAGAGCAATTACCAATTTCCGAAGAAAGCAAGACTTACGAAAGTAATCCGTGATGCTATCTTAACTACCCCAAAGGGCGGCAGCTTAAAGTGCTGCCGCCTTCTGCCATTATTTATACTGGCAAACACTAAAGTTTGCCAAATAACGCCGACTTACGAGCGTCATTATCTTGAATCATATGGTAAACTTTATCGCTCGTGAGTATAGAAAGGGCAATTTTCATGGTAGGGGTTCGCCTTATATCCAGTGTTGGATGGCGTCGTGCAGGAGTTTGGCACAGCCGGGGATGTTGCGGTCATAGTATGCCGTAAACCGCCCATCTGCGAGGTACATTGCCGCTATGCCTTTGTGCATTTTGGGAAAATAGTCGGGCACGGTGATTGATAGCCATTCTTTGTGGAGCATTGCGATTTGTTTTGCTTCTTCGCTGTTGGCGGGGATGCCTGCTGTAACGCCTGCTTCCAGGTGGTTTCGGATGTCTTCGTCTAGTTCTTTCCATTTTAGGTATTGTGCTTCGGATAGGTTTTGTATTTTGTTGTTTGCTGCGTCCATTTGCGTGTCTCCGTATTTTTTCCGGGCTTCGGCACCGTATTTGGTTTCGTTTACTTGGATCATTTTTTCTTTAAATGCCTGGAATTTTTCTTTGTCGCTCATATCGTAGGTTCCTTTCATGTATTGGATTGTTTTTTTTACGGTCTGGATAAAAGCCTCTGTCGAGGCTTTTTGTTTTTCCAGTGCCAGAAGATGTTCCTCCATAGCTTTTAGCATGTCAAAGTCTTTATCGTAGATGATTTTATGGATGGCTTTTAGGTTTAGGCCGCGTTCGCGGTAAAACAGGATCTGCTGTAGGATGGCGAGTTCTGTTTTTCCGTAGTAGCGGTAGCCGGTGTCTGTGACTTTTGAGGGTTTTAGTAAACCGATTTCATCGTAATAGCGCAGTGTGCGGGTGCTGATGCCGGCTAGTTTGGCTAAGTCTTTGATACTATATTCCATGATGTTACCTCCTCTGTTAATACAAGGATAGCAGTTTACGTTACGGCAATGTCAAGAGCTTTTTTATATTTAACGGCTTATAATTGTTACTATTCACAGCCACCTGAACACCCTGCTGTCCAGGTGGCTGCCAAGCTGATTCAGGAGTGAGCAGGCTCCAATTTGCAAGGCAAATTCTTTCAATGAGCCTGCGAATGTTACTATTTACAGCCTCATAACTTAGAATATTTGTCAAGAACAAATTGGCTGTGAATTAGTAACTTATAATTAGCCTTGCAAGCAGGTGGTAATTTGATATAATGAAAATACATGGTGGAGAGGTGATAAAATGGATTTTCAAATACTGGACATGGCGGGGGCCAGGCCTGAGCATTCAACCGTTATTGTAAATTTTGTTGCTGCTATACGGGAACAGTTGTTACATAGCACATGTTATGTGTTTTCCGATAATGTTCAATATAGATGGCATACAAAAGAAGGCGATGAAAAAACAGTTATTCCGGATGCCTCTATCAATTGCCGGACAAAAATCAGAAAAGGCAATGTATTTTTGGATATTCCGCGTTTTGTAATGGAGGTATTAAGCCCATCTACAGAAAAATATGACCGTGGGGAGAAAATGGATTTATACAGGCAGCAAGAGGTCGACGAGTATTGGATTGTAGATTGGCAAAAGAAAATAGTGGAAATCTATAATCTTGATTACGATGAAAACGGACAACCGCAATATTATTTATGGGAAACCATTACAGAACAAAATAAGGAAAAATTAAAAATCGTCCACTTTCCGAGTGTAAAAATTACATTTGAAAAATTATTTGCTGAAGTGGATATGGAATATTAAGGGGGCTTTTTAAGGCCTAAAGGGCATATAGAAAACTGGAGAAATGAAACCGCAGAAAGATTGATAAAAAAGGGAAAATGACACTTGATGAAATTGCGGAGTGTGTTCCGTTAGTATCACTGTTACTATTTACGGGCCAGGAATGCGCATAAACTGCGCATTCCGTGAGGACATGATTCAGGAGTGAGGGGCGGTTTTGCGAAGCAAACTTCCAATATCGCCCCGAATGGTTACTATGAGCGGCCCCCAGGCCGTGAATAGTAACAGTATCACTTGATGAATTAAGGGAAATTGAAAAACAGCATTGTCTGTAAAGCCTGTTTTTGGTATAGTAAAGGTACAGAGGATTTCCCAGCATGATTTTACGGAGGATAAAGGATATGGGTACAGAAAACTTGGGAACGGTTTCTGGGGTTTTAAAATCAGGGCCGCAAGCGGCTGTCCAGCATGAAGACGCGGCTTTAAAGACAGCGTTCCGGTATTTTTCGGATGTGCTGCTCCCGTATATTGGGATCCGGAAAAAAGCGGTAGGCCTAACGGCTACAGAACTGGTGCATCTGGATGTGAAGAAATTTCATGAGGATTTTAACCTGGTTATGGAAGACGGGTCCTGGGTACATTTTGAGTTCCAGAGCAAAAACGAGGGGCTGGAGGGCCTGAAGCGGTTTCGCGTTTACGAAGCGCTGGCGAGTTACCAGTATAAGGTACCGGTTACTACGTATGTACTGTTTTCCGGTAAAATCCAAAAGCCGATGACGCAGTTTCAGGAAGGGGTAAATACATTCCGCATTGTTCCGGTCATTATGCAGGAATACGATGCGGATCAGTTGATTGCAGGGCTACAAAAAAAGAAGGGGTGTAAAGAAGCACTTACAAAAGAAGACATGGCATGGCTTTCCCTCTGCCTACTGATGGGTGGGAAGATGCCGCTGAAGGACAGGGTAAAAGCAGCATACCAGATTATAAAAGAAGCCGAACCGTCTGATCCGGAAGAACTGGATAAAGTGGAAACCGTATTATATGTTATGTCAGATAAATTATTAGAGCCTGCAGAAATGGATGAATTGATGGAGGTGATTGGAATGACACGCTTAGGGCAGAAACTGGTAGATAAAGGGATCGAACAGGGAATTGAACAGGGGAGATTGGAAATTGCCCAAAAACTGATCGGACTTCTGGATGAACAGGTAATCGCGGAGAAGACAGAACTTCCATTGAAAGAAGTGCTGGAATTGAAGAAGAAAAAAGAATCTATCCCTAAAGTATAAGGGATCAGCTCAAACTTCCCACATGAATTTCGGGTATAAGGAACTGGCGCAAAATGCACAAGTTATTTCACGACAGTTCCTAAGGCCTGGATAAATGGCCCGGGCGCCTGCCGAAAGCGCTTTATGGACCATATTAATAGTATCCACCTTTCGGATGGTATGATACATAATTGTAAACGATATATAAGCTTCAATTAGGTTTGGTTGTAATGCATATTTTAATTATAGAAGATGAGCCGGAAACCAGGGCGGAATTAAAATCATATTTAGAGAATTCCTTGTACCAAGTAACCGCTTTTTCTGACTTCGAAGATGGGGGCAAGGTAGCAGCGGACGCACTGCGGCTGGCCCCGGATTTGGTTTTGCTGGATTTAAACCTGCCAGGCCAGTCGGGGTTTGAAATCTGTGCACAAATCCGTGCCAGTTCGGATATGCCCATTATTTTTGTAACAGGCAGGGACGATGCGATGGATGAGGTGAATGGGCTGCTGACGGGCGGCGACGATTATATTACAAAGCCGTTTTATCCGCCGGTCCTGCTGGCGCATATTGCAGCCGTGTTGAAACGGGCGGACCATAGGGATGGAAGTACCGTTATGGTACAGGTACACCAAGGTGTAGAACTGGATATGGCAAAGGGCTGTGCCAGATACGCGGGCCGTAGCGTGGAGCTGACAAAGAATGAATTGAAAATATTAAACTGCCTGTTCCAAAAGAAAGGGGCTATTGTACCGCGGCTGGAGCTGATCGAGTTTTTGTGGGATAACCAGGTGTTTATTGACGATAATTCGCTCAGTGTCAATGTGGCGCGTATACGTAGCAAGCTAGCGGAAATAGGCGTCAAAGATTTTATAAAGACAAAACGCGGAATGGGGTATTATATTTGATGGAAAAGCAGGGATAAGTATGAATGCTGTGGATTTTATAAAGGATAAACTATTGTTATTGCTGCTGCACGCTGTCTGTATGATCGCTTTGGCAGCTTTTTTGCGGTTGACAAATTATCCGGATTATTATATATGCCTGATCGGTATCTGCTGGGCGCTGGCCGTTTCTTTGTGGTTTTTGGCCGAGTATTTGGCACGGAAAAAGTATTTTAGCCAGTCCAGGCAGATATTGGACAGCCTGGACAAGAAATACCTGTTGGGCGGGCTGCTGCCGCATTCATTCCGGCTGGAGGACCAGCTGTATCAGGATATGATCAGAAGGTCTAACAAATCGGTGATTGAACGGATCCATGAGATCGAAGAACAGCAGAAGGATTACCGGGAATATATTGAAAGCTGGGTACACGAAATGAAAGCCCCGATTACGAGCGTATGCCTCAGTTGTGAAAAGGGGAAAGATATGCGTACCCGCCGTATCAGCCAGCAGATGCAGAAAATAGAAAATTATGTAGATATGGCGTTATATTATGCCCGTTCGGACGCGGTATACAAAGATTATATGATAAAAAAGGCTTGCCTGCAAAAGACAGCAGAAGAAGTGGTTTGTAAAAATAAATATTACCTGATCCAAAATGGCGTACAGGTACAAGTGGACTGTATGGATTCTGTGTATACCGATGTAAAATGGATCGCGTTTATTTTAAACCAGCTAGTGCTGAATGCGGTAAAATATAAAAGCGGTAGCCATCCGCACTTATGGATTTATACGGAAAAATGGGAAGGCGGCGTGCGTTTGTCTGTGCTGGATAATGGAATAGGCATTGAGGACGATGAAAAGGAACGGATTTTTGAAAAAGGGTTCACTGGTCGCAATGGGAGGAAATATAAGCAGGCCACTGGGATGGGGCTTTATTTATGTAAAAAATTGTGCTTGAAGCTGGGCATTCATATTTATGCAAGGCCAGGCAAGGAAGCGGATAGGTGCCATGGTAACGGCAATCTGGACGGCATCCCATTTCAAGGGGATTTTACTGGCACAGAAATGATATTGGAGTTTCCCGTCAGCCGTTATCAGATCCGCAGCCATTAAGGCCTGGGGTGTGTTTTTTTGACAGGTATGGCAATCCAGGCGCCGCACCGCAAGGCGATTACCGGCTTGTGGTGCGGCGCCTGGGGCCAGTCTGTTATTTGTTTATGGATATAGTGTCCAAAGGCCAGCCTGGCCTGGCCATTTTTGCTGTGCATTTAATAGTAACAACATTTAATATTCAAATTTCCCCGCAGCAGCCGATAGCTGTTCTGCCAGCTGTGACAGCATGACGGATGCTTGGCTGGTGTCCTGCATGGCATGTGAACAGCCTTTAATGTTATCTTGGATTTCCATCGTATTGTTTAATGATGTATTCGTAGTTTCTTCTACATTTGTAATGGCGGAATCTGCATTTTGGACTGCAGTGCGCACATCGTTGACCATATCCAAGATCAGTTCCGACATGTTGGAAATATCGTCGGAGTCTTCGTAATAGTCTTGGCCTGTCTTCAAATACCCGTTTAATTGCGGCTGTATTTTTTCGTCTATAAAATTTAACAATGCCTGGCCGTTTTCAGATAGTTCGGCAAATGCATCTTCTACTTTTTCAACGGTATCCTGGATGGAATGGATACTTTTGGCAGTTTCTTCCGCGAGTTTCCCGACTTCCCCTGCAACGACGGCAAAGCCTTTGCCCATTTCCCCAGCGCGCGCAGCTTCTATGGAAGCATTGAGGGCAAGCAGGTTTGTCTGGCTTGAAATATCTGCGATCACATTTGTAAGGGTCCGGATTTCTTCTACGACTCTTCCAGCTTCTAAACTGTGTTTTATTTTTTCCTGCTGTATTTTATAGATTTCCTGGCTTTCGGCAATCGCGCTCTTTGCCTGCTGCTGTACGCCAAATGCTTTTTCTTTGTATTTGTCGGCATGGCTGCTTTGTTCGGCTGCTTTTGCTGCCAGTACTTCCATATTCCCGTTTATTTTTTCAATAAAGCTGTTTAGGTTTTGTACCGATTCCAAGTTTTGGCCGCTGCCGTCTACAACGATGTCTGTAGAAGAGCCGATGGTCTCTATCCGGGATGAAATTTCCTGTGTAGAAGCGCATAATTGTTCGCTGGAGGCGCTTACATCGGAGGCATGGTCGATAATAGCGGTAATACATTCCTGCATCTGTCCGGTCGCATAGTCAAGGTCATGGCAGGCGGCGCCAAATTCGTCGTGCCTCCTGGAATGGATACGGTGGGCCAGGTTGCCGTCTGCCAGCTGTGCCGCATGGTTACGGATTTCCAACAGCGGGCGCCGGAAAGTGGCTGCAATAAAGGCTGCGATAAAAGCACCGGCAACTAACGCCACCAACGTAGCGATGATTAGGCTGCTGCGCAGGGCACTTATGTCGTGCAGGGCTTCCTGCTCTGGATAAGCGAGGGCCAGCGACCAGGTAGAGCTATCAATTGGCGCATAGGCACACAAATAGTCCGTGCCTTCATAGGAATAAGAAGCGGTGCCGCTTTCCCCATTTTTCATGCTGGTTTGTACGTCCAGGTAGTCTTCATAGCCGGCCTGGCCTTGGTAAAGTTCCAAATCGTTTTGGAAATTTTGTACCATTTCCAGGTTGCGGTCGGCAATCCGTGTGCCGTTAGCGTCAATGGCATATGCATATCCGCTTTCGCCTACCTGGATGTTTGTTACAATATCGTTAAATTGTGCGGCAGTGATTACGCCGCCCAGCGCGCCGACGATGCTGCCGCTTTCATTGATGACCGGCGCCGTAATAATCATGATCATAGCATTGTCGGCTTCACTTGGGACAGGGGCGGTTATGTAGGTTTCCCCTTCCATTGCGGCCAGGAAATTTGCACGTTCCGAGAGGTTAAAGACCTCTGAGCCTGGCAGGCGGGTATCCCCGTTTGTGTCTGAAATTTGAATCCGCTCAAAGCCTAGGCGTTCAGTTTCAGCTACGATGACAGGTTCCTGTCTGGTCCAGTCCATGCTGGTAATAGCTTCCTGCCTAGCCAGTGTTTCAATCTGTGTCCTGCGCACTTCCAAAAGGCCGCTTAAAATGTCCGCATTTTCCAATGCACGGTGTTCCAGGCTGTTAACTGCTTCGGTCCGGATGATACGGGTGCTTTGCCGGTAGGCAAGTGCCGTCAGGGCACTGCATACAATTATAAGCAGCACAAATACCTCCAGTGTTAGTTTCAAGCCAATACTGATCAGCGTCCCCTGTTTTTTTGTTGTTTTCTTCATTTTTCCTCTCCTGTTTCTGCCAAAATTTTTTGTTTTGGGTATGGAAGATAGCTGTTTCCCGCAAAACAGTACAGTGTTTATTTTAATCTGGTAGTATTCTACTCTATATTGGGGATTTTTGCAATCATTTCCCCTGCATTTGATTTGATCCACAAGTCTAAAAACAGGTAATTGTGCACAATAATTTAGATTTTACACGCTGTTGGAAATTCACATATTTATAGAAGAAACAATTATAAACACGCCATTTTCTGCAAAGTATTTGTGCAAAATCACAAATATGGGTCAAGTTAATAGGCTATCGTATAGGGAGTGATGCGGCGTCCGGGAGGCCACAATGTAACACCCTATCTGAACGGCTACGCTTAAGTAAATGACACTGGTTCAAGGGTTATCTAAACCGGTTACATTCTTTCAAAAACGTAAGCAAAATGTATCCAAACTTCATACCATTCCAGACAGGTATCTGCTATAGTATTACCAGCCAGGTTATAGCAGGGCAATGATTGCTTGCGCCTGGCACAAAAATAACAGGAGGTATGATATTGTATGGAAGGGGACATCCGTGTATGCGATGTGGAAAAATACTACGGAAACAGTGATCATGTCACGAAAGCTGTAGACCGGGTAACGTTTACCGTAACGAAGGGGGAGTTCGTCGGTGTTATGGGGGCTTCCGGATCTGGAAAGACGACGCTTTTAAATATGCTTGCAACGATCGACCGGGTAACGGCCGGCCATATTTACTATGGGGATGTAGATATTACAGAACTGCCGGAAGAGAAACTTTCAGATTTCCGCAGGGACCATCTTGGCTTTGTGTTTCAGGAGTATAACCTTTTGGACACATTGACGATAGAAGAAAACATCCTATTGGCCTTGGCCCTGCATGGGCTGGGGAAACAGGAAATACAAAACCGGTGCGGGCAGATGCTGTCCCTTTTGGACATCCAGGAGGTAAAAGGGCAGTTCCCATACCAGGTATCCGGTGGGCAAAAGCAACGGTGTGCTTGCGCCCGGGCTTTGGTAAACCGGCCCAAACTGCTTTTGGCGGATGAACCGACTGGGGCTTTGGATTCCAAAGCAGCGCAGACGCTTTTAGAGACATTTCTGGATTTAAACCAAAAGCTGCAGGCAACGATCTTTATGGTAACACATGATGCTTTTTCCGCCAGCTATTGCCAGCGTATTTTATTTTTAAAGGATGGGAAGATTTTTCATGAACTGCGCCGCGGGCAGAAAAGCAGGCGGGTATTTTTAAATGAAATTTTGGATGTGCTGTCATTAACGGGAGGTGGGAAGGGCATATGAAAACGGTATTTTCGACATTGGCGCTGCGTAACGTCAAGCGGTCTGCAAAAGATTATATCGTTTATTTTTTGACGATGATGCTGGTAACGGCGATTATGTCTGCTTTCCATTCCCTGCTGTTTTCCGAGGATGTCCAAAAGCTGTCCCAAATGGCCCTGCTGATGCCAGTGACGATCGGGCTTGCAACGTTTTTTATCGTATGGATCAACGCGTGGCTGATTTCTTATATGGTGCAGTTTATGTTGGAAAAAAGGGCTAGGGAATTTGGCGTCTACCTGCTGCTCGGTATGCCAAAACGCAGGATCGTATGGCTATATATGCGGGAGAACCTGATGCTCGGCGCAGGGGCGTTTGCGGCAGGGGCTGTCTTTGGGCTGTTGCTGCAGCAGATCCTGCTGGCGGTATTTTATGGTATCGTCCAGATGGAATACCAAATCCGGCTGGAATGGAAGCTGGAGAACCTGCTTTTGACGGCGGGCTGCTATAGTGGCTGTTACCTGCTGGCGCTGCTGCGGTGCAGGCGGAAGTTAAAGAAAATGAATATCCATGCCCTAATGGAGAGCCAGCGTAAAAATGAAGAGGTCAAAGAACGGCATGAACAGGCAAAGCAGTGGCTATTGCCGCTTTCCCTGCTGCTTTTTGCAGCGTGCGGCCTTTTTTTGTTTTGCTATCACGGATGGGGGACGGGGACAGTGATAGGGTTTATCATTGGGCTGGTGCTGTCTATCTACTTATTTTACAGTGGGTTTGCAGCATGGATCATCTGTTATATCAGGCGCCACGGCAGCAGGATCTATCAGGGCCAGAACTTGTTTTTGCTGCGGCAGTTTTCTTCTAAAGTCCGCTCGATGCGGTTTACCATGGGTACCTTGACCTCGCTGTTTGCGCTGGCGATGCTTGGGTGTGCGGTTGCCTTGATGTTTCACGGTTTTCAAAATCAGGTGCTGGAGCAAAAGTGGCCGTTTGATGTCCAGATATATGACAGGCGGCCAGATGCCCAATTTGAAAAAGAACTGGCTGTACTGCAAAAAGAAACGGATGTGGCACAGTCATACCGCTATTGCATTTACCAAAATGGGACGCAGCAGGTGAATGCATGGCTGTATACCCATTTAAAGGAATTTGGCAGGGAGTATCAAAAAGCGGATGGGACGGTGGATTGGAAAAAAGCGGGTGAAAGCTTTTCCTATTATAAGTACGATACTTATATGCTGCTGTCCGATTATAACCACTTAAGGGGGATGGTTGGGCTTGACCCGGTCAAGTTGGGCAGCCAGGAGTATGCGCTGCATATCAAAAGGCGTGTCTGGATGCAGGCCGGTGATTTTTCGGGGGATTTGGAAATCCAAAGCCAGGATGGGAAGGGCAGGCGCAAGCTTCGGGGCATTTATACAGAGCCGTTTTCCCAGGATGGGCATAACGGAGCAGACTACCTGATCATTGTGCCCGATACGGCGGCTGCTAAAATGGAGCCTTATTATGCCGAACTGGCTGTGCAGTTAAAGCAGCGTGCGCCAGGGGGCTTACAAAATAAGCTGGAACGTATCCTGCCGGATGGATATTCGATGGATGCGAGCGGCCATCTGTATTCGGAAGAAGACAGTATGTGCATTGGGTCGGACAGCATTGTGTCTATGGCCTATAAAATAGTGGTCAGGGATAACCTGGTGCCGGAGGTGAAGGTGCTGCTTACGTCCATTACGTTTCCGCTTGTCTATATCGGGCTGGTATTTGTATGTGTGGCTTTAACGGTACTTTCTGTACAGCAGTTAAGCGATTCGGCAAAATATAAGTTCCGCTACCGGGTGCTGTATCAGATTGGGCTTGGAAAGAAAGATATTTCCCGTGTTGTTTTTTGGCAGCTTGCGGTATTCTATCTGTGCCCGGCGGCGTTTGCAGCGGGTTTAAGCGGACTGGTGGCTGTGTTTGCGGGGTGGAAGTTCAACTTTTATACGGGTACGCAGACCGCAGCCGCAGGGTATTTTGCGGGGACACTGTTGTTTTTCTTTGTGGTTTATGCGTTTTATTTCATCGTAGCTTATGTGGGGTTTAAGCGGAATGTGGAAGCGTAGGGGGCTTTATCCGCCGCTTTCGGAAGAATGGCCCCACCGGTCTGGTATACCGGGGCAGCCCCTGATACGTATTGCTGCGCGCATTTCTACAAAGCACCCGCAGATACGGCACATACCGTTTAACAGCTTGCTGCATGATTTACATGCAGCAAGCCGTTTTTCATATTCCTGTGGGGGTGTTTTGTCTTCTTCCGGTAGAAGGCGGATATATTCATACATATTTTGGAAGTATGCTGCCTGGTTTGTTTCCCGTATCAGGCATTGCCGGCAATACCGCTGGTGTTTTTCTTCCATTATGATACCGCCTCCTCCTTTGGGCTGACAGGGCCGTTGCCCTATGCCATTTCTACGGCCAGATGTACGGCACTGCATGCAGGTACGGTAAATTTCAGGCCTTGTTTCGTAATTTCTATGGTATCAAATGCCTTTACGGTTACCTGGCTGGGATCTTCAAATGTATTTTTCGCGTGCATTTCACCGGCTACCATTTCACCGGTTACAGCCGATGCGCTGACATCCAGGAAGGCATCAATAGCTGCGGGCTGATCCAGGGATAGGTTGGTAACCGTAATATGCAGCCGTCCGTCTGTGCCGATGGATGCTGATTCTGTCAGGTTTGGCACAGGATAATCTTTGGTGCCGGTTTGGGTGGTTTCTATTTGGCTGTCTACTAATTGCGCACCCTGGTGATGTTTGTAGAGGTCGAAAATATGGTAGGTTGGCGTTTTTACCATTTTATCGCCTTCGGTGAAAATAACAGCCTGCAGCACGTTAACGATCTGCGCAAGGTTTGCCATCCGTACCCGGTCGGCGTGCTTGTTAAAGATATTTAGCGTAATCCCGGCTACGAGCGCATCCCGCATCGTGTTTTGCTGGTATAAAAAGCCTGGGTTTGTGCCTGGTTCTACGGTATACCAGGTTCCCCATTCATCGACTACCAGTGCGATTTCTTTCTCTGGGTCGTATACGTCCATAATGGCGCTGTGTTTTTGGATCAATTCTTCCATATAGAGCGCTTTGGAAAGGGTTTTGTACCATACGCCGGCATCAAATTCGGTAGCGCTGCCTTTGCGTTCCCAGCCTTCCGGATGTACGTAGTAATGCAGGGACAGCCCGTCCATAAATCCATGCGATCCTTTCGGAGAGTGGCAAAAACAGGTGTCTAATACGGTTTTTGTCCATTCGTAGTCGTCGACATTTGGGCCGCAGCAGATCTTGCGGATGGATGGGGTGTGGTGTTCTAACGGTTGCATTGGTTTTTGGGAATAGTCGCGTACATAGGTCTGGTAGCGGCGGTATTCATTGGCATAGTATTCGGGTGTCATATTGCCGCCGCAGCCCCAGTTTTCGTTTCCTACGCCAAAATAATCGACCTTCCACGGTTCTTCATGGCCGTTTTGCCTGCGCAGGCCGGCCATTGGGGAAACGCCGGAAAAGGTCATATATTCGACCCATTCAGACATTTCACGTACTGTCCCGCTGCCAAGGTTGCCGTTGACGTAAGTTTTGCAGCCAAGCTGGCGGCAGAGTTCAAAATATTCATGGGTTCCAAAGCTGTTGTCTTCTACAACGCCGCCCCAATGGGTATTGACAATGGTTTTGCGGTTTTCTTTTGGGCCGATGCCGTCTTTCCAGTGGTATTCGTCTGCAAAGCAGCCGCCTGGCCAGCGCAGTACGGGTACTTTGATTGCTTTCAATGCGTCTACGACGTCCTTGCGCATTCCATTGACCTGCTCTATGGGGGAATCTTCCCCTACATAGATGCCTTCATAAATACAGCGGCCAAGATGTTCGGAAAAATGCCCGTAGATTTCTTCTGAGATTTTGGCCAATTTTTTTTCGGTGTTAATTTTTAATTTTGCCATTGTTTCCTCCAAAATTGATTTGTTTGGTAGCTGTTTGTCCGGATATGGTGAAAAAGGCAGTATGTATGATAAGTGGCGGCTACTCTGCGATAGCGTTGGTTCCGCTGCCCCATATGGCAATTCCAGTTTCCTTTTGCAAAGCGGTAAACGCCCATACGTATTTTTTGCCGTCTTCGTCCCATTGTTTTAATATGGTTCCATGATACGTTGCTTCCCCAATGGACAGGTCCAGGCTGTTTTCGTCTTTGATTGCCCAGGTGCCCGTTTGGCCGCCGCTTACTTTACCGTCTTTTGAAAGTTCGATGGAAACGGATTCCTGCATCGTTGGGGAAATATCGCGGCCATGGCTGATTAGTTTGTAGTTGCCTGCGCAATCTTGCATGGTAGCGTTTTCCAGTGTTTCTCCGGTATAGCGGTAGGGTGCTACGACAGGCCATCCATCTTCATTAAAAAACATCTGGTGTACACGGACCTGGTGTTCTTCGCCGCTTCCTTCAAAACGGGTATGGTAGATCAGGAAATATTTTCCGGTGCTTTCTTGGTATAGGCAGGAGTTATGCCCTGGGGACAGGTAACCCTTGCGGTTTTCTCCGTCTTCCCCCTCCATATGGAGGAATTTGTAGCACCCCATAAGCTTGGTGCCATAAAGGGCGGCAGATGTATCACTAAAAGTGCTGCCTGCAGGGCCTTTGCATTCGGCCATGTCCTGGCCCATGGAATCTTCGTAAGGGCCATCCGGCGTTTTGGAGCGGCATACCCGGATGTTATAGCCGCCATCGGAGTCAAGGCCGCCAAAAGACAGGAATAAGTAGTAATAGGCGGTATCCGGGTTATAGATTACGTAAGGGGCTTCAATACGCAGATGGTTTCCGCCCAGCAGTTTTTTTCCATAGCCTGGTTCTAAGAAAAGGCCAGTAACAGGGTCCAGTTCTTTCGCAAAGATGCCGCCGGAGTAGGAACCGTAGATCATCCATAGCCGTTCTTCCTGGTCGAAAAATACGGCTGGGTCGACGACGTTTGGGTCGTCTGCAGACTGGTAGAGTTTCCCATTTTCGCTTGGCTGGCTAGCAGGCATGCCGGATTTTAAAAGGATGCCCTCGTTTTGGTAAGGGCCTTCGACCGAATCGGATACTGCCATGCCAAGGCAGGATAACGGGCTGCTCCCTTCACAGTTGCAGTAATACATATGGTATTTTCCGTCTTTTAACCGGATCACGTCCGGGGCCCAAAAGGTATTGCTATGCGACCATTCAAAGGCTTCTTTCATTTGGGATAAAACATTTGGGATAACCTTGTTTTCGTTTTTTACGCCCTGGTTTACATACGTCCAGTTCATGAGGTCGTCCGTTTTGGCCACTGCCAGGTGCGAGCCAAAAATATAATAAGAGCCGTTGCCGGCGTCTACGATTGACGGGTCATGCACCGATACTTCCGCAAACGTTTTTTCTACGGCGGGGTCTGCTTTTAGTTTTGGCTGTTTTGCACAGCCAGAGAGCAGCAGTACGGACAGGCAGCTATAGAAATAGATCTTTTTTTTCATCGTTTTTCCCTCATTTGCGGATTTGTACGTTTCGCCGTCAAAGGAAAAACAGGGGGCGCCCCTATGGCGCGCGGTTAGGATACGGCAATGGGGCTATAGGCGATGCGGGCTTGTATCGCCTGGCTGTAATTTCCGAATTTGCGGCCAAATATCGTAAGTCCGCCAACATTTTCCGCGTCCTGTGGGACTTCAAACCGGAACCGGATTGTACTTTTATAATCCAGCCCAAATTGTTTGATGCTGACATTGGAAATTTTCAGCCCGTCCACAAAGGTGCCTTTTTTATTGATAGTTATCATTTTTAATAAGCCATATTGGTTCCAGTTCGGCAGCCACCAGTCTGGCGTAAAGATGCCGCGGACATCCCCAAAATCGCCAGGGCTTGTCCACATGCCGATAGGTTCCCCATTTAAATAAAAATAAATGTCGGAAGGCCAGTCATTATTGGTACCAGGGGCTTCGGAACTGATTTCCAAAGACAGTGTGATCTGTTCGATCTGGACAGAAGGAGGCAGCAGGGTAGGGATCATGTATTCGACATACCCCTTTCCAAACCAGATAATTTGCGCATGTACCCGGTCTGGATGTGCGAAATAGCGGGGGTCGTCGGCTTCCCCGATCAGGGACAATTCAGTAGCCAGCCCGCAGGTTGGGTACACATCATAATCCATATATTGCCCGACTGGAATATCGGTAATAAATACGTTGCCGTCTTCTTCGGATTCATCGGAAACGACATCTACCAATATTTTATCCACGTCGACGCGGCAGACTTTTTGGTTGCCATGTCCGCTTCTGCGGTCAGGGAGTATTTTAACGACTCCGCTTTCTTCTAATTTCCGGATATGGCTGGTCAGTGCGCCGTTGGTTACGCCAATGGCACTGGCCAGTTCATTGATATTCATTTCTCTGTTTTCCAGCAGCAGTTTTACTATTTTAATCCGCAGTTCGGAACCGAGGGCCTTAAAAACCGGCAGGCCTTCTTCGAGATTTTTGATGTGCAGCATTGGTGACCTCTCTTCCGGCTCCACCATTATTTAGGAGCAAATGAATGTATATTAGTTTATAAATATCTAAAAGAGACTATACACGAATTTTCTCCAATATGCAAGTCCTGAATCATCGAATCCAGATACACTAAAGTTTGCCAAAAGAATGAAAGCGGGCCGCCCCCTCAGTATTGGCAGGGGACAGCCCGTTGCAAGCTTAACCTTTTACGCCGGATACTGCCAGCGACTCAATAATATAGCGCTGGAAGAAGAAGAACAAAAGCAGCGTTGGCAGGATGGCGAGCACAGATGCCGCCATAATCAGCGGGTAATCGCTGTTGACTGCATAATAGGAGTTAAAGGAACGGATAACAACCTGCAGGGTAAACCATTCTTCATTTTGGATAAAAATAGTCGGTGCAAGGTAATCGTTCCAGATGCCCATAAACCAAAGGATCAATTGCGTCATCAGCGCACCTTTCATTAATGGAAGGAATATCTTGTAATACATCTTAAAATAGCCGCAGCCGTCGATTTTCGCTGCTTCTACCAAAGAATCCGGCACACTGGTCAGATTTTGGCGCAGGAAGAAAATAATGCTGACGTTTCCGAATAAGCCTGGAATAATTAAAGGCAGCAGGCTGTTGGTCCAGCCCAGTTTGGTAAACATCACATACTGTGGGATCATAACGACTGCAAATGGAATCATCATCGTTGCCAGCAGGCCGAGGAATATGCCGTTTTTCCCTCGGAACTTTAGTTTGCTGAAGGAAAATGCAGACAGGGAGGAGGTAAATCCGCCGACAATTAACACTGGGACTGCAACGATCAGCGTATTGCGCAGGCCCCTTAAAAATTCCGGTTTTGCAAGTACCTCGCTGTATTTTCCGAATTTCCAGGGATTTGGTATCAGGCTAAAATCTGCGGCAAGGATCTGGTTTTTTGTCATAAACGAACTTAAGATCATATAGATCAGCGGAAAGACCATAACAACCGCCCCAAGCAGCAGTGCCACAAACACAATTTTGTCAATGGTTTTGCTCTTTTTTGATTTAATTTCCGTACCTTGGCTTTCTTTGTTGTTTGCCATTTTTTCCGCCTCCTATTCCATTGTCTTAACCCATTTCTCCTGGCCTTTAAAGTTTAGCGCCGTGACGATAAAGATAAAGATAGCCAGAATAAATGCCATTGCGGAACCATAACCCATTTGGTTGCTGCCAAATGCCTTGTCGTACAGGTAAAATACTACGGTTGCCGCACTGTAATTTAACCCGCCGCTCGGAACCATAACCAGGACTTCTACGAATACCTGGAAACCTCCGATCAGGCCGGTGATCAGCAGGTAAAATGTAACTGGCGAAACAAGCGGGACAGTGATGTAACGGAACAGGTTCCATCCGCTTGCGCCGTCAATTTTTGCAGCTTCATATAAATCTCTCGGTATTCCTTGCAGGCCCGACAGATATAAGATAATGGAAGAACCCAGCCCTTTCCATACCATAAAGATGATCATGGATATTTTTACCCAGAATTCATCGCCCAGCCAGTTTGGCCCGTGGGTTCCGGAAACCAGTTTGATAATACTGTTTAAAAGGCCGTAATCATAGTTGAATACCCACATCCACAGGATCGCTACTGCGACCAGGGAAGATACAACCGGTACATAATACAGGGTCCGCAGGAATTTGATGCCGCGGATCTTACGGTTCATGCCTACGGCGATTACAAGTCCAAAGACCATCCCAACTGGAATGCCGACCATGTAGATAATGGTATTTAACAACACCTTCCAGAATTTGTCGTCACCCAGCAATTTTATATAATTCCGAAAGCCGACGAAGTTATCCATCATGGAATTCATGCCGTTCCATTTCGTTAAGCTGGTAATAAATGCGAAAACGATTGGAAATGCCATAAATATTAGGAACCCAATAAACGCTGGAGATACAAAGGCCAGCCCCCAACAGTGTTCTTTGAATTGGGCTTTGTTCATTTTTTTCTTTGTTGCTGCATTGCCTCCACTCATACAGTTACCTCCCTATGAGAAGCGGCCAGGCCTTCTCATCCGCTGGCCGCTTCTGTGTTAAACCTGCTATTCCACACTTTCCCAGGCGGTGTCAAGCGCTTCCTGCATCTGTGGCTGGTATTCTTCGATAAATTCATCCACAGTCATATTTCCGTTCTTGACATTGTCCACATTTTTCCAGAATACATCAAACCATTCTGCATTCGGTGTATAAGTGCTTTCCTGGAACCGTCCTTCATATTTGTCTGTGCCTTCAAGATAATTAAAGAACACGTCTACAGATTTAGGGAATGGAAGGGTGCCATCTTCAATGGATTTTACAAAATCTCCTTCTGCCAGGCTCTTTAAGTTTGGAAGCTGGATAGACTGCCCGCCTACAATGCCGGAAAGTTCCTTTTGCCCGTCTTCGTTTGCACACAGGTAGGATACCAGCTGCGCTGCCTCTTTTTTGTTTTCACTCTGTGCAGATACGCAAAAACCTACGGTGCCGAGCCAGGTCATGCTCTTTCCGGTAGAAAGCGTCGGATATGCACATAAATCCCATTCAAATGGGAACGTCTCTTTATCCATAAAAGCTGCTACATCCCAGGTTCCGCATGCATAAAATGCTTCCTGGCCTGCCAGCCATCTTTGGTATACGCCTAAGGATGCATCCTGTTCCACAGTTGGCGTTACTTTATGTTCTAAGGTGAGGTCTACATATTTTTGGAATGCTTCTTTAAATTCTGGTGTGTCGATCGTTACGGTTTTATAATCATCCGATAGGAAAGAAGCGCCATTAGACCAAATGTACTGCTGGATCATAAACTGGTTTGCAGCACCGCACCCCCATTGGTCGATTTCGCCGTCCCCATCGGTATCCTTGGTAAATTTCTTGCACACATCTACAAATTCGTCATAGGTATAAGGATTTTCCGGGTCTGGATATGGTATATTTTCTTTGTCAAAAAGCTCTTTATTATAAGCATAGGCAAATACAGAAGCGTCTTTTGGGAGTGCATACAGGTCGCCTGTGCCAACTTTTTCCCCGTCATAACGGTAACTGTTTAATGCTTCCTGGGCCACCAGATCATCTGTTGTAATGTCCAACTCATCTAAGATCGGCTGCAAATTTTCGATATACCCGTTTTCTACATACTGCTGTACGGATTCTGGCCCTACATAAAAAATATCTGGCAGTTCTTTTGCGGTCATCATACCGGTCAGTGTTTTGGAATATTCTTCCTGTGTTGTGATCTGTACATCAACCTTTTCAATCGTGTCGGAATTGTCTTCTTTCCATTTTTCGATCATGCTTTTGTAGATTGGCGATTCATGGTCGTTTGCGAAAATGAAAACGGACAGGCTTTTTTTGCCGCCCCCTCCGCCGCCTCCATCGCCATCCGCAGATGTGCCGCTGCCTCCATCGCCGCTGCCGCACCCTGTTAGGATGGTTCCTGCTGCAAGTACTGCAGACAATATTATTGTTCGCACCTTCTTCGTCATCATGTTACAGTCCTCCTTTTTTAATCTTTTGCAGCTCTTATGTATAAATGCCGTTCATTAGAGCTGGATTTATCATAGCACAATGATTTAGAAAAAGCAATATTATTTTAGATATTTGTAACATATGATAGAAAGACTGCATAAAATGTTCAACGTTTTTTTTTTTTTTTGTGTATAATGCATAAAAAAGTTTTTTATTTTTAGAATAATCTAAAATAAAAAACTTTTTACAAACACTTCTATATTATTTTTTAGCCTAAAATAGAAAGCGGGTTTTTTTTATAGGAAAATACTGGGAACCCTCTGTCGTCGTATTCCATGCGCATAAGCATCGTATGCCGGTTGGGGTCATAAAGCGGGTTGCCAAGCACTTCGTCATAGGGCCTTGCATGGTAGATGCAAAGGTCGGTGGTGCCGTCGTCTGCTTTTACAAAACAATTATGCCCCGGGCCGTAAATACCTTTCTGGGAATCGGAACGCAGTACCGGGTAGCGCAGTTTTGTCCACGAGCGTGGGTCTAATAGGTCGGCGTCCTTATCTGCATATAGCATCCCGATACAATAGTCAATGCCGGTTTCGCTGGCCGAAAAGGTCAGGAACAGCTTATCGCCATGTTCCAGTATATCAGGGCCTTCATTGACCCAAAAGCCGATCCGCTCCCAGTCATAATCTGGGGTCGTTAACAGTACTTGGGCGGTGGCCAGCTTGACCGGGGATTCCATCCGGGCAATATAAAGGTTGGATATTTGCTTGCCTACACCGGTTTTTTCTGCCCAGATATAGTAATATTGGCCGTGATGCCGGTAGACTGTGGCATCAAGGGAAAAAGAGTGGAACGAAAACGGGTCATTGTCCGCTGCCTGTATCATACCCATTTCGGCCCAAGCGTCCGACATTGGGTCGCTGCCCATGCATTTTAACACATAGGGCCGGATTTCCCATTCGTCATCT
This sequence comes from uncultured Eubacterium sp., assembly GCA_947089855.1. Taxonomy (GTDB): domain Bacteria; phylum Bacillota; class Clostridia; order Lachnospirales; family Lachnospiraceae; genus Eubacterium_J. Next base: position 58,678 of record CAMUML010000011.1, read on the forward strand.
TTATCGCCAGCCGCGTAATAGATATACCATTCCCCATCCAGGCAGTGGATTTCCGGCGCCCAAATATGCAGGCTCTGCGGGCCGCTTTCGTGCTTGCGCCATAAAGTGCGTTCGCTCGCGCTGGCAAGCCCTGCCAGTGTATCGGCCTTCCTTAAGACAATACGGTCATATTCCGGGACAGATGCGGTAAAATAATAGCTGCCGTCTGGATTTTGGCAGATAAAAGGGTCTGCACGCTGTTCAATAAATGGCTGGTTGTATTCTGTGTAGCTGTAGTTTGTCTGATTCATAAAAACTCCTTTATTTGCTGTTGCTGATTTTAAGGTTCGCCCTAGTTTATAACATTTTCCTTTTGGATTCAATGAGTATTTTATATTTTAGTAAAATATTACATATTTTTCTAAAATTTTTGGCTAAGATTACGTATAGAACAAATAGGGTAGCGGGATTATAATAGGACAAAATATTCCATTTTGGACAGAAGGGGTGGAAACATGTATTTTTTTTCAGTGGACGGGCCGCTGTGGCGGTTTTTTAATTTGGTTTATAACCTGGTGCTGCTGCATGTGCTGTGGGTCGTTTATAGTATTCCGCTGGTTACAGTGGGGGCTTCAACGACTGCGTTATATTATGCATGCATGAAAATGATTCGGACAAAAGAAGGGTATGTACACCGGAATTTTCACCGTTCGTTTAAACAGAATTTTAGGCAGGCTACGGTTATTTGGATGGTTATGGCGGCTGTGCTGTTTTTATTCCTGGTTGACTTTAGATACGGGGGCTACCTTGGGGGTACGGCTGGGAAAATAATGGTTGCAGCGTGTTCGGTTTTTCTGGTTCCGACGGTATTTACCTGCATGTATATTTTCCCAGTACAGGCAAAGTTTGAGAACCGTATTTGGGAAAATTTTAAAATAGCGCTTTTACTGCCGTTCCGGCATTTTTTGTGTTCGCTGCTGTTATGTTTTATAATGGCGACCTTTGTGCTGCTGACAGTGGCGTTTGTGCCGTTTATTATGCTGCTTTTTTGTTGCGGGGCAGGGCTATATGCTTATCTCACTTCTAATGTTTTTATTTTTATTTTCCGTAAGTACCTGCCGGATGAACTGGAGGATGACCTGGAGCGGTCCGGGGAGCGGTTTTTGTAAAGGGGGAGCGGTTTTTAGCTAAGGAGCTTGAAAAGCCGCAGCATCTATGTTAGACTGGAAACCAGCAGGCGGCCCTGCGTAATGCTGCAAGAAGAATGAAAAAGGGGTGATGCTGTTTGAACCAGAAATTAAGGGAAAAAATAATGGAGTCTTTATCCGCAGTACTGCCGATTACAGGCATTGTATTGCTTTTAAGCATCCTGCTGGTGCCGTTAAAGTTAAGTACAATGTTTATGTTTATGACAGGGGCGGTAATGCTGGTGGCAGGCATGGGGTTTTTCCAGTTAGGGGCAGAAATGTCTATGACGCCTCTTGGCGAAGGGATTGGCGTGCAGATTTCAAAGACGCGGTTTATTGCTGTTATTTTGGCTATTGGGTTTGCGATGGGGATGATTATTACGATTTCCGAGCCAGACCTGCAGGTATTGGCAGAGCAGGTGCCGTCGATTCCAAATATGACGCTGATCCTTACGGTTGCAGTTGGCGTTGGGATTTTTCTTGCGATGGCAATTTTCCGTATTTTGTTCCAGATAAATCTTTCTACTATATTAATTGTGTGTTATATAGCATTGATCGGTATTTCGTTTTTGGTTCCCAAAGAGTTTATGGCAGTTGCATTTGACTCAGGCGGTGTTACAACCGGCCCTATGACGGTTCCATTTATTATGGCTATGGGCGTCGGCCTGGCATCGGTCAGGGGCGATAAGAATGCGTCGAGCGACAGTTTCGGGCTGGTTGCGCTTTCCAGTGTCGGCCCGGTGCTTGCGGTTATGATCTTAGGGTGCTTTTACAATCCGACGCAGGCTGCGTATGCGACGTACCAGGTGGCGGATGTGGTAACGACCAGGGATTTGCTGTGGGAGTTTTTGACGAGTATGCCGCCGTATGTAAAAGAGGTTATGGTTTCGCTTGTGCCGGTTGTCGCGGTATTTGCAGTGTTCCAGCTGTTGAGCCGCCGTTATCAGGATTGGCAGGTAAAGCGTATTGTGGTCGGTTTTGCATATACATACCTTGGGCTTGTGCTTTTTTTATGCGGCGTGAATGTCGGGTTTGCCCCAATCGGCTCTTTATTGGGCAGTGAAATTGCTTCGGCAGGCTGGCGGTGGCTTTTGGTGCCGATCGGTATGCTGATTGGCTATTATATTGTAAAGGCAGAACCGGCCATCCAGGTGCTGAACCATCAGGTAGAAAGCGTAACAAACGGCGCGGTTTCTGCAAAGGCAATGAACCAGTGTATGTCGGTGGGCGTTTCGGTCAGCGTGGGCCTTGCCATGCTGCGTGTGCTGACAGGGCTGCCGATTTACTGGATCGTAATACCCGGCTATGTGATTGCACTGGTGCTTTCGCGGTTTGTGCCGAAGATGTTTGTCGGTATTGCGTTTGACTCCGGCGGCGTGGCCAGCGGGCCTATGACTTCCACGTTCCTGCTGCCGTTAAGTATTGGCGCATGTGATGCGCTGGGCGGCAATATGATGACCGATGCGTTTGGTGTAGTGGCATTGGTTGCACTGACGCCTTTGATCGCGATCCAGTTGATGGGTATCCAGTATCAGATTGTGCTAAAGAAGGGCAAAGGTGCCGCACAGGGCGTACAGGATGTGGGCGGTATAGAAGAGCCTGCATTTGCAGCTGGCTTTATGGATGATGAGATATTTGACTTTGATGAGGAGGATGAAGATGACGGACAATCATAAGAAACAGGGGTTTCAGCTGCTGTTTCTCATTGCAACGCCAAAGCTGGTACACAAGGCGGTGGATGTATGGAAGGCACAGAAGGTGCCGGTGCAGTATATTATGCATGCACAGGGTACCGCTTCCAGCCAGATTATGGATATGCTTGGGCTGGGCGGGGTGGAAAAAGACCTGCTGTTAGGTATCTTGCCGCGGCCGTTTGCAGGGCAGATGTTAAAAAAGCTGCGCCATAGGCTTCATCTTGGGATGCCCAACACCGGTATCGCTTTTACCGTTACAATGTCAGGCTGCAGCAGCCATGTGATCCGGCTGATGGAACCCTTGCAGGCGCAAGAGGATGGGGACGTTAGAAAGGATGAATGGGAACATATGGAAAATGAATATTGTGCCATTATGGCAATGGTCAACCAGGGTTTTAGCGAAGAAGTAATGAATGTGGCAAGGCCAATGGGCGCTTCCGGCGGTACCGTATTCCACAGCAGGCGTATCGGAAGCGAAGAGGCGATGAAGTTTTGGGGCATCAGCATCCAGCAGGAACGGGAGGTGGTGCTTATCCTTGCTACCAAAGAGGATAAAAAAGAAATTATGAAAGCAATCAGCGGCAGGTGCGGCATGAAAAGCGAAGCACAGGGGATTGTATTGTCGCTGCCGGTAGATGAAATAATTGGTTTGGGGTAATCATGATAGATTTTAGGCATGAGCTGGTGCTTCCAAATGACGACTTGCCATTTAAGATGTTTGTATTTGAAGGCAAAAACGGCAGCTATAAAGTGTCCAAGCATTGGCACCGTTCCGTAGAAATTTTCTATGTGATGAAAGGAAGCATCCGTTTTTATATTGATTCGCAGTTATATACATTAAATCCAGGGCAGTTTGCATTGGTCAATTCCAATGAAGTACACAGCGTCGACTGCCCGGACCCTAATTTTACGGTTGTGCTGCAGATCCCACAGGGGCTGTTTGAAAAATACCTGGGGGATGCAGGCAGCCTTTTATTTTCACACAGCCGGATGGAAGATGAAAGGCTGGCTGGGCTGATCTGGCATATGTACGAGGAATACGAAAACAAAAAGTATGGGTATCTGCTGGATATATTGGGCAGTTTTTACCAGCTTTTGTATTTGCTGGTGACGGAGTACCGGGTTTTGGAAATTGATGAAGAACGCAAAAAGCAGCACCGCAACCTCGACAAACTGTCCCATATTACGAATTACATACAGGTAAACTACCGGGAAGATTTGACACTGGAAGGGGTTGCGCGCATTTTTGGGTTTTCTCCGGCATATTTGTCCCGGATGTTCCAAAAATATGTCGGCATCAATTATAAATCATATGTGCTGGAGCTGCGTACCGAAGCAGGGTACCGGCTTTTGATGAATACGGACCGGCCGGTTGGGGAAATTGCCGTTACCTGCGGGTTCCCAGACAGCCGCAGTTTTGCAAAGGCATTCCGTAAGCGCTATGGGATGCTGCCGACAGAGTACCGCAAAAGCAGTGGCAGCAAAGAGGCGGATGAAAATGACATGTGAAGAGTTTCAACGGTCATGGAGATGGTTCGGATGTCCTTTGTTTAGATTTTCCTATAATATTTAAATTTAGTCAAAAAAATGCCATAACCAGGACAAGTTTTTAAGTTGTAATATCCGCTGGATATTTTATAATAGTCATAATAAAAATATAGAAAGCGGAGGAAAAGATTATGTTTCAAAACATTCCAAAAGTAAAACTCGGCATTGTTGCAGTCAGCCGTGACTGTTTCCCGGAAAGTTTGTCCGTAAACAGGCGTAAGGCGCTGGTTGAGGCATATAAAGCAAAGTATGGGGAAACAGACATTTATGAATGCCCGGTCTGTATCGTAGAAAGCGAGATCCATATGGTGCAGGCGCTTGAGGATGTAAAAAAAGCAGGCTGCAATGCGCTGGTTGTTTACCTTGGCAATTTCGGCCCGGAAATCTCGGAAACACTTTTGGCGAAACATTTTGATGGCCCGAAAATGTTTGTAGCTGCAGCGGAAGAATCCGGCGACAGCCTGGTAGGCGGGCGCGGCGATGCCTACTGCGGAATGCTGAATGCAAGCTATAACCTGAAACTGCGCAATGTCCGCGCATATATTCCGGAATATCCAGTTGGTACGGCAGAAGAATGTGCAGATATGATCCACGAATTTTTGCCGGTTGCACGTGCGGCAGTTGGGCTTTCCAGCTTAAAGATCATCAGCTTTGGGCCAAGGCCGCTTAATTTCTTGGCATGTAACGCACCGATCAAGCAGCTGTATAACCTGGGTGTAGAAATCGAGGAAAACTCTGAGCTGGATTTATTTGAATCTTTTAATAAGCATGAAAAAGATGCACGTATCCCAGAGGTAGTTGCGGATATGGAAAAAGAACTTGGCACAGGCAACCAGAAGCCGGAAATCCTGCCGAAACTGGCACAGTATGAACTGACGCTGTTAGACTGGGTAGAGCAGCATAAAGGGTACCGTGAATACGTAGCCATTGCCGGCAAATGCTGGCCTGCATTCCAGACGCAGTTTGGTTTTGTGCCATGCTATGTGAACAGCCGCTTGACAGGCAGGGGAATCCCGGTTTCGTGTGAAGTGGATGTTTACGGGGCATTAAGCGAGTTTATCGGCACCTGTGTCAGTGAAGATGTGGTAACGCTTTTGGACATCAACAATACCGTTCCGGCGGACATGTACAAAGAAAGTATTCAAGGGAAATTCAATTATACACAGAAAGATACGTTTATGGGGTTCCACTGCGGCAATACCTGTTCTTCCAAATTGTCTTCCTGCTCTATGAAATACCAGATGATCATGGCGCGTACGCTTCCGGAAGAAGTTACACAGGGGACGCTGGAAGGCGACATTATCCCTGGCGATATTACGTTCTTCCGTCTGCAGAGCACAGCAGATGCAAAACTGCGCGCATATGTAGCGCAGGGCGAAGTGCTCCCAGTGGCAACGAAATCCTTTGGCGGCATCGGTATTTTTGCAATCCCGGAAATGGGCAGGTTCTACCGCCACGTATTGATCGAAGGCAATTACCCGCACCACGGCGCGGTTGCATTCGGCCATTTTGGAAAGAGCCTTTATGAAGTATTTAAGTTAATTGGCGTAGATACTGCTGAAATCGGGTTTAACCAGCCAAAAGGGATGCTGTACCCGTCTGAAAATCCATTTGCATAATATTTGTGCAGTATATACTGGCAAACACTAAAATTTGCCAAGTAACACCGACTCACGAGCGTTTTTATCTTACATCATATGGTATACTTTATCGCTCGTGAGTATAGCTTAAGATATTCGCAGGGTGTTTGCAGGATTTTGTAAGGAATTGCATCATCCTGCAATATTTTTCAGAAATACTGCCAAAGGCGGGGCAACGTGTTACGAAAGGAGGACAGGAACATGTTATATATAGGAGTTGATTTAGGTACGTCAGCCGTAAAACTGCTGTTAATGCAGGCGGACGGTACCATTGAAAATATCGTATCGAAAGAGTATCCGATAAGCTTCCCTCATCCGGGCTGGTCTGAGCAGAAGCCGGAAGACTGGTGGGACGCCTGTGTGGCAGGGATCCAGGAGCTGGTAAAAAATGCGGACCGCAGCCAGGTGGCAGGGATCAGTTTTGGCGGGCAAATGCATGGGCTGGTTGTACTGGATCATGCAGGCCAGGTGATCCGGCCGGCGATTTTATGGAATGACGGCAGGACGATGGAAGAGACGGAGTATTTAAATGAAACCATCGGCCGGGAAAAACTGTCGCAATATACGGCAAACATTGCTTTTGCAGGGTTTACCGCACCAAAAATCCTGTGGATGAAAAAGCAGGAACCGGAATTGTTTGCCAAAATCGACAAGATTATGCTCCCAAAAGACTATATTGCATATAAGCTGACTGGCGTCCATTGTACAGACGTTTCCGATGCCTCCGGTATGCTGTTAATGGATGTAGAGCACAAATGCTGGTCAAAGGAAATGATAGAAATCTGCGGCATCCAGGAAAGCCAGCTGGCGCATATTTATGAAAGCTATGAACCAGTCGGGACGCTCCTGCCGGAAATTGCAAACCTGCTTGGGCTTCCGCAGACGACGGTTGTCGCAGCTGGCGCCGGCGACAATGCGGCAGCTGCAGTTGGAACTGGTACCGTGGGAAACGGCAGCTGTAATATATCCTTAGGGACAAGTGGCACGATTTTTGTAGCCAGCGAAAAGTTTGCGGTAGACAGCCATAATGCACTCCACGCATTTGCGCATGCAGATGGCCATTACCATTTAATGGGCTGCATGTTAAGCGCAGCATCCTGCAATAAATGGTGGATGGAAGATATTCTTGGCACTACGGATTTTGGGGCAGAACAGGCAGGCATTACAAAGTTAGGGGAAAACCATGTTTACTTCCTGCCATACCTGATGGGCGAGCGTTCCCCGCATAATGACCCGAAGGCACGTGGTACATTTACCGGTATGACGATGGACACCACCCGCGCCGATCTAACCCAGGCAGTGCTGGAAGGCGTAACATTTGCACTGCGGGATTCTTTTGAAGTCGCTAAACTGCTAGGCATCCAGATCGACCGTACCAAAATCTGCGGCGGCGGTGCAAAAAGCCCGCTTTGGAAAAAGATGGTAGCAAATATCTTCAACATCAAAGTAGATACGCTTGCAAGCGAAGAAGGCCCGGCGCTTGGCGGCGCAATGCTGGCGGCAGTTGCAAACGGGGAATACGCAAACGTACAGGAAGCGGCAGAAAAAATAGTAAAAGTAGTAGATACGATTGAACCAGAAGAGGGGCTGGCAGCGCTTTATGAAGAGCGTTACCAGACATTTAAAAGGATATACCCACAGTTAAAAGAAGTGTTCCAAAATATGTAACAGCCAAAACCAGATATATGCTACACCGTGGATACTGCAAGTAATCATTTGTTGTAATGGTCATTAGCAGATCGTAATTTATACCGCACACCGGTTAAATTTACAGTAAGGCATTTCTTGATTACATTACTGCCTCAATCTATATGGCAAACTTTATCGCACGTGGGTATCATAGGCAACGGCAAACAAGCAGCAGACGATAAAAAACGTCTGCTGCTTGTTATATTGTTTTACATTCTTGCAGTGTGGAACCGCCCAGGAAGTTATTTTGCGGTCAATTCTGCGATCAAATTTTCCACATCTTCAATACAAGCTCCGCAGATCGTACCGACATTGTTGATTTCTTGGACATCTTCCAACGTCTTTGCGCCATTGGCTACCGCTTCTTGGATCATGCCATTCGTAATATCTAAACAACTGCATATAATATCGTCTGGATTCATAGTGCGCCTCCTTTCTTTCATGGTAGATGGTCTTTATCAAGTATGTGGATAAATAGAAAAAATATACATAGGGATGTAAAAAAATTAGGAAAGGCATTCCGTTTCCAGGCTTTACACCCGCCAAATAACAGTCTATAATAATCAAAAGCAATGCAGCGGCAGTAAGGAACTGTGGTTTTAGAAAGTAGGAGGACAGCATGAAGCTAAAAATGGAAACAGGATATAAAAACGTAGAAGGGGGTGTATGCGCAGCAGCCGGATTTTCTGCAAATGGCTGCAACTGCGGTTTAAACCCAGATAAAGAGAAAAATGACCTAGGCATGGTTTATAGTGAAAAAACTTGCAGCACAGCAGCCGTATATACAACGAATAAAGTAAAAGGTGCGCCGATCCTTGTTACACAAAAAAATCTGGAAGCTACCGGCGGGCAGTCACGGGCTATCATTGTAAACAGCAAAAACGCCAATACCTGCAATGCTGACGGTGAGCAAAAAGCATGGCGGATGTGTGAACTGGCGGCGCAACAGCTCCATATCGCCCCAGAAGAAGTAGTTGTAGCATCTACAGGCGTTATTGGGCAGGTACTTCCCATTGAACCGATCGCAAACCATATAAAAACGCTGGCGGCTGGCCTGTCCCCAGATAAGCATGGGGAAGCAGCATCTGCTATTATGACAACAGACACGGTTAAAAAGGAAGTTGCAGTGGAATTCCTGCTGGACGGGAAGGTATGCCGGCTGGGCGGCATGGCAAAGGGCAGCGGCATGATACATCCAAATATGGCGACTACCTTAAACTTTATTACAACCGATGCTGCCGTTTCTGCGCCAATGCTGCATAAGGCATTACAGGAAACGGTGAAAGGGACCTATAACTGCCTTTGCGTAGACGGAGATATGTCTACCAACGATATGGTATGCATTATGGCCAATGGCTGCGCTGGCAATCAAGAAGTGGCGGCGGACGGGGAAGCGTTCCAGGCATTTCAAAAGGCGCTGTACCTGGTGCTGCTGAACCTGACCAGGATGCTTGCGGCGGACGGGGAAGGGGCAAGCAAGCTGCTGGAGTGTACCTGTGCGGGCGCGCCTGATTTGGATACGGCAACAGCGGTTGCAAAAAGCGTAATCCGTTCCCCGCTTGTAAAAGCTGCCATGTTTGGATGCGATGCGAACTGCGGGCGTATTTTATGTGCGGCAGGCTATGCGGATGCTGAGTTTGACGTTCATAAGATTGACGTGGCGCTTGCTTCTGCGGCAGGCAGTATCCTTGTATGCCGGGATGGCAATGGGATTGCCTTTTCGGAGGAAAAAGCAGCAGCTGTTTTGGCAGAAGATGAAATTTCTATCCGTATTGACCTAAACCAGGGGGAAGCATCTGCAAAGGCATGGGGGTGCGACCTTACCTATGATTATGTAAAAATTAATGCGGATTACCGGAGTTAAAAGCTGCTTTGAACACAGCAAAGTACTGGCCTTAGAAGGCGGTGGTATAATCGTATGAAAACAATTTTGATAGCGGACGACCATGAGCAGATTTTGGATGTATTAAAGGAATATGCGGTTCAGCAGGGGTATCAGGTATATACGGCCCGTACTGGCAGTGAAGCATTGGATGCATTTAAAAATACCGGATTCGACGCAGTTTTATTGGATGTCCGTATGCCGCATATAGATGGGTTTGAGGTATGCAGGCGGATACGCAGGGAATCGATGGTGCCGATCATTATGATTACCGCACGTGGGGAAGATTATGAGCGGATTATGGGGCTTGACATCGGTGCGGATGATTATGTTGTCAAGCCTTTTTCGCCTTCTGAGGTAATGGCACGGCTGCGGGCAGTGCTGCGCCGGGTGCAGGCGGCGGAACCAAAACAGGAAGGAGTGTGCAAGGGGAACCTGTCTATATCCATTGAAAAATACAAAGCGGCAGTAGACGGGCAGGAGGTCCATCTGACGAAAAAGGAAATAGAGATTTTATGGCTGTTAGCATCCCATGCAGGGACTGTGTTTACGCGCGGGCAGATTTTGGATGCAGTATGGGGGTATGATTATTATGGGGATGACCGGACGGTGGACTCCCATATGAAACGTTTGCGTGCAAAACTGGAAAACTATGTACATACAGGCTGGAACCTGGCAACCGTGCGGGGTGTCGGCTACAAATTTGAGGAATTTGATGAATAAGATTACGAAAAAATTATTCCGCTACTTTTCCCTGATGCTTTTATTTTTATCGGCCACGGTGTTTGCTGGCTTTGCAGGGATATTTTACTATTATACCTTCCAGCACCACGCTTTGGAACTGGAGGTACGGGCGCAGACGATCAAACAGCAGCTGGAACAGTTTATGGGTGCAGGCCCCAAACAAGGGAAAGGCGCCTACCTGCGGTTTGTGGATGATATAGCGCTGGCGGATGTATATATTGTAGGCACGGATGGAGCACCTTTTTCCTGGGGGAAATGGGGCCATAAGGCAGTTGGGGCTTCCCCTACACAGGAAGTAAAAGACTTTGCATCCCATCTTATCCTAGGAAACGGGCCCCAGGATAAAAAGGGGGAAAACCACGTCGAACGGTATCAGGCAAAGGATGCGGACGGAAACCGGGTGATATTTGTGGGTACGGCAGTTTATGAAGATGGAAAAGCTGCTGCAGCTGTGGTAATATGCGATACAATGGACGTGCATTATAACAGTTTCCGTTTTGCCATTATCCTGTTGGCGGCAGTCTTGTCCTTTTTTCTGATATTATCCGGTATTTTATCAATTTTTTTATCCAGGCGGTTTATTTTGCCGATCCAGCAGATTGCCCGTGCGACAAAAGAGCTGGCCAGGGGGAATTATACGGCCAGGACCTGCGTACAGGATACGACTGAGCTTGGGGAGCTTGCACAAGAAACCGACCTGCTGGCTGGAGAGCTGGAGCTTGCAAGGCAGGAGCGCAGTAAAATGGAGCAGATGCAGCAGGATTACATTTCTAATATTTCCCATGAATTAAGGACACCGGTTGCTGTGATACGAAGTTCACTGGAAGCTGTCTGCGATGGAGTGGTCAAAGGGGAAAAAGCAGCCCAATACTTACGCCAAATGCTTGCCGAAAGTATTTCTTTGCAGCGGCTGGTCAATGATATGCTGGAATTGTCCCGCCTGCAGAACATGGATTTCCCCATTGAGAAGGCGCCAATGGACCTTTGCCTGGCACTGGAAGATGCCGTGCGGGCTGTACGGGTGCTTGCACAGGAAAAGCAGGTGCAGGTGCAATATGAAAAAAGTAGGGCCGAATGGCTGATGGAAGGGGATTATGGACGCCTGCGCCAGATGTTTGTAGCAGTTTTGGATAATGCCATCAAATATTCGCAAGATGGCGGGCATATACAGGTGGAAACAGAGGCTGGGCCAGAAAAAATGCATATTATAGTCAGGGATTTTGGCTGCGGCATATCGGAAGAAGACCAGGCGCATATTTTTGAAAAGTTTTACCGGAGCGCGCAAAACCAGGAAAAAGGTTCGGGCCTAGGGCTTGCAATAGCCAAAAGCATCGCCCAGCGGCACCAGATCACGATTGGGCTGGACAGTGTTTGTGGGCAAGGGACGCAAGTTGCCTTCTGTGTCCTTCGGCATTTTTAAAAGATGGAAATATTTTAAAAATGACATCAAAATGCCATATACGGATGGTAGATTGTATCTAGGCAATCACAAGGGCCTAAATACAATGAAATCATACGCATGGAGGGTTATTATTATGAAAAAACGGATATTTGCGGCAACAGCAGCTTTGGCATTAACAGCTTCTCTGGCAGCGCCAGTACCGGCAGCGGCGGCACGGCGTGCGGTACGCAATGCGAGAAATTATGCAGGGTGCTATTACGTAGACAAAAATGGCGACGGTATCTGCGATAACTTTGTGGATGCGGATAACGATGGTATCTGCGACAATAGCAGGGGAGCCGGCAGGGGAATGGGCCGTGGCCGCTACGCAAATGCTGGCCGGGGGTGCCGGGGCTGCTATCGGTACTAAAAGCGGCTGCGCAACCGTGGTTTTTGTGGCTGCGGGGACGCCGGAAGAGGGGGCGGCGGGCGGGCTTGCTGCTCCTGCTCCAGAATGCTAAGAAGCCCTAAGTATTCTGCATTTACGTAATGGTACCGGACGGGCGCGGCACATTGTCCGCCCTGGCTTAACGCCAGCAGCTACAGGCGCCGCTTCGGCTTCGCCGCCTGTTTTTTAAGCAGAATACTAAGGGCTTCTAAACATTCTTCCAACGTCGCCGCAACCCAGCCCACCGCCCCCTCTTCCAGCTGGTTTGTGCAGGCTATCCGCGGATTACAGCCCACGCTATGGCAAAGCAGCAGGTTGGCAGTTGCCCGATATTTGGCAGCTGCCCGATGTTTGGCAGTTGCCCGATGTTTGGCAGGGCTGGTATAAATGCTTGGTTTCCAATGTCCGCGGTGGTGTTTCCGGGTTCAGCCCCACAACATCCCCCAAAAGCTATAACATACAATACACTGCTTCAAATTTTATATTTATAGTTTAACTTCCCGCCTATGGTATGCCCGGCGTCCGCGAAGCCACCTCCCCCACCGGTTTTTTCGATCATGAAGCTTGACTATATCCCTTGTTTGGTATAGTATAAATATGCAGTAACCGGGCGTATTAAAATGCGTACCAGGAAACCATTCAGACAGGAGGGGATTACGGATGGATCCAGCCAGCATTCCATTTGGCAGCAGGCAGGCAAAGGACAAATGCCATAGGCGCAGCGTAAAACATTTTTTGTCCATATTTGCCGTGTTTTTTTGTCTGGTACTGTCCATTTCCATCAAAACGGACGGCGCAGCCGCCGAGGGGGAAAAGGGCGAAAAAAAAGAATTAGGGAAAATATGGGAATTAGAAGGTACAAAAGAAATTGAGGAACTAAAAGTATCTGTCACTTTGAAAAAAGGGAAAGATGCACGGATTGCCTGGGAAGCACAGCCAGGCGCTGTTTCCTACCAGGTGCAGCGCAAAGATAATAAAGGCGGCAAGTTTGTCAAAATAGCTGCCGTTGACAGCAGTGTACATAAATATATAGATACTAAGGTGCAGGGCGGAAGGGAATATGGGTACCGTATTGTTGCCTGCATGGAATACGGGGATGATATATACAGCGGGAAAACCGTGTTTGCCTGCCCGTTTGCCAGGGTAGAAGGCGTAAAACTAGATAGGGATACCGCAACCTCTATCCAGGTGGCCTGGAACCAAAATCAGGATGTGCCATATTACAAGGTATATTGTTCCAAAAAGAAAGGCAGCTTCCAGTATGCGGGAACTACAACGGAAAATGCGTTTCTTGTAAAAAACTTAGAATTAAACCAGAAATATTATGTATATGTAAAAGCATGTGCTTCCAAAAAAGATTCTAGCCTAGACAGTAAAATGTCCAAAGCAGCGGCCATAAAAACGAAAGTGCTCCAACGGATGACCGTATTTGCAGGGGATTCCATTACGACAGGGTTGACGGCCTACCAGATATTGGATAAAATGAATATAACCGGGGACAAAAAGACAGTCGCCGATATTGGATTAAATACGACGACCTTCCGGACAAGGCGCGTATTTGACGGAAAATCGGGCTTGGAGCGGGTAATTGCCTATAAGCCTTACCGGGTGTATCTGATGCTTGGGATCAATGAGATCGCTTACCGCAGCAGTGCGGATGTTGCTGCCGGATACCGGGAGATTATAAACGCGGTCCGGGCAGGGGCTCCGGATACGGATATTGTGCTGTTAGCAGTATCGCCGGTTACCAGGGCAGAACAGCAGCGCACAGAGGGGTATGCACAGATACCAGATTTAAATAAACGGCTAAAGGCTATGGCCAAAGAATTTGGTATCCGTTATTACGATTACACGGGGTTTTTGAAAGACGCCAGCGGCTGCCTAAACAGCAGCTTGGCCGCAGGTGATGGGGTACACTGGACTATTTCGGCCTACCAGGCGTTTTCGGAAGCAATCTCGAAGTATGACAAGTCATTGGGATAGGCCATTGATATTAGGAGGGGAATATGGAAAGACGGACGAAAAACAGGGAAACAGGCAGGAAGCGGTGGAGGAACCGTATAGCGCTTTTTCTAGCTGCCATTGTAGCGGCTGCCCTTTTACAGCCATTACAGGTATGGGCGGCTGGCACAGGATGCAAGGAGTTATGCATGGCGGCTTTGAAGGCTGCGGGCGGTGCTGAAAATTTGAAATACCAGTCGGAACATGCAGATGATTTCGGCGGCTTTTCTGCTTCTGACCGGGAGAAAGTATCATCCATTATGTATGTCTGTGATGAAAAGGAAGCATACAGCCTGTGTGTAGCAAGGGCTTCGAGCAAATCCGGCGCCGCTGACTTATTAAAAAGCTTGAAAGCTTACAAGTCCAATAACAGCAACAGCGGCTACCTGAGCGATTATTCCAAGACGGAGCAGAAAGTATTTAAAAATGCCATTTGCGGAAAAAAGGGCAAATATGTATGGTATATTGCAATGTCTACTGGTAAGTCGGCCAATAAGAAGGGGCAGACGGCACTTAAGAAAAAACTGTAATAGATACTGGCAGTACAGGGGAAGATTATGGTATTTAGTAGTTTGTTGTTTTTATTCCGGTTCCTTCCATTGGCCCTGCTCGTATACTATGCAGTGCCAAAGGGATGGCGGAACCTGGTGTTATTTATTTCCAGCCTGATTTTTTATGCATGGGGTGAGCCAGTATACGTGGGCCTGATCCTTTTTTCTACTCTGGTAGATTATACAGCAGGCCGCATAACCGCATATTTTAAAGAAAAAGGAAATCAGAAATGTGCCAAAGGGGCAGTGCTTGGTTCTGTGTGCGTGAACCTGGCACTGCTTGGTTTTTTTAAATACGCCGATTTTTTTGCGCGTGCGCTTCAGGCAGCTTGTTCTATAGATGTACCGGAGCCTGGGCTGGCGCTGCCGGTCGGCATTTCTTTTTATACGTTTCAGACCATGTCATATACGGTTGATGTATACCGTGGGGATGCGCGTGTACAGAAAAATTTTATTGCGTTTGGAGCATATGTAGCCTTATTCCCGCAGCTGATCGCCGGGCCGATTATCCGTTACAAAACCGTGGCAGAACAGCTAAATGAACGGAGCGAATCAGTAAACCTATTTTTCCAGGGGATTTTGCGGTTTACCGTTGGGCTAGGCAAAAAAGTGCTGCTGGCAAACCAGATTGGCATGGTATGGCAGGAGGCCGCAGCGTTTGGCTTAGACAGCCTTTCAACTGCTTCGGCATGGATCGGGATTGCAGCATTTACCTTCCAGATCTATTTTGACTTTTCCGGGTATTCCGATATGGCCATAGGGCTTGGCAAGATGTTTGGCTTTACTTTTACAGAAAACTTTGATTATCCATATGAATCCAAAAGCATAACCGAATTTTGGCGCAGATGGCATATCTCCCTCGGCACATGGTTTAAGGAATATGTCTATATCCCACTCGGCGGCAACCGCAAAGGCCCGTTTTGCCAAATGGTAAATATTGGAGTGGTCTGGTTTTTAACGGGCCTTTGGCATGGCGCTAATTGGAAGTTTGTATTGTGGGGCGCCTATTATGGCCTGCTGCTGGTAATGGAAAAATTTTTATGGAAACCGGTCCTTACAAAACTTCCGGCATGGGCAGGCCATATTTATACGATGCTGGCTGTAATGGTAGGCTGGAGCCTGTTTGCCTGGCAGGATATGCGGGATGGAATGGGCTACCTCGCAGCACTGTTTTTCCGGTCTAAGGCAGGGCTTTGGGACAGCCAGGCTGCCTACCTTTTTCTATCAAATGCGGGGCTATTTCTAGCCGCTGCGGTAGGTGCGACATCCATCTGCAGGCGGGCAGCCGCAAAGGAAAGTCCGGCTAGGCGGGATGCTATTGCCGTCTTGTATGTAGCGGTAATTTTTACGGCTTGCCTCGCAATGCTGGTAAATTCGTCGTATAATCCGTTTTTGTATTTCCGTTTCTAGTACACCGTAAAATATAAAACAGGAAAAAGGAGGGGGCGGCGTTTTTATGCGTATAAGGACGGTAAGGATTGCAGGTATTGCCCTGTTTTGCACAGTGCTTGCAGCCGGTTTTTTTAGTACCTGGCTGCTTCCGCAAAAAGAATATTCCAAAATGGAAAACCGCGCATTGGAAACCAGGCCAGATGGATCAATATCCGAAATACTAAGCGGCGAATTCCAGGAACACTATGAAAAATATTTAAATGACCAGATGTGTTTCCGGGACCAGTGGGTAAGTATGGCAGTAGGGCTGGAGTATTTGTTTGGAAAACGGGACATAAATGGCGTTTATATCGGAAGGGACGGCTATTTAATAGAAAAATACGAAGAATCCGGATTTGAAGATGCACAGATAGCAGAAAATGTCAAAACCCTTTCTGGCTTTTTAAATGATGCGGTAAAGCAGTTTGGCAAACAAAGGGTAAGCTGCCTAATGCTGCCTGCCAAAGAAACCGCTTTACCAAAGAAGCTGCCGCACTTTGCCCCACAAACCGGCAGAAAAGAAACAGATACCATTGCCAGCCTGCGCAGGGGATTAGAAGAGCCGGATCTGCTGCTGGATATGGCAAACGTGCTAAAAAAGCATCAAGATGAATATATTTATTACCGTACAGACCACCACTGGACACCACTGGGCGCTTATTATGCCTACTGTGCATGGGCAGAACAGACGGGCCATACGGCACATCCAATCGGGGATTATAGCAGGGAAACGGTGTTTACTGATTTTTATGGCACTACCTATAATAAAGTACACCTGCCTGTGCCAATGGACCATGTGGAGCTATTTGGCCATCCAAACCAGGAAGGGGTATCCGTGGTACTGGATGGCGGGGAAATACGGTCTAGTTCCTTCTATTTCCGGGACGCGGCATTAGAAGGGTTTAACCGCTATAACCTGTTTTTCTCCAAAAACACGGCCCAGATTGAAATAAAAACGAATGCACATACAGGCAGGGCCCTTCTGGTAGTCAAGGACTCGTTTGCCAACTGCTTTGTGCCATTTTTAGCTGGGGATTATGACAAAATTGTGATGGTGGATTTCCGGTATGGGAAAAACGATATTTACGATATTCTAAAAATGCATGAAGAAATAACGGATGTACTGGTCATGTATAACGTTCGCAAATTCATGCAGGATACGAACCTGAAAGCATTGGACAAAAAATCGGACACAATGGAGGAATTCCGGATGGAAGATTTTTTAAGTCCGTGAAATGACGGTGGCTGCCCCATCAAAAAACCTCTTGCATAACAACTTTTCATGGTTTATAATCAGTAACAGAATGAAACAAAGTCTTCAGGGCAGGGTGCGATTCCCTACCGGTGGTACAGCCCACGAGCCGCAAGGCATGACCCGGTGCAATTCCGGGGCCGACAGTATAGTCTGGATGAAAGAAGACATTTTAAGGAAAACAGGGTTCCTTTCGTTAAGTAGGCCTCTAAAAAAGTTTTCCTTCCATTGCCCGAAGCCTTGCGTTCGGGATTTTTTATTTTGGAGGTAGGAAATTGGACGATTATGGATATATGCGCATGGCACTGGAGCTTGCGGAGCGGGGCTGCGGGTGGGTATCGCCAAACCCAATGGTTGGTGCAGTGATTGTAAAAGATGGGCGTGTGATCGGGGCTGGGTACCATGAACGGTACGGCGGGCTGCATGCCGAACGGAATGCATTGGCAGCCTGTACGGAGCCGCCGGAGGGCGCCGTTATGTATGTTACATTGGAGCCTTGCTGCCATTATGGGAAACAGCCGCCTTGTGTAGATGCGGTGGTAAAAGCGGGCATCCGCCGGGTGGTGATTGGTACTTTGGACCCGAATCCACAGGTCGCTGGAAATGGAGCCCGTATCCTGCGGGAACATGGGATTTGTGTTACGGAACATATTTTAGAAGAAGAATGCAGACAGCTGAATGAGGTGTTTTTCCATTATATTACAACAAAACGGCCGTTTGTAGTGATGAAATATGCGATGACGCTGGATGGAAAGATCGCGGCCTACACTGGGGCTTCGAAATGGGTTACCGGGGAGGAAGCAAGGGCGCATGTACACCGGCAGCGGCTGCGGTACCGTGCGGTTATGGCCGGCGTTGGGACGGTTTTGGCGGATGATCCGCTGCTTACCTGCCGTATCGAAGGTGGACGGGATCCAGTGCGCATTATCTGCGATTCCAACCTTCGTACCCCGTTAGGTTCGCAGGTGGTGGCGACTGCGCAGGAAGTGCCTACGTGGATTGCTACCTGCTGTACGGATACGGGCAGGCACCGGCCTTATGAGAAGGCAGGCTGTAAGGTTTTTGTAGTGGAAGGGGCCGGCGCTGCAGGGCAAAAACGTGTCGATCTGCAAAGGCTGATGGAACGGCTTGGCCAGGAAGGGATTGACGGTATTTTGCTGGAAGGCGGCGGTACATTGAACTGGTCAGCGCTGCAGGCGGGCATTGTGCAAAAAGTGCTGGCATATGTTGCGCCAAAGCTGTTCGGCGGGCAGGCCGCGAAAACGCCGGTAGAGGGGGACGGCTATCCAGCCCCGGCGGACGCTCCGCGATTGCAGATCCATGCAGTTACGAAGCTAGGCGCAGACTTATTAATTGAAGGCAGGCTGGAAAAAAACAGTGCAGATATGGTTGCTTGCGGGGAATGCGAAAGGACATCTGCCGGTTAAAGGCAGGCTGGGAGAAAGCGGGGTAGGAGCGGTTGTTTGCGGGAAGTGTGGAAGGAATATTGCCAGTTGAAGGCAGGCTGGAAGAAAGCGGGGTAGGAGTTATTGTTTACGGGAATAGTTGAAGAAGTCGGGACGGTGATGCGGATCCAAAAAGGGCGGCATTCTGCGGTGCTTTCGATACAGGCAAAGACGGTTTTGGAGGATATTAAAATTGGGGACAGCATAGCGGTAAACGGTGTCTGCCTGACGGTGGTATCGTATGATACTACCGGTTTTGCGGCAGATGTCATGCATGAAACGCTGGACCGGTCGGCGCTGGTGCAGTTAAAAAGCGGAAGCCATGTTAACCTGGAACGGGCAATGCCTGCTTTGGGGCGGTTTGGTGGGCATATTGTAGCCGGACATGTGGATGGCGTCGGGACAATTGTGGAAACAAGGCGTGATGATACGGCGGTCTGGTATACGGTCCAGGCAGGGCCAGCAGTGCTGCGTTATGTTGTGGAAAAAGGATCCATTGCGATAGACGGGATTAGTTTGACGGTAGCGCGGGTAGCGCAGGATTCGTTTTCGATTTCCGCAATCCCGCATACCGTACAAAAGACGGTGCTTTTTGAACGTAGGAAAGGCGATGCCGTAAACCTGGAAACGGATATAATCGGGAAATATGTTGAGCGGCTGCTTTCACCGGCTGGTGGGCAAAAGCCGCAGCAGCGTGCGCTGACAAAAGAGTTTCTGGCAGAGTGTGGGTTTTGATGTTACTATTCACGGCCTGGGGGCCGCTCATAGCAACCATTCGGGGCGATATTGGAAGTTTGCTTCGCAAAACCGCCCCTCACTCCTGAATCATGTCCTCACGGAATGCGCAGTTTATGCGCATTCCTGGCCCGTGAATCGTAACGTTTTGATAGCTTTTAAGGAAGGGGAATATAAGATTATGAATCAATTTCATACAGTGGAAGAAGCACTGGAAGATTTAAGGAATGGAAAGATCATTTTGGTTACCGATGATGCAGACCGGGAAAATGAAGGGGATTTTATTTGTGCGGCACAGTATGCGACTACGGCGAATATTAATTTTATGGCGACTTATGGGAAAGGGCTAATCTGCATGCCGATGTCGGAAAAATATGTGAAACGGCTGAGGATTCCGCAAATGGTGGAGCAGAATACGGAGAGCCATGAAACGGCATTTACGGTTTCTATTGACAGTGCAGAAACGACGACAGGGATTTCGGCTGCGGAGCGGTCGATAACGGCTATGAAATGTGTCGACGACCATGCAAAACCGGAAGATTTCCGCCGCCCTGGCCATATGTTTCCGCTTTTGGCAAAGAAGAATGGCGTCTTGGAACGCAACGGCCATACGGAGGCGACGGTTGACCTATGCCGCCTGGCCGGCCTTAAGGAGTGCGGGCTGTGCTGCGAGATCATGCGGGAAGACGGTACGATGATGCGGACGCCGGAACTGTTGGAACTGGCTGCGCAGTGGGATATGAAGTTTATTACGATCAAAGATCTGCAGGACTACCGCAAGCATCATGAAAAGCTGGTGGAACGGGTAACGGAAACGAAGATGCCGACCAAATACGGGAATTTTATAGCTTATGGCTATGTGAACCAATTAAACGGCGAGCATCATGTCGCGCTGGTGAAAGGGGACATTGGCGATGGGCAGGATGTATTGTGCCGTGTACATTCGGAATGCCTGACCGGCGATGCGTTTGGTTCCCTGCGCTGCGACTGTGGCCAGCAGCTGGCTTCCGCCATGAAGCAGATAGACAAAGAAGGGCGCGGCATTTTACTATATATGCGCCAGGAAGGGCGTGGCATTGGGCTGATCAATAAGCTGCGTGCCTATGAACTGCAGGAAAAAGGTATGGATACGCTGGAAGCAAACTTGGCGCTTGGCTTTGAAGGCGACGAGCGGGAATATTATATTGGGGCGCAGATACTGCGGGATTTGGGCGTTAAAAATATGCGCCTTTTGACCAATAACCCGGATAAAGTCTACCAACTTTCGGAGTTTGGGCTTGAGATTACAGAACGTGTGCCTATCCAGATGGATGCCACAGAATACGACCTGTTTTATTTGAAGACAAAGCAGCGCAGGATGGGCCATTTGATCAATTATTAAAAAAGTTAAGCCAAAACTATCATAGAAAAAAGAAAAGGGGAATAATACGATGAAGACATTGGAAGGAAAACTAGTATCACAGGGCATAAAGGTAGGCATTGTTGCCGCACGTTTTAATGAGTTTATCACATCTAAGCTGTTAAGCGGCGCTATGGATGGGCTGCTGCGGCATGACGTAAAGGAAGAGGATATAGAGGTGGCATGGGTGCCAGGGGCTTTTGAGATCCCGCTAATCGCTTCAAAAATGGCCAAAAGCGGCAAGTACGATGCGGTTATCTGCTTAGGGGCGGTGATCCGCGGCAGCACAAGCCATTATGACTATGTGTGCAGCGAAGTATCCAAAGGGATTGCGTCTGTGGCATTGGCAAGCGGCGTCCCAGTGATGTTTGGCGTGCTGACAACGGAAAATATCGAACAGGCAATTGAACGGGCAGGTACAAAGGCAGGCAATAAAGGGTATGACTGCGCGCTTGGCGCTATTGAGATGGTAAATCTGGTCCGTCAGATCGAAAGTTGACAATTCTGGTTGAAATAAAGCCAAAAGAAGATTATAATAAAACGAGATTGATTCGTAGGAGGAATTTTGAATGGCAGCATTTTTAGGCAGTTTTTTACAATATGGCATTATTATGGCAATCTTAGCAGTGATCGCGGCCGCAGGGGCAATGGTCGGCAAAAAGCTGCGTGAGAATAAAGACGCAAAATCAGCCACCGTGCATATCGGTAGCGGCAGAAAATAAAAGGAAGATGCGACAGACAGATTTTGGAGGGCAGGCAGCGTGAAAAAGAGTTACGGCGTAAATGAACTACGCAGGATGTTTCTTGAATTTTTTGAAGGCAAAGAACATTTGGTTATGAAGAGTTTTTCTTTAGTGCCGCACAATGATAACAGTTTATTATTGATCAATGCCGGGATGGCTCCGTTAAAGCCATATTTTACCGGGCAGGAAATACCGCCGAAAAAGCGTGTGGCGACCTGCCAGAAATGTATCCGTACCGGGGATATTGAGAATGTAGGCAAGACTGCAAGGCATCTGACTTTTTTTGAGATGCTCGGCAATTTTTCATTTGGGGATTATTTTAAACGGGAAGCGATTTTCTGGTCCTGGGAATTTTTTACGGAAGTGCTTGGGCTGGAAAAGGACCGTTTGTACCCGTCTATTTATGGGGAAGACGACGAGGCATTTGAAATCTGGAATAAGCAGATCGGTATCCCGGAAGAAAAAATCACACGGTTTTACCGTGACGAAAATGGTAAATGCGATAATTTTTGGGAGCATGGCGCAGGCCCCTGCGGGCCGTGTTCGGAGATTTATTACGACCGCGGGGAAGCATATGGGTGCGGCAGGGCGGACTGCAAAGTTGGCTGTGACTGCGACCGTTTTATAGAAGTATGGAATAATGTGTTTACACAGTTTGACGGCGACGGCAAAGGGAATTATACGGAGCTGGCACAGAAAAATATTGATACCGGGATGGGCCTGGAACGGCTTGCGGTTGTAATGCAGGATGTGGATTCCGTATTTGATATTGATACGATGAAAGCAATCCGGGATAAGGTCTGTGGGCTGTCTGGAAAAACATATCAAAAAGATGCGTTGGACGATGTGTCCATCCGGCTGATCACAGACCATATCCGTTCTGCAACCTTTATGGTATCGGACGGTATCATGCCGTCGAATGAAGGCCGCGGTTATGTACTGCGCAGGCTGATCCGGCGCGCAGCCAGGCATGGGCGCATGCTTGGCATAGCGGGGACGTTTCTGGCAGACCTGAGCAATACGGTTATTGTAGAAAGCCGGGATGGGTATCCAGAACTGGAAGAAAAGAAAACGTTTATTTTTAAAGTGCTGACACAGGAGGAAGAAAAGTTTAATAAGACGATCGACCAGGGGCTTGCGATCCTTTCTGATTTGTGCAGGGAAATGGAAGAAAAAGGGGAGAAAGAGCTTTCTGGGGAAGAAGCGTTTAAACTGTATGATACGTATGGGTTCCCACTGGATCTGACACAGGAAATACTGGAAGAAAAAGGGTTTGCGATTGATGAAGCCGGGTTCCGTTCCTGTATGGAAATGCAGCGTACTAAGGCCCGTAAGGCAAGGAAAGCCACGAATTATATGGGTGCAGACGCGACCGTATACGAATCGGTCGACCCGTCCATTACAACAGAATTTGCAGGCTATACCGCCTTAAAGCTATCATCGGCCGTAACAGTTATGACGACGGAGACAGAGGTGACGCAGGCGCTGTCTGATGGTGAAAAGGGTACGGTGATCGTAGAAAAGACTCCGTTTTATGCTGCGATGGGCGGCCAGGTTGGCGACACAGGCTTTATCCGGGCAAAAGACGGTATATTTAAAGTAGAAGATACCATTAAGCTGATGGGCGGCAAAGTTGGCCATATTGGGACCTGTGTAAGCGGGATGCTAAAGGCTGGCGATACGGTGGAACTGGAAGTAGATGCAGGGCGCAGGGCACGTATTGAAAAAAACCATAGTGCAACCCACCTGCTGCAAAAAGCATTGCGGGAAGTATTGGGCACGCACGTAGAGCAGGCAGGTTCCGAAGTGGCTCCGGACAAGCTGCGTTTTGACTTTACGCATTTTTCTGCTATGACGCCGGAGGAAATCAAAAAGGTTGAGGCGCTTGTAAACGCAAAGATAGCGGCTGCCCTGCCGGTGCAGACGGATGTTATGGCGCTGGATGAGGCCAAAAAGACCGGCGCAATGGCGCTGTTTGGCGAAAAATATGGCGAGATGGTTCGCGTGGTCCGTATGGGGGATTTTTCCGTGGAATTATGCGGTGGCACACATGTGAAAAATACCAACGCGGTAGCTGCGTTTAAAATTATTTCAGAAAGCGGGGTGGCTGCAGGCGTGCGCCGTATTGAGGCGTTAACCTCAGATGCTGTCTTTGACTATTATGGCCAAATAGAACAAACGCTGTACGATGCAGCGAAAATGGTCAAGGCGACACCGGCAAACCTGCTTGACAAGCTGGGCCATTTAATGGCAGAAATCAAAGCCCTTTCCAGTGAAAATGAATCGTTAAAAGCACAGGCGGCGAAAGACGCGCTGGGCGATGTTATGGACAAAGTAACTATTGTCAAAGGCACCAAATTTTTGGCCGTTCAAGTACCGGGCGTGGACATGAACGGGCTGCGGGATTTAGGCGACCAGTTGAAAGTCAAATTGGGTGAAGGCGTTATCTTGCTGGCTTCAGATGCAGGCGGCAGGGCCAGCCTGATGGCTATGGCTACGGATGGTGCAATGGCTGCCGGTGCACATGCAGGCAACCTGATTAAAGCGGTGGCAGGCAAAGTCGGCGGCGGTGGCGGCGGACGGCCGAATATGGCACAGGCCGGCGGCAAAAATCCGGATGGCATTGCAGATGCACTAAAGGAAGCTGGTGCCGTATTAGAAAGCATGTTAAAATAAAAGAAGTACGCAAAATATACTGGCGAGCAATAAAATTTGCCAGTAACGCCGACTCACGGGCGTCAATAAAAAGGCTATATGGCAAATTTTACCGCTCGTGAGTATAAAATCGGCAGACAGCAGGCATTCGGAAGATGGATGATTCTGAATGCCTGCTTTTACTATATTTACACATTAGAAGGAGCAGCAATATGAAAAGATCAATCAACCAATCCACGCTGGCACTGCTGCTGAATGGGATTAGCATTTTGGCGCTTGTATTTTTAATTTATTCCCTGTTTTCCTATAGTAGCATACATGGCCAGCTGAATACGGAAAATGAGGAGCGGATTGCCCTGACTTATCAGGCGAACCGTTTTATGAATGGTTCTGCCTATTTAACCAATGAAGTACGTGCATTTGCGGCTACCGGCAGACAGAAGCACTATGACAATTATTGGAAAGAAGTAAACGAGTTAAAAAACCGTGACAAAGGCATAGCGGCCATGCAGAAAATCGGAATTACACAGGGCGAGCAGGAAATGATTGACCAAATGTCGGCGATTTCTAACCGGCTGGTGCCGCTGGAAGATGAAGCTATGAAACATGTAATGGCAGGCAATAGGAAGGAAGCCATTGATTATGTATATGGGGATGATTACAGCGGTTCTATTGAACAGATTAATGTTATAAAAGAACAGTTTTTGAAAGCCTTGGAGAAGCGGACAACAAACCAGGTAGCGGACCTTAAAGAAAAGGCGGATTTTATTAAGATAGAAATGATGGCTGCGTTGTTTATGGTAGGCATTATGCAGGCGGTAGTGATGGGCGTTACCAAAAGGCGCATCCTGCGCCCGGTGATCGCAGTGCGCGACCAGATGGGGGAAATTTCGCAAGGCAACCTTTCCGCAGAGTTTGCTTTACAGCCAAATACATCGGAAATCGGGATGCTTGTAAACTCCATCCATGAAACAAAACACGAGTTGAAAAAATATATCCATGACATAGACGAGAAGCTGGCAAAGATGGCGCAGGGGACGATGGATGTGGATATTGGGACGGATTACCGGGGTGAATTTCTGCCGATCCAGAATGCGATGCGCCAGATACTGGATGCTTTCAACCATGCGCTTTGGAATATTAACCGTGCGGCCGAGCGTATATCAGAGGAAGCAAAACGGATGGCGTCTGGTGCACAAGTACTTTCCAGCGGTACCGTTATGCAGGCTTCTGCGGTACAGGAACTCTCAGCCAATATCCAGGATATATCCGCACAGGTAGAACGTACTTCCGCAGATGCGGACCATGCACGGGCATGCGCCCAGGAAGCAGGGCGCCAGCTCCAGCTGTGCGATGGGAAAATGGCATCGCTGGCAGATGCAATGGAAGACATTCTGAATGCGTCCGATAAAATCGGCGGAATTGTAAAAACAATCGAAGAAATTTGTATACAGACGAATATCCTGGCGCTGAATGCCGCAGTAGAAGCGGCACGGGCCGGGGAGGCCGGAAAAGGGTTTGCGGTTGTGGCAGACCAGGTGCAGGAATTGGCCAATAAAAGTTCGGAAAGTGCACAGGATATTGCAGAACTTGTCGGGGGCTCTATGAAGCTGGTTAAATATGGAGTAACGCTGACAGCAGAGACAACGAGTGCACTTTCGGCTGTCGTAGCCGGTTCTAAAAATTCGGAAGAAATCGTCAGCCATATTGCTGATTCTGCGCAGCATCAGGCACAGACGCTGAAACAGCTGACACAGGGCATGGAGCAGATTTCCGGCGTTGTGCAGACAAATGCGGAAACAGCGAAGGAATCGGCGGAATCGGCGAGGGAGCTTTCGGGGCAGGCGGAGGAGCTGAAGGTGTCGGTACATAAATTTAAGTTGCGGAGGCGTTAAGGGGGGGGGGGTGGGGACACCCGCCCGCCGTCCCAACTTACCGCGTCCGGGAGGCCACACTCCA
>CAMUML010000012.1 GCA_947089855.1 uncultured Eubacterium sp.
ATTTAACAAAAAAATGCAAAAATTTCATATCCTTTTCATTCATGCGTTTAATCTGGCCATCCCTATCCCATCACGCAAAAACCCCTTCCAAAAATGCCAGCATATGTTCGCTCCACTCCTGGCAGGAACACCCGTACCCAAGCCCGACCCCGTGGTCGCCGGTAGGGAATACCTCACATACATGCGGTACGCCCGCTTGGGCCAGCGCTGTATCCAAGCGTGTCGTATTGCTAACGGGCACACAGGTATCATCTGCATTGGCAAATGCATAGACAGGTGGATAATCAGATGTAATATGCGATTCCACAGACAGCTTTTCCCGCAGCCCTGGCTGTCCATTGGTCAGGTTTAAGTAACTCCCTTCATGGTATTCGGACTGGAAGCTAACCACCGGATAAAGCAGGCCAAGCGCATCCGGCCTGGCAGAAACGGCCTGGTATTGTTCCAATACTTTTTGTATCTGTTGTGTACCTGCCCCCTGCTTCTTTAGTTCTTCCAGCACTTTTGGAGCCAGCTCCTGATAAAGCAACGCTTCGCTCGCACACAAATGCCCGCCTGCGGATGAACCTACAACTGCTATCTGGCTAGGGTTGATGCCGTATTCTGCTGCGTGGGCACGTACATGCATAATGGCTAATGCCAGATCCATCTGTGGAAGCGGATAGTAATTTGGCGCTATCCGGTTATTTAAAACAAATGCCTTGTAGCCGCCGTCCCGTTCCATCCGCTGTGCCAACTGCACGCCTTCCGAATAGGTCGAAAGCATTTCATACCCGCCGCCGGGGCAGACCACCACCGCCGGAAGCCCATATGGATGGCTTTTTTGCGCTTTGGAAGCAGCGCTAGTTGGATACGGCGGCACAGAACTGCTGCCGGAAGTATGCGCAAATGCGGTATTGTCTACGGCAGGGTCCCCTGTAAACAGCCATACGCCTTGTGCATTATTTAACCCTGCATCGGGGATATACCCGCGGTTGGCCATAAGGTCCCCTGTCTTTTGGACATCCCACAGCGAAACAAATAAAAACCGCCCGTTTTGCTCCGTTTCCATCAGCAAATCTGCGCATTCGATAAACGCATCGGCTAAAAATGGCTCGCCCCATTCCATTGTATCTTCCCTTTCAATCTGTTCCATTGTATACTGTGCGTGCTGAGGTGGGATACGTTCCAGCCAGCGGGCAGGGAATAAGTTTGCGGATGCCCTTTGGACTGGCCCTGTATGTTGGATTTCCTGGAAAGACTGTTTTTTCGTAAACCTTGGTTTATATATCATAAGTAAGCCCCTTTCGGTATATTTTATTATGTTTATTCTACTACATAATTTCTAAAATGCAATTGCTACCCGTCATTTTCTCTAATTTTCATAAGCAAATTTTATGTATTATTCACAAATTTTTTGTAGAAAAAAGAAAAAAATTGAAACTAAATAGTAAGCACGCTATAATTTAGCATATAAACTAAAAAGCGGAATAAACTGCAAAACATAAGGAGGAATCAGTTATTATGAGCAAAGTTTCGATCATTACAGCAAAAGAAGCTGCCAACATGGTTACGGACGGCATGACCGTTACTATGAGCGGGTTTGTTGCCAGCGGCCTGCCGGAAGCACTGGCAAAAGCGCTGGAAAACCGCTTTCTGGAAACTGGCTCCCCAAAGGGCCTGACCCTGTTTTACGCTGCAGCCCTTGGGAACCGGGATGGAAGCGGCGCCGACCATTTCGCACATGAAGGGATGACCAGACGGGTGATCGGCGGGCATTGGAATATGGCCCCAAACTTGGGGAAACTGGTACTGGAAAATAAAATCGAAGGCTACAACCTGCCGCAAGGTACACTGTCCCAGCTGTTCCGTGATATTGCCGCACACCGCATCGGGACGATCACGCATGTAGGTTTAAATACCTTTGCCGACCCACGCATTGAAGGCGGAAAACTAAATAATATTTCCAAAGACAACCTTGTAGAAGTCGTAAACCTGCTGGGCGAGGAAAAACTTTTATACAAATCTATCCCCGTTGACCTTGCGCTTATCCGCGGCACCTATGCAGATGAACATGGCAATATTACATTGGAGCGCGAATGTGCGTCCTTAGAAATTACTTCCATTGCACAGGCAGCCAAAAACAGCGGGGGCAAGGTTATTGTCCAGGTAGAAAAAGTAGTCGCGGCAGGCAGCCTGGATCCAAAACTGGTTAAAATCCCTGGTATTTATGTGGACGCTGTTGTTGTATGTGAAGATCCAAAAGACCATGAACAATGCGTTGGCTGTGCCTACGACGCATCGATGGCTGGAAATATCCGCCTCCCGCTGGACAGCCTGGCTTTTCCAAAACTGTCCGCAAAAAAAGTGATCGGGCGGCGTGCTGCGATGGAACTGAAAGAAAATTCCGTTGTAAACCTGGGTATCGGCATCCCGGAATACATATCAATGGTTGCAAATGAAGAAGGCATCGGCGACTATATGACCCTAACGGTGGAATCCGGCCCAATCGGCGGCATCCCGCAGGGCGGCCCGAAATTCGGAGGCTCGGTCAACCCGGAAGCGGTCATAGACCAGCCATACCAGTTTGATTTCTATGACGGCGGCGGTGTCGATTACGCATTTTTAGGGCTTGCCCAGGCGGACGCATGCGGCAATATTAACGTCAGCAAATTTGGCTCCCGCATCGCTGGATGCGGCGGATTTATTAATATTACCCAAAATGCCAAACGTGTATTTTTCTGCGGTACGTTTACCGCGGGCGGGCTTGCCGTAGCTTTTGAAGACGGTTCCTTAAAAATCGTACAAGAAGGCAGCCAGAAAAAATTTATCGAACAGGTACAACAGATTACTTTCAGCGGCGCCTATGCACAGCGCACCGGCCAGCCAGTCCTTTATATTACCGAACGTGCCGTATTTGAACTGAAGCAAGATGGTGTTTACCTGACCGAAGTGGCTCCTGGCATCGATGTGCAGACACAGGTCATTGACCAGATGGGATTTACCCCTAAGACGGACGGGGCGCCAAAATTAATGGATGCCCGTATATTCCGGGAAGAACTTATGGGGCTTTCCTAAAAATAAGTATTGACAAATAACCTGGAATATTTTATGATATGAGCAAGCTAACAGATAGCACGCTAAATATTAGTTTGTGCAAAAACGAAAATATTACAGGAGGTATTTTTATGGATTTTCAATTATCAGAAGAACGGCTCGCACTTCAGCAGACCGTAAGGGAATTTGCAGAAAAAGAACTCGCTCCAGGCGTACTGGAACGTGATGCGTCCAGCGAATTCCCGGTTGATTTGTACAAGAAGATGGGGGAACTGGGCATTATCGGCCTTCCTTATCCAAAGGAATACGGCGGCAGCGGCAAGGATTACCTGGATTATGCGATCGCAGTGGAAGAAATTTCCAAGGTGGATGCATCTGTCGGGATTTCCTATTCCGTCTCCACCTCACTTTATGGCGGCAGCATTGCAAACGGTGGATCTGAGGAACAGAAACGTGAATTTCTGCCAGATGTATTAAGCGGCCAAAGCTTTGGCGCTTTCGGCCTGACCGAACCGAATGCAGGCTCTGATGCCGGCGGATGCGTAACTACCGCAGAGAAAAAAGGCGATACCTATGTTTTAAACGGCTTAAAATGCTTTAATACAAACGGCCCGCTTGCTGACCACTTTGCCGTTTATGCCCTGACACAGCCAGAACTTGGCAGCAAAGGGCTGTCCTGCTTCCACGTGAAGAAAGGTACACCTGGTTTTTCCATTGGCAAGATCGAAGATAAAATGGGGATCCGCTCCGCACAGGTTTCAGAACTTGTTTTTGAAAATTGCGAAATACCTGCAAGCGCCTTACTCGGACAGGAAGGCAAAGGCTTTAAAATTGCCATGATGACTCTGGACGGCGGACGTATCGGCGTTGCTGCACAGGGCCTTGGCATTGCAGAGGGTGCGTTTGAGATTGCGCGCAAATACCTGATGACAAGGGAGCAGTTTAAAAAACCGCTTTACCGCAACCAGTACCTTGCATTTAAGATGGCGGAACTGGAATGCGAAATTGAGCAGGCAAAATACATGCTTTACAAAGCTGCACTTGACAAATCGGAAGGGCGTCCATATTCTGTCCCGGCTGCAAAAGCCAAACTGGTATGTACCAATGCGGCAATGCATGTTACGACGGAAGCTGTACAGATGCTTGGTGGAAATGGATTTATGAAAGAATACCATGTAGAACGTATGATGCGCGATGCCAAGATTACGCAGATTTATGAAGGCACAAATGAAATTCAAAAACTTGTTATTAGTGGTGCGTTGTTCCGTTAATGTATAAGTAAATATTCTACATAGATTGGCAGGGGGCTGCTGGCCGGATTTGGGCTGGGGGCTGCCTGCCAGATTTTTTATTGTTGGAAATGCCTTGGGGATGGCGATCTTATAGAAGTGACGATATAGTACATTTTGCTTTCTGGTATCGGCCTATAAGGCTGTGGGCAAGTTCTTTATAACTCATGGTAAACACTTCCTTTCGATGTGGTATTGATTATACTCACGAACGATAAAGTTTGCCATATGATTCAAGATAATGACGCTCGTGAGTCGGCATTATTTGGCAAACTTTAGTGTTTGCCAGTATAAATAAAAATATTACAGCTTTTATATATTCAAGGCTGAAAGGTTGATACAGAACCCAGGATATATACTGACAGGGATGCCATCAGAAAAAGCGTAGTTTGTGGCGCTTTTATTCTGGAAATCGTAGACAATTACCAGATTTCTTTCATCGTCCACAATCCAATATTCCCGGACTCCTGCGGTACGGTATTTAAAAAGCTTTGTGTAATAATCCATAGGGCGGTTACTTGGTGATACGATTTCGATGATCCAGTCTGGAGCTCCAGAACAGCCTTTATCTGTGAGCTTGTTATGGTCGCAGATCACGCATATATCCGGTTCAACGTAATTTATATCATCTTCATTCAAAAATACGGCGAATGGGGCAAAAAACGGCTCACAGGCCCCGTCATTTGATATAGGAATCTATGGAAGTAAAAAGTTCCCTGGCTATTGTCTGGTGTTTTCGGCTAGGCGGGGCCATGTAGTATATCTGGCCATCAATCAGTTCGGCACGTTTTCCATCCGGCAAAGCATAAATATCATCAATGGTATAGAACCTTTCTTGTGCTAATGCTGACATAATAACACTTCCTTTCTTGTACTCTTTCCTTTGTTCAGATAAAGCCCAATACACCTTCTTGACCCTATTCCACATTACATTATAAAGTATAACATGATGCCAATGTAATGTACATGACAAAATTATGTACAGTTACTATTCACGTAACAGTTCAAGGGTTATCTGAACTGTTACCTATTCACGGGCCAGGAACGCGCATAAACTGCGCATTCCGTGAGAACATGATTCAGCCAATCGTTACTTTTCACACCCCAGCCAGAAAGCGGCTGTGCTGTAAAAAGTAACGGCATCCGGCCCATTGGAAGTTCGCCTTTGGCGAAAGGCCGGATGCATGACAGGCCGCATTCTTTGGCCCTGACCAGACAGCAGGTGTCTGGTCAGGGTGTGAAAAGTAACAGCCAATCAATATTCCGGCAGAAAGTTCTGTGAATCTATTTGACATTTTTCCATATTTTTTTTATAATAAAACCGGTAAAACAATTTACATAAGGAGGAACGCGCCAGCATGAAGCTGCACGAATGCATCAATTTCCTTCTCACCATTTCCCAACATACCGTTTCGCAGGCCCTAAACCAGCGGCTTGCACCGTATGGCATTACTCCGTCCCAATATGGCGTCTTAAACTGCCTGTGGTTAAACGACGGTATCTGCCTACCGCGGCAGATCGCCGAAACGCTGTATTTAGAAACGCCTACCGTCTCCGGTATTTTAGAACGCATGCAGAAAAAAGGGCTGGTTGACCGGGCGATTAATACGGAAAACCGGAGGGAAATTTTAGTAATTCTTACAGACAAAGGCCGGGCACTGGAAGAACCCGTGCAAAAGGTTATTGATGAGTTAAACGTAGATGTTTTGAAAAGTTTTTCGAAAGAAGATGCAGATTTTATCCGCAAATCACTGCTTCAAATTGCAGAAAAAACATTGTAATGGCTGTTACAATGTTTTTTTGCTCTACCGCCGTCTTTTTCGGTTATAGCCCTGCTTTTACCACAATGCGGCATTATCCGTCCCTGCGCGTCAGGTTCCGGACCCACCGGTAGCTGTTTCCGTAAATAGCTGCTGGGATACATTTAAAATACTGGTCGCTGTTTAGTGACAGCAATACGATAACTGGGGATGCATGGAACCAGAATGCACAAGCAAAAGACAATGGAATTACGATTCCCCAAATAGAAACCAGATCCATAACCAGCACATACCTTGTATCCCCGCCACCGCAGATTACCCCTGTATTCATGCACATCTGATAGGACATCACAACCAGTACGCTTGCTTCAATTAGGATAAACGTACTCGCCAAGCCCTCCGTTTCCGGTGCAAGTGTATACAGTCCAAGCAATGGGCCCCGGATAAGGAGCAGCACTATCCCAAGCACGGTCCCAATCCCAAGAAACAATATCTGAAATGTCTTTGTATATTCTTTGACCTTATCCAAATTTCCATTACCAACTGCTTTACCCGTCAACACCGCTGCCGCGGAAGAAGCGCCCACAGATGTTACTTTTAAAAATAAGAAGATGGTTGAGGAAATCGAGTGCGCTGCGATTGCATTTGCCGACATATGCCCTAAAATAACCGTCTGCAATGCTGTATTGCATCCCCATAAAAACCCAGTCAGGATAATCGGCAGGCTGACCCGTACATAATCCTGGGCTAGCTGCTTTTCCATCTGCAGCAGACCTTTCCACTCTAGATGCAACAGCTTATCTTTGCGCAGGACATAAACGCCAACTATAATACATTCTACGATCCGGGCCGTCAATGTCCCAATTGCCGCACCGCGCACACCTAATTCCGGAAAACCAAACTGCCCTTTGATCAATACATAATTTATGGAACAGTTTATGGCAAGTGCGATAACCGACACATACAACGCTATTTTTACTTTTTCCACAATCCGCATACTACCTAACAACACGGTTGTAAAGGCAAAAAACAGGTAGCTAAACCGCACAATGGAAAGGTAGTCCATGCCTTGTGCAACAATCGCCCTATCCGCTGTAAAAATCCCTACGGCTGTATGCGGAAACAGGCTGACACAGGCAAACAATACTGCCGCAATCCCCACTGCCGTCCAAAGCGCAACCGAAACCAGCCTACGAACTGGTTCCAGCTTCTGCTGCCCCCAGTACTGGCTCGCCAGCACAATCATGCCATTGCTGGCCGCATGGACGAGCTGTTGTAAAATAAACTGTATCTGGTTTACTGCTGCCACACCAGACAATGCCGTTTCAGAATAACTGCCAAGCATAATATTATCCGCCAAATTGACACTAAGCACTACTGCCTGCTGGAGCATCAACGCGAGTGCCAGCCGGAAAAATGACTGGTAAAATGATTTGTCTTTGGTAAGTGTCATGGCTGTACCTCTAAATTTCCTTCGCCCTTTCTGTCCATTGCTTCGCTGACTTTCGGTTTCTACTTTTTGTATTCCAAAACGAGTGCTCCATCCGGGCAGAAATTAGAGTTTAGGAACTGTCCCGAAATAAGGATTCTTAAAGAAATAACGTGACATATTGCTTGTCTTTTTCTCCGATAGCACAAGGCAAAAATTAGTTACATAGCCCGCTATGCGCCTGATTTTTAAGTGGTGCTATCGGAGAAAAAGACAAGGAGGGACAGTTCCTTAGTGCTGGCTGATCCGCGTCAGTGCAAGTCAAAATTTCGACGGCGAGGTTCCATCAACTAGAAATTTTAATACAGCAATGGCGCGAATCAGGCTGTAATGAACTCTAATTTCTGCCCGGATGGAGCACTCGGCCTATTCTTATATTTCTTTTTATTCTACCTTACTTTTGGGAATATGGCAACCAATTATGCCATAGGATTTTAGGGACGATGCAGGAATGGTTACTTTTCACACCCCAGCCAGAAAGCGGCTGTGCTGTAAAAAGTAACGGCATCCGGCCCATTGGAAGTTCGCCTTTGGCGAAAGGCCGGATGCATGACAGGCCGCATTCTTTGGCCCTGACCAGACAGCAGGTGTCTGGTCAGGGTGTGAAAAGTAACCAGGAATGCGCATAAACTGCGCATTCCGTGAGAACTTGATTCAGGAGTAAGGAATACCAATCCATAACAAAAGCCGCCTCAAATTAAAAACCTTTTGAGGCAGCCTTCCCACTCTCATTTGTAATTGCAAGAAGGAAAATCTGCAACTTAAGTTTAAATTTTCCCGGATCTATTACGAAATGCCTTTACACATATTTTTTCAATGTTTCCCGTACAGCCCCCGGCCCTGCCAGCATTTCATTCAGATAACGGACAACTTCCTGCGCCATTCCAGCATCAAACAGGTTGACGCCAAAAATCTTGCTGTCTTCCAGCACTGGCTTTAATTCATCCGCGCTTACCGTGGAACCAAGCTTTTGGCCTGCTACATATGGGCGCACCGTATCCAGCAACGGGTCTGGGCTGAGTTCAAATGACCCTCCTTCATCATTGATACCTGTTAAATAGCGCAGCCAGCCTGCAAATACAAGCGGGATAAGCTTTAACTGCGTTACATCCAAATCTGGGGATGCCTGGTAAGCCTTTATGGTTTCGCCGAAACGGATAGCGAGTTTTTGCGACGTGTCCGTTGCGATCCGTTGTGGGGTATCTGGCATAAATGGATTTGGAAAGCGGACATTGATCACGGTGTCAATAAATGACCTTGGATCTAGGATGCCTGGATTAACCACAACTGGGAGCCCTTCCTGGTATCCTACGGTTTCAATGAGCTTCTTTAATTCCACATCTTTCATTTCTTCCGAAATCTTTTGATGCCCAAGGATACATCCAAAAATAGCAAGGCAGGTATGCAGTGGGTTTAAGCAGGTGCAGACTTTCATCTTTTCTACCTTATCCACCGTTTCGCGCTCGGTAAACATCACCCCGGCTTTTTCCAGTGGCGGCCTTCCATTTGGGAATGCATTTTCAATTACAAGGTACTCACACTCTTCGGCATTGACAAACGGTGCAACATACGTATTTTTTGACGTAACCACAGGCTCAAGCCCTTCGACGCCGTCTTTTTTTAGGATTTCTTCTACGGATGCATCTGGGCGCGGCGTAATCTTATCAATCATGCTCCATGGGAACGATACGTTTGCTTTGTCATTGACATAATTTAAGAATGCCTGTTCTACTAACCCGTTGGCTGACCATTTTTCTGCAAATGCGCTGATTGCTGCATACAGCTTATCCCCATTATGGGAACAGTTGTCCATGCTCACCATTGCGATCGGCTTTGCGCCTGCCTGGAAACGGGCATATAATAAGGAAGCGACTTTTCCGATATAGCTTTTCGGCTTGTCCGGGCCTGCTGCAAAATCGGCTGCTACATCCGCAAGCTGCTCCCCTTTGCCGTTTACCAGGCTGTAGCCTTTTTCGGTGATCGTAAAGCTGGCCATCTGCAAGGAATCTTTGGTAAATATTTCTTTAAGCCTGCCGTATTCCGCATCGTTTTGCGAATCCAACGTATGTGATTCCACAATACTGCCTACAACTGTTTTTTCTACACTGCCATCTGATTTTAATGTCACAAGAATACTGTAATCGTCATGTGGGCGGTTCATTTTTTCTACTATCTCATAATCAAACCCTTCTGCCGCAACCAGGCCGGTATCCATTTCTCCGTTATTCAAGAGTTTCTGCACTACATTTGCCTGGAACGCGCGGAAGATATTCCCGACCCCAAAATGGATCCATACCGGGTTTTCCCTGGTTGCCTGGGCCACTTTTGTGCGGTCAAACTTCGGCAATTCAAACCCTGCGGCCTCCCATCCAGCCCTGTCCGCCAATCCTTGTCCATTTAATTTCATATTTAACTCCTTTCCTGCTGCGGAATGCAGCACTGCTTTATACCTAGATAATATACCAAAAATTACAGCAATTGAAAACATGCTGTTTTGCGTTTTACCTTCGCCTGGAAAACAAAATTACTTGCAAAGCAAACTTTCCATATCGCCCCGAATTGTTACTATGAGCGGCATCCAGGCCGTGAATAGCAACAAAAACAAAAGCAGCGGCCACAGGAGCCAGCCTCCCGCCCTGCCGCTGCTTTCTTTCTATTGTTCCTATCGCTGTATTACCTGCCATGCCGGCGCTGTAGCTCTGCTACATTTGCCTCTACCCTGGATTTGCTTAAAGGATAAAGGAACATCAGCGCTAATGCGACCGCAGACAGCCCGACTACTGGGATAATGCAGGACAAGTTAAAAATCCCTTTCGTTACGTCTGGGTCAAAAGCGGTTTTTTGCGAATAGCCGACCATATCAAGCAGCACACCCGTCATACCGGAAGAAAGCGCCTGCCCAACCTTGCGTGCAAATGAATATACGGCATAGATCGTACCATCCTCCCGTATCCCATTTTTAACCTCCGCATCATCGATAACATCTGTAATCATTGCCCAAATAACTGTATTAAAGAACCCGAGCCCAATATAGGCCAGCGTATAAAATGCCACATACACATATGGGCTGGACGGGCATATAACAAGGCAAACCAGATAGGAAGCAGCGCCAAATAGGCAGGAAACAATGGACAGCTCCTTTTTGCCAAATTTCGTTGACAATTTTACCGCAAGCGGCGCACAAATAGCCAACATTGCTATCGTACCTGTAATCGAAGAAACCGACTGTGCCTCTTTTGAGTTATAAAAGTTCGGGAATACATAACCTGCCATACCGCCCATACCAAGCTGTGCTACCAGCAATAAAATGGCTGCTGCGATAATCCCAAGCAATGCCCGGTTGGAAAAAATACTCCCGATCAGCTTGCCGATGTCCAGTTTCTGGTTGTTGGCCGGAACTTCCACACGTTCCCGTACCAAATTAAAACACATCAGGTAACAGATGATCGCACATACACTGAATACACCCGCAATGATCGTCATGCGGCTACCGGAAAGGACTGTCTGCCCATCGACAACTACAAGCGCTACCATCGGAGTGCCGGCGCCAATCACAAGCCCGGCCAATGTTGCGCCGATTGTCCGCCAAGTAGATAATTCCGCACGTTCTTTTGGATCTGAGGTAACTGCGGACGCCATCGACCCGTAAGGGATATTAATGGAAGTATAAAAAATCGAACCCCATAAAATATAAGTAACTACCATCCATACAAGTTTAAACCCGTAAGCCATATTTGCAAATGCAGATTGGTAGATCAAAAAAGATGCAATTGCCACCGGCCCGCACATACGCTTCAGCCACGGTTTAAACTTGCCGTCCTTTGTTGGCTTGGAACGGTCTACGATCTGCCCCATTGTTACATCTGTTATAGCATCTACAAAACGCGCTGCCATCATAAGCGCACCTACGGTACCGGCACCAATGCCCATTACGTCCGTATAAAATTTTAACATAAAGCTGGACGATAGTATAAAGGTAAAGTCATTTCCAAAATCGCCGAACATATATCCCAGCTTGTCTTTCATGCCGAATGGCTGGACATTGGATTTTTGCAAGCTAGCCATTATGACTCCTCCCTTCCGGCAAAGCTACCCCCCCCGCTTTAAAATCAAGCGGAAGGCTTTCCCAGCGCTGTTTGAGAAGGTAAGCCACATCCTTTGGCTGCCTCTGCCTTGTAAAGACGCCTTTTTTATTTCCATTTACACGCAGGATGCCTTCCCAAGTCTGAAAATCCGCAAAATTCCAAATCTGTTCGCCTTTTACAAAATCATAGCTGTCAAATATGCTATGTGTCATTTCCAGGTATTCCTTTTGATATTCCTGGCTCCACATAACGGACGGTAGCTTATGTTCGGATGCTAAGGTATCTGCACCGTATTCGGTAAAAATAAATGGTTTATTTAGGTTTAACGCACGCCAGCTGTCCATTTCCTTGCGGAACATGGCCTGTGCGTTTACAATCTCATATCCGCCGCTTACATACCAGCCAAAATATCGGTTTAACGCAATGATGTCGCTAAACTGGTAGCATTTGCACGCGCCTGGCGTAGAATTCATAACCAGCGCAAACGTGCGCGGCCGATGCTGCGGGTCTAATTCGCGTGCTTTTTCAAATACTTCCTTAAAGTATGGGACAGCTGCCTCATTCGTGGTTTCCGGCTCATTTAAAAGGCTCCATGCAATCACGCACGGATGGTTTTTATCCCTTGCGACCATTTCTTCGATTGCCTTTAAGTGTGCCTTTAATAAAATTGGCGTTGTTTCTTTTTCAAAAAATGCCGTTTGCTTCCCTGTGCTTGCTTCCATAAAATTCATCATGCTTGCAAACAGGCCAACCGCTGCAACTTCATCAATCACCAAAAAACCTTCCCGGTCAGCCATCTGGTAAATTTCCTCGGCATAAGGATAATGGGAGGTCCGGAATGAGTTGGCCCCAATCCACTTCATCAGCTCAAAATCACGCTTCATAACACCAATATTGAAACCCCTGCCTACAATATCGCTGTCTTCGTGTTTGCCGAAGCCGCGCAGGTAAACTGGCTTCCCATTTAGCAGGATGTCCGTCCCCTTTACTTCTACCGTCCGGATACCGATTTCTTGTTCATATTCATCCAGTACAAGCGAGTCGTCCAGTATCTGTACCACCAGACGGTACAAATACGCATTGCGCACCTGCCAAAGCCTGGCATTGCGTACTTCCAAAATGCCGTCTTTGCCTTCTGCGCTGGCCGCTTCCTCGCCGTTTTCGTCAAACAGGGCCAATTTCACCAAATGCCCGCCATTGGTTTTCACATGGTAAGCAATTTTTGCTGTTTTGGCATAATCCCCCTCTATGCCCTCCAGCTCATACGTCAAGTCAAAATCAAAGATAGCTTCTGTTGGGACAGACATTAAATATACAGCCCGCTGCAGCCCAGAATAATTAAAAAAGTCAAAATAAGGCTTGGACATCTTTTTTCCGTTTTCTAGTGTAATTGTCTGTCCGCATGGAATATTGGTTTCCGTCAGCTCATTATTTACTTTGACTATCAACTTATTATGGGCGTTATAGCGGACAATTTCCGTCACATCCGCTAAAAACGGCAAAAATCCCCCTTCATGTTCCGTAACTTTTATGCCGTTTACATAAACTTCAGCCCGGTGTGTTGCAGCGCCAAACCGAACCAGTACTTGTCCCCCTTCCCATTCGCTTGGCACAAAGGCATCCGTTTCATACCAGACATCGCCCGTAAATTCACGGGTATCCTTATCAGTATAAAAATCCTGGAAACTGGCAGGGACTGGGATCCAATCCGCCCCAGGAATCCCGTCCGTCCAGCCTTGCTGCCTACCGGTACCGTTTTCATCCAGCCGGAACTTCCACATGCCGTTTAACGGCACTGCACGCCTGGATGCAGTTGACTTTGGATAAAGCATCGAATACTCCAACATTCGCATAACCTCCTCGCTTGTTTATTTCGTATTAGACAGTTTACAGCAAAATATGGCTCGAAGTGAGTAGAATTTTTGTGACTATGCGTAATTTTTTTATAATTTCTTGATTCTATCCAAAAATTGTGCGATAATATCTATAATTATTACGAAATATAACGAAGGTGAAATCTATGAACTATGAAACAGAACTAAATTTTTTTCAAAATTTCCTGAAAAACAGCCATATTTCTTGCCACATTATTACAAACCCTCCGGAAGACACCAGCGAATTCGACAACGGACTACGTCACTTGTTAAACCCAGATGCAGATTTACTAAAAAACCTGTCTTCCTTTTTGAACCTATGCCGGCCAAATACCATTTACCGTCTAATAGACGAATTTATGTGCCGCTATTTCCTATTCCAGCTTCCGGATACCGAGCCTGTGCTTTATGTCCTGGTAGGCCCATATGCTATGGAACGGTCCGAAAAACGGGACGTACAAAAAATTTTAGAAAAAAATGCGTTCCCATCCGTTATCGCGGATAAAGTCCGTGAAATATTATATGAAATGCCTGCCATATCAACGGAAAACAGCTTGCTTACCCTGGTCAATACTTTTGGTGCATATATTTGGGGCGGGATTAACAATTTTTCCCTTCAAGAAGTACATAATTCTGTCTTCTCCGACCTGGACCCTGTTGCAGAACGGCCAGATTATATGGAACCAATGGACGCATTTTTAAGTATGCAGTTCCTGGAAAAACGCTATTCCGACGAAAACAGGCTCCTAAAGGCGGTTGCCCAGGGGCAGACGCACAAAGCGGAAATGCTAATTTCCAAATTTTCTTCCATCCATATTGACAAACGCGCCGCTGACCCGATACGGAACTTAAAAAACTACCTAATCGTCACAAATACACTGCTGCGCAAATCCGCAGAGGCAGGCGCTGTCCATCCGCTCCATATTGACAGCCTATCCTCACGGATGGCTCTGCAGATAGAACAGAGTACAACCGAGAATGCCCTGTTTAAGCTAGCCA
This sequence comes from uncultured Eubacterium sp., assembly GCA_947089855.1. Lineage (GTDB taxonomy): Bacteria > Bacillota > Clostridia > Lachnospirales > Lachnospiraceae > Eubacterium_J. The sequence continues at coordinate 14,533 of CAMUML010000012.1, forward strand.
GCGAAATGGTACGCAAATACTGCCTGCTCGTAAAAAACCATTCCATGAAAGGCTATTCGCTGCTTGTGCGTAAAATACTTGTGCGGATCGACTCGGACCTGACTGCAGACCTTAGCCTAAAAGCACAAGCCGCATTTTTAGACGTCAACCCCAGCTACCTGTCTACGCTTTTTAAAAAGGAAATGGGTACCACGTTAACCGAATATGTCAACCGCAAACGGATCGAACATGGGATTTTCCTGTTAAATACAACGCAGATGCAGATCCAGATGATCGCGCAAAATTGCGGTATCCCAGATGTAAATTATTTTACAAAGACCTTTAAAAAACTTGTAGGGCAAACGCCCAAAGAATACCGGCACAATATTTTACCTTATGCGCGCAGCTAATGATACTGCAAACCGCCAGAATGTACCGTAATGTAACCAAGGAAATGCCTGGCTGGCGGTCTGCAGTCAGGTTACGTTACTATTCACGGCCTGGGGGCCGCTCATAGTAACCTTTCGGGGCGATATTGGAAGTTTGCTTCGCAAAATCGCCCCTCACTCCTGAATCATGTTCTCACAGAATGCGCAGTTTATGCGCATTCCTGGCCCGTGAATAGTAACCAGGTTACTGTAAATTTAACTGGTGTGCAGTATAGCTCCTTGTTTTTCTGAAATACTTGTTATATAATAGAAAAACACTAGAGTGTGCTTGGAAAATGCTTTCCGTAAGATGTGCTCCACACTTTGTGGAGAATTTTCAAATATGCTCTAGCATATGATAGATTCAGGAGGATAAATTCTATATGAAACGCGTAGGCCAAATTTCTTTTTGCCTGGTTCCGCTCCTTCTTGCACTGGCAATCCAGTTTCTTGTTAGCGTCCCGGTGTTTGGAATCAGTGCGATGGGTATTATTTTAGACGGTTACCATTCCGGAAATTCCTTTTCCGAAATTTATACACAACTTCTTTCCTTATGGTCGTCCGGATCCTTTACGGTCTGGCTATCGATGCTGTGTGCCCTGGCTTCCTTATTCCTGTTTGGCTTCTGGTACCGGAAAAAGCTGGCAGTGCATGAGGAGCGTACTGTGGCAAAATCCGCGTTTAACCTGTGGATCGTATTGTCTTTATTTCTTTTAGCCATTGGGCTTCAATACGTAGTTTCTTATTTCATGAGCTTTATTGGCGCTTTACGCCCAGACTGGATGCGCTCTTATGAAGATTTGATGAATACAGTTTCGGATACCGGTTCGATTTCTCCGGTTATGGCATTTTATTCATGCCTGGTTGCGCCTGTTTCTGAAGAACTGCTTTTCCGTGGCGTAACGCAAGGTTATGCAAAAAAAGCCCTGCCTGCCATTGGCGCAGTCTGCCTGCAGGCTGTTTTGTTCGGTATTTTTCATATGAATATTATCCAGGGGATTTATGCAGCATTCTTAGGCTTATTTTTAGGCTATGTATGTGAAGCGGGCGGTACGATTGCCATCCCGATCGTATTCCATGCATTTTTTAATTTTAGTGGGGTATTTTTAAACTCTTTTTTATTTTACCACATCGAACAGCCATTTTTCTTCCTGCTTTGGCTGACCGTTGGCGTCCTGCTGACTTACGCAGGGATTTTCCTGTTCCAGCACGGGCTGCTGTTGCGCAGCCAGGCTATGCCTGATGATACCAGGATACAGGGCCAATAGCGGATCTGCAGGCAATGTAACGAATGGACAGACTGGATCCGTGCCTGCGGTTAAGATTTTGCCAGTTCCCTCCGATAACCGTTATAGTTATATTCACAAGCACTAAAGTTTACTAATGTTTCAAGATAATGACGCTCATAAGCCGACGTTATTTAGCAAACTTTAGTGTTTGCCAGTATTCTTTGCATTGAGCATGGGGAACCAGCCACGGACGGCATACCATTTAGGCGCTTTGCCTAGGATGGATGCCGTTTTTTTTGAAAAGGAGGGTATTTCTTTATGATTATCGAATCGAGCGCAATCAAAATGAATGCGCACCGCAGTTTCCGCTCTTTCACTACTAATCCGGGCCTGATTGGTATCGGCATGTCTGGAGGAACCGAAAAGTTTCTCCAAACTGCCTTAACGACTGCCCAAAATGCCAATAAAGGCACGGATTCCAACGAAAAGCAGCAGGATTTTTCAAATCCACAAGAAGACTTGATGGCACATTATTCGAATAGCCGCAGCATCCGCGGGCTGCGTGTTACTGCGAGCCGTAATACAATGGCTATCCATAAAATCCGCAGCCAATCCATTGGATATATGCTGCATCAGCTTTTTTGGGGCAGGAACCGTATCAAAGACCCCATATCCGCCCTATTTGCCGACTATTCCGGCGGCGGACGCTTTTTGTCATTTTCGGGCCGGGCGCATTACGAATCGGAAGAAACCAGTTTTTCCACACAAGGTACGGTCGTAACAGCATCCGGCAAAGAAATCAGCTTCGAGGTTGGACTTACTATGTCCCGGACTTTTTACGAGCAAACAGCTTCTGTAATAGATATGAATGCGCTAAGGCTCACCGACCCGCTTGTTATCCATTTGGACAGCGAATGTGCTGGGGTTTTAGACCAGAAGTTTTATTTTGACCTGGATGCAGACGGACATCAGGAACAGATCTCCCGCCTGGATGCTGGAAGCGGTTTTTTGGCGCTCGACAAAAATGGGGATGGCATCATTAACGATGGAAGCGAGCTATTTGGCACTGCAAGTGGAAATGGCTTTGCTGACTTGGCAAAATATGACCAGGACGGCAATGGGTGGATTGACGAAGCGGATGAGATTTTTGACAAGCTGCTTATCTGGCAAAAGGATGAAGAGGGGCATGACGTCCTGCGTGCCTTGGGGGCTGCTGGTGTAGGGGCGATTTACCTTGGAAGCGCTGATACGGAATTTTCTATGAATTCTATGGAAGATAATAAGACAAATGCGGTGGTACGCCAGACGGGGATGTTCCTGTATGAAGATGGCGGGGCTGGGACGATTCAGCAGATTGATATGGCGGAGTAGGGGCGGCTGGGACGCTGGGAGATGGCAAGATGTTGGGGTTGGCGGCTGGGACGCTGGGAGATGGGGCGGTGGGCGGGCTTCCTGCTCCTATTCCAGAATATTAAGAAGCCCTAAGTATTCTGCATTTACACAATGGTACCGGACGGGCGCGGCACCTTGTCCGCCCTGGCTGACGCCAGCAGCTACAGGCGCCGCTTCGGCTTCGCCGCCTGGTTATCTAGCAGAATACTAAGGGCTTCTAAATATTCTTCCAACGTCGCTGGAAGCCCGCCCACCGCCCCATCTCCCGGCTAGTTTTCTCTGGCTTTTCGTAGTTCATAATACACACAGTGGAAAGCAGAGGGATGGTATTAAATACGGCATATCAAAAGTTAGCTGTTACGTTTTCATACCTAGTGGATGTTTGAAAATGCATGTAATCGTACATTTTTTCAAAGTAACCCATAAAACAACAAAACTGGAAAGCTGCTCACTGTATATTGCTTCAAAAAACAGCCGCATACAGAAGCCGGGGCTTTCCGGCTATGCTTGCGGAGAAATGCCGGAACCTCTTAGCATTCTGCCGTTAATCAGAATTTCCGGGCATGGACGCCCGGAAAAGGGGATTGCCGCCACGGACGGCGGGTCAATCCCCGGTTCGTCCGGCTACAATAACTTTGGCGCAGAATGCTTAGAGGTTGCGGCATTTCGCAGCGGCATAGCCGGAAAGCCCCGGCTTCTGTATGCAGCGTCCGAACCGCCACTTTTGTTTCTTTTATCTATCAACCGTATCCGGACCGCCACTTTTGTTTCTTTTATTAACCGCATCCAGGCCCCCACTTTTGCATACAGGCAGCCGCAAACGACACTTATACAGGATGCATCATCCATTCATCTTTTGAAGCACCTGTACCGCCGCATCTAAATATGGATTTTCTTTCTCATAAAAAGCCCCTTCATCCGCAGCCTGCGCCATCTGTGGGTCTAACGGGATCTTGCCAAGCACAGGGATAGCAAGATTTTTTGCTGCTTCATCCACATGGCTTTCCCCAAATAGCTTAATTTCACGCCCGCAATCTGGACATTTCAAATAGCTGAAATTTTCTACCACGCCCAGTACTGGAATGTCCATCGCAGCAGCCATACGGAACGCTTTATTTACGATCATCTGCACTAATTCCTGCGGAGAGGTTACGACTATAATACCATCTACTGGGATTGATTGGAATACGGTTAGCGGGACATCCCCGGTACCTGGCGGCATATCGATGAGTAAATAATCAAGGCTTCCCCATACTACGTCAGTCCAAAACTGTTTAACAGCACCACCAATTACTGGGCCACGCCAAATAACCGGGTCTTGTGGGTTTTCCATTAAAAAGCTGATCGAAATGAGTTTTAAACCGTCTTTTGTTTCCGCTGGTAGAATCATCCCTTCTTCATTGCCATATACTTCCCCGCCTACCCCAAACATTTTTGGAATGGACGGGCCGGTAATGTCTGCATCCATAATGCCTATCGCATATCCTGCTTTTTTCATAGCACATGCAAGGGAAGCGGTTACAAACGATTTGCCGACACCGCCTTTCCCGCTTACAATGCCAATGACTTTTTTAATATTCGAATATTTATTTGCCGGTTCCAGCATGCTCTGGCGGCTTTGGCCGGAACTACAGTTTTCCCGTTGCTGCGGGGAACAGCTTGACGCGCTTGGGCATCCGCTGCATTGACTTTCTGCCATAATAATTTCCTCCTTGCTACATTCACTGTTCTTGTTTCTAAAAATACCGGTTTCTAGATTTTATAAGGGCACGCTGGTAAATAGTGCTAACCAGATCTGGCATTAGTATACCGTGGACCCACAGATTACCCCACCTGCGAGCACATAGCCTTGGCCATAAAATACAACGGCCTGCCCTGGCGTGGCTGCCCGCACCGGCTGTTGGAACCGGATACGGACACGGCTGCCGTCTGCGGAAACCCAAGCAACCCTGCAAGCCTCCCCTACATGGGAATAACGGATCTTTGCCACCATCTCCTGCCCTAATTCAAAATGCGCAGCCGCCATATAATTTATATCCCGTGCCGTTAACTCCGCCGTCATCAAATCCTCATTAGATCCAACTACAACTTCATTTTCCTTTGCACGGATTTCCTGCACAAATACTGGCCTGCCAAGCGCCAGCCCAAGGCCCTTGCGCTGCCCGACCGTATAATGGGAAATCCCTTTATGCCGCCCAACCACTTCACCGTCTTTTGTGACAAAGTTTCCTGGCTGTTCCACTTCACCGGTTTCACGGCGGATAAAGCCTGCGTAATCGTTATCCGGGACAAAGCAGATTTCCTGGCTGTCCGGCTTATGTGCAACGGGAAGCCCTGCCTTGGCGGCGGCTGCACGGATTTGTCCTTTGTTATAGTTGCCAAGCGGAAACAGTGTATGGAGAAGCTGGCACTGTGTCAACCCATACAGTGCATAGGTCTGGTCTTTGCCTTCTGCAGCAGATTGGCGCAGGGCATACCGGCCATTCAAAAGGCGTTCAATCCGTGCATAATGCCCTGTTGCAATATAGTCCGCGCCAATTTCAAGGCTGCGGCGCAGCAGCGATTCCCACTTTACATAACGGTTGCACGCAATACATGGATTTGGCGTATATCCACGGCGGTATTCTTTTACAAAATAATCGATCACATTTTCTTTAAATTCCTGCCGGAAATTCATCACATAATAAGGGATGTCCAAACAGGCTGCAACACGCCGCGCATCTTCTACTGCGCTTAACCCGCAGCAGCCGCCTTCCTCAGCCGCCTGCTGTGCATCTGCAGCTGGCTGCCATACCTGCATGGTAACGCCAATCACATCATAGCCCTGTTCTTTTAACAGATAGGCTGCAACAGAAGAATCCACTCCCCCTGACATGCCGACGACTACTTTTTCTTTCATTTCTCCATATCCTTTTCTACAGCTTTGGCACTTTTGCAATTGCCGTATTCTATTCCTCTTCAACCGGCTCTTCTGATATATCGGCTTTCGGTGGTTTTAAGCCTTCGATTTCAATCTGGTTTTTCTGAGCATAATCCCACAAAGCTGCGTGGATCGCTTCCTCTGCCAACAGGGAACAATGTACTTTGACTGGAGGAAGACCATCCAAAGCTTCCATTACTGCCTTGTTGGTAACCTGCAGTGCCTCATAAATCGTCTTCCCTTTGACCAGCTCCGTCGCCATACTGCTTGTCGCAACTGCCGCCCCGCATCCAAACGTCTTAAATTTGCAGTCTTTTACTACTTTTGTTTCTTCGTCAATATCCAGATAGATGCGCATAATATCGCCGCATTTTGCATTCCCTACCGTACCTACGCCGCTGGCATCTGCAATTTCACCGACATTACGTGGGTTATTAAAATGATCCATTACCTTTTCGCTATACATTGCTATTTGAACGTTTTCCTTTTATTAACTATAGAAACGTCCCTCCTCCTTCCTATCCCTGCCTATTTTATCATACCTTTATGATCAACATTTCCCATCTTTTGCAGCCTGTCATCCACCCACATCAGGAATCCCTGCCATTACAACAAGCTTTTTACCCCTTTTCATGGCCCGGCTGTTTTTTTACAAAATCTTCATAGAGCGGCGACATACTGCGCAGGCGTTCTACAATGCCTTTTAAGCAGTCCACCACATAATCTACATCTTCTACTGACGTTTCCTCTGATAGCGTAAGCCGCAGCGAACCATGCGCAACCTCATGCGGAAGGCCAATCGCCAAAAGTACATGCGAAGGGTCTAAAGAACCTGATGTACATGCAGAACCACTGGATGCACAGATCCCTTTTTGGTCAAGCATGATCAGCAGCGATTCCCCTTCAATAAAACGGAAGCAAAAATTCGCATTGTTTGCCAGACGCTGGATGCGGTGCCCATTCAAACGGGAATATGGGATTTCTTCTAAAACCCTTTTCATAAGATGGTCGCGCACCGCCGCCATTTTTTGGTTTCTTGCTTCCATACCTTCGGCTGCAAGCTGCGCCGCCTTGCCCATACCCACAATACCTGGGACATTGCTTGTGCCAGCCCTTCTTGCACGCTCTTGCGCGCCGCCATGGATCAACGGGCCAAGCTTTATGCCATTTCGCATATAAAGGAACCCAACCCCCTTTGGCCCGTGGAATTTATGCGCACTGGCAGAAAGCATATCAATATTCATTTCATCTACCTGCACTGGCATATGGCCAAATGCCTGTACCGCATCGGTATGGAATAATACGCCGTGCTTTTTCGCAATCCGCCCTATTTCCTGTACAGGCTCTACCGTCCCAATCTCATTATTGGCAAACATAATGCTGATCAAAATGGTGTCCGGCCGGATCGCCTGTTCCAGCTGTTCTAAGGAAATGAGCCCATCCCCATCGACATCCAGATACGTCACCTCATACCCATGTTTTTCCAAATATTCAAACGTATGCAGGACGGCATGGTGTTCTATTTTGGTCGTAATCATATGCCTGCCTTTGGATGCCAACGCCTGCGCGCACTCTTTGATTGCCCAGTTATCGCTTTCACTGCCGCCTGCTGTAAAATAAATCTCATTTGCCTTTGCCCCGATCAGCCCTGCAATTGCCTCCCTAGCCTCTTCTACTGCGCGCTTGCTTACTTGCGCAAACGTATAGACACTATTCGGGTTTCCATAATTTTCGCAAAAATACGGTTTCATGGCTTCCAATACCTCCGGCTTCACCGCCGTAGTCGCAGCATTGTCAAGATAGATCCATTTCTGGCCCTTCCCTGCTTTTTGTGCCTCCATGTCTGAAGTCCCTCCTTATTTTTCTATCACGATACTGTAAACTCTACTTTTCCTATTAATCCCCTAGGAATACAGTAGTATATTCCGATAAGAAAACGGGAAAACGCTTTTACGCTCCCCCTTACCTATTCATAGTTTCTCTCTAGGACACAACTATTATATCGCATTTTATGGAAAAGTCAACAGAAAAATGCATTGCCTGGCAGTGAAAAAGTTACTATTCACGGCCTGGGGGCCGCTCATAGTAACCATTCAGGGCGATATTGGAAGTTTGCTTCGCAAAATCGCCCCTCGCTCCTGAATCATGTTCTCACGGAATGCGCAATTTATGCACATCCCTGGCCCGTGGATTCCAGTAATTTTTCCACGCTAACCAAACGGATACAGCATACAAGCGATTCTGCAGCCTGCTTCATTTCCTCTATATCTGGAAAGGTCGGTGCAATCCGGATCGTAGAATCTTTTGGGTCTTTTTTATATGGAAACGGCGCACCTGCCGCAGTCAGCGTAATGCCGGCTTGCTTTGCTTTGTCGATAATTGCCTTCGCACAGCCTTCCAAGGATTCAAAACAGATAAAATACCCTCCTTTCGGCTTAATCCAAGTCCCAATTTCACGCGGCGCAATTTCCCTGGAAAATATCTCTTCTACGGCTTCAAATTTTGGACGTACTAGTTCTGCGTGTTTTCTCATATGCGCGCGTACACCGTCCATATCTTTTAAATAATGGGAATGTACCCACTGTTTAATCTTGTCATGGCCGATCGTCTGGATTGACATCTGTGCACAGATGCCTTCCCGGTTTGCTTCGGACGCAGCCATTGCAGACATACCCGCACCGGAAAAAGTTACTTTTGATGTGGAGCAAAACTGATAAATCATATCTGGATTGCCAGCTTTTTCACATTCCGCCATGATCGGAAGCAGCTCATCACGGTCATCGTCATATAAATCATGTACGGCATAAGCGTTATCCCAAAAAATGCGGAAATCTTTTGCTGCAGGCTTTAACGCTGCAAACCGGCGCACGGTTTCATCAGAATAGGTAATGCCTTGTGGATTGGAGTATTTTGGCACACACCAGATGCCTTTTACCGCTTCATCTTCGCTGACCAGCTTTTCTACCATATCCATATCCGGGCCATCCTGCGTCATTGGGATATTGACCATCTCAATGCCGAAATATTCGGTAATGGAAAAATGACGGTCATATCCCGGAACTGGGCATAAAAATTTTACCTTATCCAGCTTGCACCACGGCGTGGAGCCTAAAACCCCATGTGTCATGGATCGGGCAATCGTATCATACATAATGTTAAGGCTTGCATTGCCATACACAATGACATCTTCCGGCCTGCAGTCCATAAAACCTGCCATCAGCTTCTTTGCTTCCCCAATACCGTCCATCCCGCCGTAATTGCGGCAATCGGTGCCGTCTTCGGCAATCAGCGCTACGCCGGAATGGATCATATCGTACATATCCATTGATATATCCAGCTGCGCTGGCGACGGCTTGCCCCTGGTCAGGTTTAAATCCAGGCCAAGCGCTTTTATTTTTTTATATTCCTCTTCCAGTTCCGCCTTTTCCCTTAATAATTCCCCGCGGTCCATTTTTAAATATGATTTCATCATTTCCTCCTTCTATTGACAACTGGTCCTGCTATTGCCCCTTGGCTGTTTTCCTTTGGGCCGACAGCTGATCCGGTTTTACTTATTTTTATTCTAGCTATCCGCTGCTTATTGGTGCAGCCCGTCCTTTTTCCATTCTGCAATTTTACGCAAATATACGCTGATCTGTTTTTCATAGCCATTTTCGGACGGCTGGTAAAATACCGTGCCATCCAGTTCCTTTGGCAGATACGGCTGCGCAACATAATGGTCTGGGTAATCATGTGCATATTTATAATCGACGCCACGGCCCAGTTTAGCGCTAGACCGGTAATGGGAATCCTGCAAATGCGGCGGAACCGGCGGCGTCTTTGCTGTACGCACGTTTTCCATTGCATCAAAAATAGCCATGCAGGCGGCATTGCTTTTTGGCGCGCTTGCTACATAAGAAGCTGCCTGCGACAAAATAATCTGCGCTTCCGGCATACCAACACGTTCTGCTGCCAGCGATGCTGCCACTGCTACCTGCAATGCCTGCGGGTCGGCATTCCCTACGTCTTCTGATGCACAAATCATAATCCTTCTTGCAATAAACTTCACATCTTCCCCGGCATACAGCATCCGGGCCAAATAATAGACGGCTGCATCCGGGTCTGAACCACGCATACTTTTGATAAACGCAGAAATCGTATCGTAATGGTTATCCCCAGTTTTATCATACTGCACAACACGCTTTTGAATACACTCAGACGCGGTATCCAGCGTGATATGGATCTTTCCGTCCGCACTGCGCTCTGTAGTCAGCACACCCAGTTCTATCGCCGTCAGCGCTGCCCGTGCATCTCCATTTGCTGCGTCTGCCAAAAAATCTGCCGCATCTTCGTCCAACACGGCCTGGTAAGCGCCCAGCCCTTTTTCCTGGTCTGCCACAGCGCGCTTCAGTAAGGTTTTAATATCCTCTTTTTCCAACGCATAAAGTTCAAATATAACAGACCGGGATAATAATGCCCCGTTTACTTCAAAATATGGGTTTTCTGTTGTCGCCCCGATTAAAATGACCGTCCCGTCTTCCACAAATGGGAGCAGGTAATCCTGCTGGCCTTTGTTAAAACGATGGATTTCATCAATAAACAGGATCGTCTTTTTTCCAAACATCCCCTGGTTATTTTTGGCCTGCCCAATTACCTCTTCCATATCTTTTTTACCGGAAGAGGTTGCATTTAACTGCAAAAACTCCGCGCTGGTCGTATTGGCAATTACTTTTGCCAATGTTGTCTTGCCGGTCCCCGGCGGGCCATAAAAAATAACAGAACTTAGCTTATCTGCCTTGATTGCGCGGTAAAGCAGCTTATCTTTCCCTATAATATGCTGCTGCCCGACCACTTCGTCCAATGTTGCCGGCCGAAGCCTGGAAGCCAGCGGAGATTCTGTTTGCTGGTTTAGCCCCCGCATATAATCAAATAAATCCATGTCCCCTCCATCCACCCTACCATCAAAAAGCACTTATAGATTTTGCAAGTTTGTTATTCTAATTATGCAAAACTCACCCATATAAGATACTCCATATTTTTAAAATAATCAAGCAAAATTTGCTATTTTTGGCGTTTTTTATAGAAATTAGAAATTTTAGATAAAAAAAGTCCTTAGTGAATTTGCAAGTTTGATATGTTATTTTATGCAGGCAGTGCCTCTTGGTTCCCGCTGTCTATGCCTTTCCTGGCTTTCATAAAAGCCAGGCACCGCTCAGGAGGGCTGGCCCTCCATACGGCGTCCGGCTTTGCCAAATCAACGGAACCAATAATCTAATATCTGCCTGTCTTTTTCTACGACATAGCCGCTGCCGCCCCTTCCTTTCACATCTTCTGCCATACTAAGCAGCAAAAGCGGCTTTTTTTCCTCTTTATCTGCGGTAAATACAGCAAACCAGCCAAGCTCTGTCCCATCCTCGTCTTCCGCAGTCTGTTTGATTTCTGCCGTACCCGTCTTCGCCGCCAATACCGTTTCTTCCCGGTATGCTTCATGTCCAGTACCATGTTCCGACGCCACGACCTGAATTAATGCATTCTTTAATAGCTCCGCCTGTTCCGGTACAAACGCTGACGGCAGCCATACCTCCCCGCCAGTAGCCGCCTGGCCGTCCTTGCGGTACAAAAGGAATGGTTTTATTACATCTCCGCCATTTACAAACCCAGTATACAGCGCCGCCAAGTGGACAGGGTTAACCAATACTTGTCCCTGCCCATATCCGCTATCCGCAAGCTGGATTTCGGATTCTATTTTCCCAGAATTGGAATACTGGGATTTTGCCATGGAAAGGTCAAATGGGATTTTTTTATGAAAGCCAAGTTTTTTTAGCTCCTTTTGCAACGCTTTTTGCCCAATATTCAACGCTGCTTTAGCAAAATAAATATTATCTGAATAAATCAGCGCATTTTCCAGCACAACCGGAGAATACGTATGCAACGTCGTTACATAGTAAGACCCCCAGCTTGCATCTTTTTGCCAGCTAAACCCTACATTCCCGTAATCTTCCTGCGGATTGACCGCCCCAGTTTTTAATCCAATGGCTGCTATGATTGGTTTAAACGAAGAACCGGGGCATTGCTTTTGAGTAAACCGGTTATAAATCGGCTTATTTTCATCATTATTCAGCGCATCCCAGTCTTCTTCGGACATACCCAGCACAAAATCATTGCTGTCATAAGAAGGCGTACTGACCAGGGCAAGCACTTCCCCCGTATATGGATGCATAGCCACGCTGCATCCCTTGTCCTCCTGGAAAATTTCGTAGATCTTTTCCTGCAGCCCAGCATCAATCGTCAAATAAATATCTGTACCATCCTGCTTGTCAATGCCCGCAAGCCTGCTTTTCGTCCGCCCCTCACTGTCTATCAAAAGGATTTCACAGCCATCCCGGCCTTTCAGCTCTTTTTCATACAAACTTTCAATCCCGCTTTTGCCGATCAGGCTGCTTTCACTGTAGCCTTCCCCTGAATGCTCTTTTAGCTCTTCCGCCGTTACTTGCTGCACATACCCAATTAAATGGGCTGCGGCACGCCCCAGCGGATACTGCCTTACCTGCGTATCCTGCATTAACAATCCTGGGATTTCTAAAAGCGCAGCATCCCTTTGCATTTTCTGTTCTACATGTTCGCCCGGATCTTCCGTCATCTGTTCCAGATCCGTCAATTTTTCAACTGTTTTTACCGGCACAAAAGAATCCTCCCGCACCCAGGCCGCATCCAGCTTTTTTTGGATACTCTGTACGGTAACACCTAAAATCTCGGCCATCTTTGCAATATCCTGGCTGCTGTCCTTATTCATCCTGCCTGGAACCAGCCCTACGCTGGAAGCGGTACCCTCACCGGCAAGCAGCCTGCCTTTCCGGTCAAAAATATCCCCGCGGTCTGCCTTTTTCGTAGAAACAAGCACCCGGTCTTTTGCCGTTAGGTCCGGGAAAATCATACTGTCATCCCAACTTATCCCATACCGGTGCCCACTCCCGTCTGTATTAGGAAGCTTTCCAAACACGGTCTGGTTCTGAAAGGAAATCTCCCCCGCTACAGTATCCATCGTAACCTCATACAAAACCGCGGCCGAATCCCCGCCGCTTTTATCTATGTCCGTATCAATGATGCGCAGGGAAATGTCTTCTGCCTCTATCCCCTGGTAAATATTTTTATTCCGTTTCGTAAAATCTTTGCGTGAAACCGATGTCCGGCTTTCCTCATCCAACATCTGATACATTTTCTTATACTTCCCTTTTGAAATATAAGAATAATACTGTTCCAGCAATGCAGCCGGGTCATCATACACCTGCGTATCCCCGCTATTTTCCTTTTGGGGCATGATCTTCCCACTGATAACCAGATAACCCGCCAGTACGGCTATAAGCAAAACGGCTACGCTGCATACCAGTATTCGTTTCTTTTTCTGTATCTGCTGTTTCCTCTCCGTTTTTTTGCTGCTCTCCCTGCTCATGCTTTCTCCTTTCGTATTATCCGAATGCCAATGAAACCTCTGTTTGGCAGATTTATCATTAGAATTATACCATCATTGTGCAAAAATGGGTAGCAATTTTTCCGGGCTGCCAATACAAAACAAGCCGCCTTCTGGACGTTTTATACCCAAGGGCTTGGCCACCCATAATCCACACTGTGCAAAATCCTAACATTGTGCTTGTGAAAATACGAAAAGTGCAGACAGCAGCCAGGCGGCACCCCGTATTACGGGACTGCCGCCTGCCAGCAAAATCCATATTTATTTAATCCATTACAATCTTATCTACCGTCACAAATTCATACCCTTTTTCCTGCAAACAGTCAATGATACGTAATGCCGCACGGACCGTGGCTGGATATTCGTCGTGCATTAAAATAATGCTATTTTCCTCTATTTCCCGAAAAACAGTATTACAAATAAGCGATTCGTCTTTACATGACCAGTCCATCGTATCGATCGTCCACAGCACCTGGATCATTTCCAGCTGCTTTTCCAGTTGTTTGGAACCACTCCCAAAGGGCGGGCGCATAAAACAAGGTTCTTCCCCTGTATATTTTTCTATCACCTGATTTGCTTTTTGTATTTCTTCTATTGCGGCGGTCTGTGTCATATGCTGTATATCTACGTGGTTATACGTATGGTTGCCTATCAAATGCCCTTCCTTTACGATCCGCTGCATAACCTCAGGATTTGCTTGTGCTGCTTTCCCTATTACAAAAAACGTTGCCTTCACTCCACGTTCTGCTAGGCCATCTAAGAGCATTGGGGTATACTCGGCATCTGGGCCATCGTCAAAAGTCAGCGCTACTTTTTTCTTTTCCTGCAAATCGCCAGCAGGCCCGCCTTCCCCCGCATCTGCATCCTGGCTCACGCTGTTTGCGGATGACTCCTGATAATCTGCCTGGCGCATATCTGCTTTTTGCATAACAGCAGACATACCTAGGAACAGAATAATTACAGTAAGTGAAATCATAATTCTGGGAATATATTTTTTCAACTGCAGGCTCCAGCCGCTACATTCTTGCTTCTATATATATGCTGCAGATTTTTATTTATACTGCATTTTCACTGCGCACTGCCTCCAATACACCCCCGGACAGGCGGATCAAAATCGTATCCCCATCCACTACTTCATCGGCGAGGATAATCTTGGCAGCCAGTGTTTCCACCGATTTTTGCAGGAACCGTTTCAACGGCCTTGCGCCATAAACCGGATCATAGCCGTTTTCCACAACATACCGTTCCGCTTCCGGCGTCAGGGCAATCGACAGCCCCCTTTCTGCCAGGCGCTTGTTTAAGTCCTCCATCAAAAGGTGGATGATACTGCCGATGTCCTGCGGCGTCAAAGGCTTAAATAAGATAATCTCATCCAGCCGGTTTAAAAATTCCGGCCGGAAGCTGGCACGCAGTTCATCCATAACAGCCTTGGAACATTCCGGCTGTATATCCCCTTTTTCATCAATGCCTTCCAATAGATGCATGGAGCCGATATTCGATGTCATAATCAAGATCGTATTTTTAAAATCCACTGTACGGCCTTGTGAATCGGTAATACGCCCGTCATCCAGGACTTGCAAAAGCACATTAAACACATCCGGGTGCGCCTTTTCTATTTCATCAAACAATACAACCGAATATGGTTTCCTACGTACTGCTTCCGTCAGCTGTCCGCCCTCTTCGTAGCCGACATATCCAGGAGGCGCACCGATCAAACGCGATACCGAATATTTCTCCATATATTCGCTCATATCCAGGCGCACCATATTATTCGCATCATCAAACAAACTTTCAGCAAGCGCTTTTGCCAATTCTGTCTTGCCGACGCCCGTCGGGCCTAAAAACAGGAACGATCCAATCGGCTTGGACGGATCCTTAATCCCTGCCTTGGAACGGATAATGGCTTCTGTTACTTTCGTCACACCTTCATCCTGCCCGATGACCCGCCTATGCAGTTCATCGTCCAAATGCAGCGTTTTGCTGCGCTCGCCCTCTGTTAATTTTGCAACCGGTATACCAGTCCAGCGGGAAATGATCCTTGCTATTTCTTCATCACTGACATTTTCATGCATAAGCGAAAACGCTTCGCCTTTTACTTTATCCTCCTCTTCGTCCAATTGCTTTTGGATTTCTGGCAGCCTTCCGTACTGCAGCTCCGCAGCCTTATTCAAATCATACTGCTGCTTTGCCTGTGCGATCTCTTTCTTTACCTGCTCTAATTCTTCCCGCAGGCCCTGCACCTTTTCAATGGATTTCTTCTCATTGTCCCATTGCGCCTTTTTCGTCTGAAATGCACCGTTTAATTCGGCAAGCTCTTTTTGCAGATGCTCCAGGCGGTCACGGCTTAACTTATCAGACTCTTTTTTCAAAGCCGTTTCTTCAATCTGAAGCTGCATCACGCGGCGGTTCAATTCATCCAGTTCCGCCGGCATGGAATCCAGCTCCGTCTTAATCAGCGCGCACGCCTCATCCACCAGGTCAATCGCCTTATCCGGCAGGAAACGGTCGGAAATATAACGGTGCGACAAAACAGCTGCGGAAACAAGCGCACTGTCTGTAATCTTAACGCCATGAAACACCTCATAACGTTCTTTTAGCCCCCTTAAAATAGAAATAGTTTCCTCCACAGTCGGCTCATCCACCATAACTGGCTGGAAACGCCGCTCCAGTGCAGCGTCCTTTTCAATATACTCCCGATACTCGTCCAACGTAGTCGCACCGATGCAATGCAGCTCCCCCCTGGCCAGCATAGGCTTTAGCATATTTCCAGCATCTAAAGCGCCATCTGTCTTGCCTGCGCCTACAATCGTGTGCAGTTCATCGATAAACAGGATAATCTGCCCCTCGCTTTTGCGCACTTCATCCAACACCGCTTTTAAACGTTCTTCAAATTCCCCCCTGTACTTTGCACCTGCCACAAGCGCACCCATATCCAGTGCAAACAGCCGCTTGTCTTTTAGCCCTTCCGGCACATCCCCGCGTACAATCCGCTGTGCGAGCCCTTCAATAACCGCCGTTTTGCCCACGCCTGGCTCGCCGATCAAAACCGGGTTATTTTTCGTTTTACGCGACAGGATACGGATGACATTGCGGATTTCGCTGTCACGCCCAATCACTGGGTCAGATTTTTGTGCCCTCGCACGCTCAACCATATCATACCCATACTTTTCCAACGTATCATACGTAGCCTCCGGGTTATCAGAAGTCACGCGCTGGTTTCCCCGTACAGTCGAAAGCGCCTGCAAAAAACGCTCCCTGGTAATCCCATATTCGCGGAAAACATCTTTCATTGCCTGGTTCGGATATTTCAGCAGGCTTAAAAACAAATGCTCTACCGAAACATATTCGTCCCCCATCTGCTTCGCTTCATCCTCTGCGCTGATGAGCACCTGGTTTAAGTGCTTTCCCACATATACCTGTCCACCGCCAGATACTTTTACCCGAGCTTCCAATCGGCGGACCGCGTTATCCATAAAATGCTCTTTATTAATTTCCATTTTTTCAATCAGCTTCAAGATTAAGCCATCCTCCTGGCGCAGCAACGCCACTAGAAGATGCTCTTGCTCAATTTCCTGATTGCCATATTCATATGCCAGTTTTTCACATCCATTTACCGCTTCGATTGATTTTTGCGTAAATTTTTGAATATTCATATAATATGCCTCCTTTTCATTCCGGGTGTATGGTTAGGATGCCCGGATTAGGGACTTTTGTTTTATCTGAAAGAAATATAACACCGATTGTTAGCACTGTCAAGAGGTGAGTGCTAAAATTGTGTGAAAATTTTATGAAGCGCTGGTTTTAAATATGTATAAACCAAAAAGACTACCAGCAACTGCAGATAGCCTTTTCGATTTTAATGGCTAAGATTGCCAATTTTAAGCATTTTTTCTTAATATAGTTGCTAGTGTTCCATTTATTGAGTATACTTATATAGGTTCAAACTATTCGTTGGAAAGCCTGATAACCAAAATCCGCAAAGCAATAATATAATACCTGTCTGAACTAAATCAAAATATAATAAACCCATTTATAAATCCACACAATGAAAAGAGGCATTTATGGATACTATGACACCTGAACAGCGTAGCCGCACTATGAGCCATATTAAAAGTACGGATACCAAAATTGAACGAATCTTGCGTAAAGCTTTATGGCAGAAAGGATACCGCTATCGGAAAAATTATAAAGCCTTGCCCGGTTCCCCGGATATTGCAATCACAAAATATAAAATTGCCATATTTTGCGACAGTGAATTTTTCCACGGATACAATTGGGAAATTAAGAAGCAGCAGCTTGGCCAAAACAAAGACTATTGGATCAAGAAAATTGAACGCAATATGGCACGTGACCGTGAGGCTGATTTAAAGCTGATCGCAATGGACTGGGTACCCATCCACTTCTGGGGGCAGGACATTCTAAAAAATGTTTCTGGATGTATGAAAGCTATCGATGATTTACGTTTCGAACTGCAGATGGAATCTTCGAATGGCATCATTGACGTAGGAATGGACTATTTTACAACATAAAATTTGTATATTTATAATTTATAGTTGGCCATTTTATAAACAATCCTAAATGGCCCAGTCTAATTCAGATGTGATTGCCAAACCACGCATCTGGCACCGCCAGATGCGCGTTCGGCTCAAAGTGATTGGCTGCTTTTTATTCTGCTTTCCAAAGGCTGTGCAGATTACAATAAGCGTATACTGCTGTTACCTCATCGCCTTCACAGATAGCAAAACATACTTCTGGCTTATCTCCAGGATGCAGTACTTTGCGTTGGTTCCCTTGTTTTGTCTGTAAAGATACCCATTCTATGTAATGCTCTGGCATCATAGGATGTTCTGCTGAACCTACGTTTACTTTTACCAGATTGCCTTCTACCGTGTATACAGGGACATGTTTTTCTACTGCAGCATCTGTTGTCCCAGGAACGATCTCTTTCATTTTCTGGCCGCAGCACATCACCGGTACTCCAGCATCCTTAACCATTGCTATAATATTTCCACAGTGCTCACAAATATAAAATTTCTGTTCCATTTGCCATCCCTCTCTATTCTTTGTTTCGTTGTTGCCTGGCTGCCCGGCGTTACTTTTTATTAAAAATCTACTTCGGTATCATAATAACAGCACTTTAACAATTTTTCCATTTCTTCCTGGCTTGGCTGGCGTGGGTTAGAGCCAGTACATGCATCTAAGATAGCGTTGGCTGCAATCTCAGGCAGGCGTTCTAAAAAAACCGCTTCCGGTACAAAGCCCGCCTGCGCCGGATAACTGTCCGGACCATAATGCTGGATACAATGAGGGATATTCAGTTCGTCATTCATTTTCCTCAGATATGCGATCAACGCATTGACTTTTTCATCCAGTGTTGCCCCTTCAAGCCCCATAAAATCTGCAATTTCACCATAACGTTTCTTTGCTTCTTCATTTTTGGCATTAAATGCAATGACTTTTGGCAGATACATTGCATTGGCTGCCCCATGAATAATATGTGCGCCATGATCGGCAAATGCAGCGCCTGTTTTATGTGCCATTGAATGCACAATCCCAAGAAGTGCATTGGAAAATGCCATGCCTGCAAGGCACTGTGCATTATGCATGGACGCACGTTTTTCCATATCACCGTTGTAAGAAGCTACCAAGTTATTTTGAATCATCTTAATCGAATGCAATGCAAGCGGGTCTGTGTAATCACAGTGGGCCGTAGATACATAAGCCTCTATGGAATGCGTCATCGCATCCATACCAGTATGTGCAGTTAGTTTCTGCGGCATTGTTTCTGCCAAATCAGGATCTACAATCGCTACATCTGGTGTAATCTCAAAATCGGCAATTGGGTATTTAATCCCCTTCTGGTAATCGGTAATGATCGAAAACGCCGTTACTTCCGTAGCTGTCCCGGATGTAGAAGAAATTGCACAAAAATGTGCTTTTTTCCGAAGGCTTGGAATGCCGAATACTTTACACATATCTTCAAATGTAATATCTGGGTATTCGTATTTAATCCACATCGCCTTTGCCGCATCAATCGGGGAACCGCCGCCCATTGCAATGATCCAGTCCGGCTCAAACTTTGCCATTGCCTGTGCACCCTTCATAACCGTCTCGACAGACGGGTCTGGTTCAATGCCTTCAAACAGTTCTACTTCCATACCAGCTTCCTTTAAATACTGCTGCGCACGGTCTAAAAAACCAAAACGTTTCATCGAACCGCCGCCCACACAGATCATGGCCTTTTTCCCCTGAAATGTCTTTAATGCTTCCAGTGCGCCTTTCCCGTGGTACAAATCACGCGGTAATGTAAATCTTGCCACCTTAAATATACCTCCTGACTGAAATAAAATTATTTAATATCGGTTGCCATCCTGCTGCCAGTGTACTGGTATAGCGGCTACTTGAAATTCATAGCAATCATAAGCAGCCAGTTCACTAGCCGGATAGTACCTTTCCCTTTATTATAACATATTTTACCAAATAAGCATCTACTTTTCTACGATATTCCACAAATCCGTAGTTACAGTTGTTACTATTCACGGGCAATGTCATTTACTTAAGCGTAACCGTTCAGATAGGGTGGGCCGCCAGCCAATCACTTTCTTAGCTACATTACTGTAAATTCTGGCAGCCCAAACGGTTATAATGGCATTGGTTACGCATCCAAGGCCTGCGCCAAGTCAGAAATCAGATCCTCCTTGTCTTCCAGCCCACATGACATGCGTACAAGCCCCGCCGGTATACCTGCCGCTGCTAGCTGCGCGTCGCTCATCTGCCTGTGGGTAGACGATGCCGGATTCAGGCAGCAGGTTCTTGCATCCGCCACATGTGTTTCAATTGCAGCCAGCTTTAAACGCTTCATAAATGCTTCCGCTGCCGGGCGTCCGCCTTCCAGTTCAAATGACACAACCCCACATCCGCCATGCGGCATGTATTTTTGTGCCAGCCCATAATATTTATCCCCCGCAAGGCCCGGATAGGTAACATGGGCCACTTTTGGATGCTTCTGCAAAAACTCCGCAACTGCCTGTCCATTTTCCACATGGCGTTGCATACGCACATGCAGGGATTCCAGGCCAAGGTTCAACAGGAAAGCATTCTGCGGGGACTGGATACTTCCAAGGTCACGCATAAGCTGGGCCGTACATTTATATATAAAAGCGCCTTCTTTTCCAAATCTTTCTGCATAGGTAATGCCGTGATAGGATTCATCCGGCGTACATAGCCCTGGGAATTTATCCGCATAGGCCATCCAGTCAAACTTCCCGGAATCTACGACTGCACCGCCTACTGCCGCCCCATGCCCGTCCATATATTTTGTAGTGGAATGCGTTACAATATCCGCACCCCATGTGAATGGACGGCAGTTTACTGGTGTTGGAAACGTATTGTCTACAATCAGCGGTACGCCATGCGCATGGGCAGCTGCTGCAAATTTTTCAATATCCAGCACGGAGAGGGCCGGGTTCGCAATCGTTTCGCCAAAAACAGCCTTTGTGTTTTCCTTAAATGCTGCATGCAGTTCTTCCTCGCTGCAGTCAGGCGCTACGAACGTCGCTTCAATCCCCATTTTAGCCATTGTCACGGAAATCAAGTTAAACGTACCTCCATAAATAGCGGAAGACGCTACAATATGGCTGCCGGATTCACAAATATTAAACAAAGCATAAAAGTTTGCCGCCTGCCCGGATGAAGTTAGCATCCCTGCCGTCCCACCTTCCAATGCAGCTATCTTGGCCGCTACATGGTCATTGGTCGGATTTTGGAGCCTTGTGTAAAAATAGCCTTGGGTTTCCAGATCAAATAATTTCCCCATTTCTTCGCTTGTATCATATTTAAACGTTGTAGACTGGATAATCGGTATCTGGCGCGGCTCCCCATTACCAGGCGTATAGCCTGCCTGCACACATTTTGTATTTATTTTATAATCGCCCATAAACCTCTTTGTTAACCTCCTGTTATTTATCTGCGTTATACGCTTATTTCCCGCTTTTCCATTACGCTCATATATGCCGGGCGTATAATCTTGTCCGTACAGATCAATTCTTCCAGCCGGTGCGCACTCCACCCAACAATCCTTGCTACCGCAAACATCGCAGTATACAGCTCTTGTGGGATGCCGAGCATTTCATAGACAAATCCGCTGTAAAAATCTACATTCGGGCTGACGCCTTTAAAAATATTGCGCTTTTCCCCTATTAAAGCCGGAGCCAGGTCTTCAATATTTTGATAAAGCAGCATATCCTGCTGCCTGCCCTTTTCTTCAGCCAGCTTTTCTACATAATATTTGAATACGCGTTCCCTTGGATCGGACAGCGTATAGACCGCATGCCCCATTCCATAGATTAATTTTTTGCCGTCAAATGCCTCGCCTGCCAATATCTTGGACAAATATGCCGACAATTCTTCCTTGTCTGCATAATCATGGACATGCGAACGTATATCGGCCATCATCTCCATTACCTTAATATTAGCACCCCCGTGTTTCGGGCCCTTTAAAGACGACATTGCCGCAGCAATCGTAGAATAGGTATCAGACCCGCTGGAAGTCACCACCCTTGTTGTAAAAGTAGAATTGTTGCCGCCCCCATGCTCCATATGAAGCAAAAGCGCCGTATCCAGCGTCTTAGCCTCTACCTGGCTATATTGGCGGTCAGGCCGTAACATCATCAATATATTCTCAGCCGTCGACAACGCCGGGTCTGGATTGTGTATGATCATGCTGGATTGGTTCTCATAATAATTATACGCATTATAGCCATAAACTGCAAGTACCGGAAACTGGCTGATCAGCTGGATGCATTGGCGCAGGCTGTTTTGGATACTTGTATCCATCGCAAGCGCATCATACGAAGCCAAAGAAAGGATGCTTCTGGTCATCGTGTTCATTATATCTGCACTCGGCTTCTTCATAATGACATCCCTGGTAAAATTGGACGGAAGCTGGCGGTATTCTCCAATAATCTGCATAAATTGCTGGTATTCGCTTTCGGTTGGGAACTCGCCAATTAAAAGCAGATATGCGATTTTTTCAAACCCAAGCTCCTCTTTTGCCAGGCTTTGGATCAAATCCTCCACTTTATAGCCACGGTACCACAATTCCCCGTCACATGGATGCTTCTGCCCATTGATCACCTTTGTAGAAACAATTTTTGATATTTTGGTCAGCCCGGTCAGCACGCCGTTTCCTTTTTCATCCCGCA
The DNA here is from genome assembly GCA_947089855.1 of uncultured Eubacterium sp. Classification (GTDB taxonomy): domain Bacteria; phylum Bacillota; class Clostridia; order Lachnospirales; family Lachnospiraceae; genus Eubacterium_J. The sequence goes on from CAMUML010000012.1 coordinate 37,131, forward strand.
GGCCCAGGTTCACGCCATATTCTTCAAACAGCCTCGGTGAAATCATATCGTTCCTGCGGCATGCCTGTCCTTGTTTTTCCATATAATCATTCATTGTCGTCGTTTTGCCCAATCGTATCCGCCTCCGTTTCTTCCTGCTCGGCTTCTGCACCCATAACCGTTTCTAATTGTTTCATAAGCTTTAAAAGCTGGATAAAATTATCCCTGCCATAGCTTGAAATTACTTTTCCATAGTACTTTTTAAGTACTTCTTCCTCTTCTGTCAGCATTTTCCGCCCAGATTCTGTAATCGTCACATACGTGCCTTCACTTCCATCCCCATCATGTGACCAAACGACCAGCCCACGTTCCTGCAATGCTTTTACCATACGGGATGTCTGGCGTATTGACCGCTGCATTTTATCTGCGATGTCCTGCAGGTAAGTCCGGCCAGAATAAATCGCATCATTGCCTGCCTCTTCGATAATATGCAGTGCGAGATACTCCGGTATGCTTAATTTCTGGAAAAAACTGCGGATACGGCCATTATTCAATAAATATCTGCGGTATGTCAATTCGTGTGACAGCCTTGCAACATCCGTCTCAATTACGTCAGGTTCTAAAGTTTCCTGTCTATCCATATGGCATCCTCCTTTTTGATATGCAAACGGCACAGCCAGCCGCTGTTTGTAATATTGGTTGTGAAATTGATACTTAGATTTTATTCATTCTTCTTTGGCAATTCATCCCCTGCCATACATACAGGAAATTTCCTGCCCTTTTATGTAAAACAAATGCGAAAGAGGTAAGAATGTGCGATTGTCCTTCAGATAGCTGGTTTACAGCATCGATTCTTCTTATTAGCACTCTTGTGATGCGAGTGCTAACTCCCGGTTAAAAAAATATGCTTCTGGATTTAGAAGCATCATATAAATCATATGCTGGCTGCTAGTTTGAATTTCTGGACTATTTAGTTTTCACTAATTATAAAGTAAAATCTGCAAATGTCAATAGAATTTATAGTTTTTTAACAAAATTCTTGCTGGCCTACCTCCCACTTGACTTTCCTCCATCCATAATATATCCTGTCCTTATAGCCAGGCACACAACTACTATCATTGCGCTGGAACGATTCATTTGAGGAAAAGAAAGGAGCCAATATGACTATCCGAATTGGAATTTTAGGCTATGGCAATCTTGGCCGCGGCGTAGAATGCGCGGTCCGCCAGAATGAAGATATGGAATTAGCAGCTGTATTTACGCGCAGGGAGCCTGCACAAGTACCAGTTTTAACTGCTAATACCCCTGTTTATTCCATCCATGAAATTTTAAAGCACCAAAAAGAAATCGATGTCCTGATCCTTTGCGGCGGAAGCGCCACAGACCTGCCGGTACAGACGCCGGAATATGTTAAATATTTTAATGTTGTCGACAGTTTTGACACCCACGCCAATATCCCGCAGCATTATGCCAACGTAGACAAGGCGGCAAAAGAATCCGGCAACATCGGCATTATTTCGGTAGGCTGGGATCCTGGCATGTTTTCTTTAAACCGTGTTTACGCAGATGCCATCCTGCCGGATGGGGCTAGCTATACGTTTTGGGGCAGGGGCGTCAGCCAGGGGCATTCAGATGCCATCCGCAGGATTAAGGGCGTAGTGGACGCAAGGCAGTACACCGTGCCAGTACCTGCTGCGTTAGATGCAGTTAGGCGTGGGGAAACCCCAGTACTTTCTACCCGCGAAAAACATACCCGGGAATGCTTTGTAGTTGCAGAACCAGGCGCCGACTTGGCTGCAATTGAAAAAGAAATCAAGGAAATGCCAAATTATTTTGCAGATTATGATACCACCGTGCACTTTATTTCCTTGGAAGAACTCCGTGCAAACCACAGCGGTATCCCGCACGGAGGCTTTGTAATCCGAAGCGGAAAAACTGGCTGGGAATCCGAACATAAGCATGTAGTCGAATACAGCCTGAAACTGGATTCCAACCCGGAATTTACAGCCTGTGTGCTGGCCGCATATGCCAGGGCGGCATTCCGGTTACACCAGGATGGCATCAGCGGCTGTAAAACTGTCCTGGACATAGCCCCGGCACTGCTCTGCCGCCATAGTGGGGAAGAGCTGCGCAGGAACCTGCTTTAAGAATAGGCTTGGAAATGCCGTTACGGACGGCGGCGGATAACCAGTCCGTCCGCTTGCGGCTTTCTCCCCCTTATTCTGCCTTTAAAATTCGGATATATTTATCCAGCGAATAATCCTTCGTTTCCCCGTCATCCATATAATATTCATATGATTTTACGTCGCTGCCGCATGTATAAAGCCGCAGATCCTCAAAATCCACCTCTGCTACATGGCTGCCGCCTTTGGCAAGTGGCAACAGGTAGCCGTCACGGATAAATACACATACATCCCCAAGCGGCATTTCTACGTATGCCCATCCTTTTTCGTATACGGACCCTTCCAAAACCCCGCCGTCATGGAAACGCAGCAGCTTCATTGTTTCTGGGAAGTATACGGTCCTGCCGGATGCATTCTGTTCATATACTGGTGCAATCATAATATTTTCCCCAACAAACAGCTGGTCTTCCACCTGCCTGGCGGTCTGGTCAGACGGATATACAAATCCAAGCGGTGAAAACATCATTGTGGAACGCAGCGCTGCCTTCATAAATTCGCTGTATAGATAAGGCAGCATACAGTAGCGGGCCGTTAATACATTCTGAAATAGGTTGGTACGTGGAAACCGGTACGCCTCCTGCTGCCTTGTCCCCCGTGCCGCATGGTTGCGCAGCAGCGGCGTAAATACTCCAAACGACAGCCATCGGATAACAAGGTCTTCTGTTGCATCCCCGCCAAAGCCGCCTATATCTGCTCCTGTATATAAAAATCCACACATATTCAGCGATGGCATCATTTTCAAATTCATCAAAAGATGCGACCACCAGGATAAGTTATCCCCCTGCCAAATGCCGGCATAGCGGTGCATCCCAATATAAGACGACCGTGAATACATCAGGATCCGTTTTTCCGGTTCCAGCCTTTCAAATGCTTCGGATGCAGAACGGGTCATATAATAGCCAAACAGGTTGTGTACTTTATCATGGCGTATTTTCTCGCCACGGTAATTATGATAAAAAGAGCGGTAATCTTCCTCATTGTTGGAAACACCGGCAGCCAATGCCTGAAATTCAAAGAAGGTATTGACATCCAAATTCTGGCCCTGATAATCCTGCAGTTTTTCAAAAACTTTTTTCAGCCGTTTTTCAGAATAAAAAACCGCCGGCTCATTCATATCGTTCCAAAACCCGTCGATGCCTTTATCCAGCAGCACTTTATATTTGTTCCCAAACCATGCCCTTGCTTTGTCGTTCAACATATCTGGAAAACAGCATCTGCCAGGCCAAACGCCGACAATAAAATCATTCCCTTCTTCATCTTTGCAAAAATACCCTTCTTTTTCCCCTTCTTCATAGACGTCATACCCTTCTTCTACTTTCACGCCTGCATCGATGATCGGCACCAGATGGATATGTTCCTGTTTCATTTCTGAAACAAGCTGTTCAAAATCTGCAAACTGCTCCCGGTCTACCGTAAAGTCTTTGTACCGTTCCATATAATCAATATCCAAGTACACGCTGTCTAACGGCAGCCCCTTTTCCCGGTGGCCTCTGACGACTTCACGTACCTCATCCGAAGACAAGTAGCTCCAACGGCTCTGTCCATACCCAAAGGCCCATTTCGGAGGGATATAGCTTCGTCCAATCAACTGGCGGAACTCCTGGACTACTTGTGCAGGCGTGCTGCCTTCTATTACATACAAATCATAATCTTGGCCCGCCGTAATCCGGAGCAGGTTGTACCTGCTGTAGCCAATGTCAAACGTTACTTTGGCCGGGGTATCAATAAACAGCCCTAACTGCTGCCCTTCGCCGCTTAACAGCAAAAAATTATGCGCGCCGTACAGTGACCGTGTCCCTTCGTTATGGTGCGGGTTATCCGTACAGTTGCTGACATATATCCAGCCACGTTTATTTATCCCCCTTGTATTTTCACCCAGCCCATAGACAATCATATCGTCTGGCATTTCATACTCCAGCCCGTCTGCCGTCTGTACCAGGGAAAGCTGCTGCTTGTCCTGCTGCGCACCTTTTTCTAAAACTGCTTCTGTCTCAATCGGCGCCCCGAATCGGAACCTTTTCACCATTGCCTGTTTCCTCCAATCATTTGAAATTTTTATCGAAATGTACCTGCCTGTTTCCGCCAATTTTCCCGGCTGCAATTGGCTGGCACCGCCTGTTTTAACGCCTTGCACTGGCGGATTTAGAATACACGAATTATCCGAATTATAGCATGGCTGTTTGGATAACGTCAAGAATCTTAGGAATGTATTTTTAGATTCTAAGGCCTGGGGGTACTATTCACGGGCCAGGAATGCGCATAAACTGCGCATTCCGTGAAAACATGATTCAGGAGTGAGGGGCGATTTTGCAAAGCAAACTTCCAATATCGCCCCGTATGGTTACTATGAGCGGCCCCCCCCCAGGCCGTGAATAGTAACCCTGGGGGATGGCGGGATGGACGCTGGAAGGCCGCTTAAAACAGGACACCTACGCCATTGCTTCCTTGCGCATTTTCAACAGCACTTTCTTCTCAAGCCTGCACACCTGCACCTGGCTCATGCCTAGCTCCTGCGCTGTCTGCGTCTGGGTCTGTTCTTTAAAATAGCGCAGTTCAATCAGCCTGCGCTCACGCTCTTCCAGCCCTTCTAAAAGCTGCCCGATCAACATTTCGTCCAGAATTTTTTCTTTTTCCAGATCCGCCTGCCCATGATGCAGTACGCAGCCTTCCGGCTGGCCAGTTCCAAGCGGTGGGCCAGAACCTTTTTGGGATGCAATCTGGTCGACGAGGTACAATTCGCTTCCGTCAGACTGGTAAACGCTGCGGTATATGGATTCCACTTCCATATTTGCTTCCAGCGCCATTACAATATCTTCCCGGCCAAGCCCAGTCGCCTGTACTAGTTCCTGCATCGTTGCTTCACGGCCGTTTTCCTGGCTTATTTTTTCTGCTGCTTTGCGGATACGCCAGCCATTTTCTTTTAAGCTCCTGCTGACCCGGACCAGCCCGTCATCGCGGAGGAACCGCTTGATCTCGCCGCTAATAAGCGGGACTGCATAAGTAGAAAATGCAGTCTCATATGTAACATCAAATTTATCAATTGCTTTGATCAACCCTATGCTGCCAATCTGGAACAATTCTTCCCTGTCATGCCCGCGGTGCTCAAACCTTTTGACAATACTTCCTACTAATCCCAGATTTTGCTTGACTAACTCTTCTTTTGCACCCACATCCCCCTGCTGCGCCTGCAGGAGTAAAGCCATTGTCCCATCCATCTTCCTAGGCCCCTGCCCCAAACTGCTTTACCATACGCACAGTTGTCCCCTGGCCCGGAGAAGAATCCACCTCCACATCATCCATAAATGCCTCCATAAATGCAAACCCCATGCCGGAACGCTCCAGCTCTGGGCGTGTCGTAAAAAACGGCTCTTTTGCTTTCGGCACATCCTCAATCCCTTTTCCATAATCCACTACTTCAATCCGTATCCGCTGCTGCTCTTTGGCACAGGTTAAATATATTTTTCCGATATGGTTTTCGTAGCCATGTATAATCGAATTAGTCACCGCCTCTGATACTGCAGTTTTAACGTCTGCAAGCTCGTCCAAAGTGGGGTCAAGGTCTGCAAGGAATGCTGCCACTGCCACCCTTGCAAAACCCTCATTGACCGAATACGAATCAAAGCGGATACTCATCTCATTGCGTCTACTCATTTGCTGCCGCCTCCGTTTCCATCAATTTATGAAGCCCAGAAATCCGGAATATTTTCTGGATCCGCTCATTCATATGCTGCGCCCGGACGCTGCCCCCGCAGTAATTCATATTCCGGCACCTTCCAATCAGTACGCCGATACCGGAACTGTCCATAAACTCCGTCCCAGTAAAATCAAAAATCAGGTTCCTTACCCGGTAGGAATCAATTAGTAGGTCGGCCTCCAAACGCAGCTGTTCGGCACTGTGGTGGTCCAGCTCCTTTGGCATGGATATAGTAAGGCATCCTGCTTTTAATTCATAATGACATTCCATAGTTTCCTGTCCTCCTGCTATTTATAATATAACGCCAACAAAAAAAGATGCCGGCCTGCCTATGGCCAACATCTTTCGTATCTCCTTGATCTGCTTATTTTCTTCTTATGTTTTTTAAGGCGCTTAAGCCTATCTGCTGCTATATGCCCCTTTTCATTTCTTTATATGGCCATGCTGCTTATATAGCCTGCCATTTTATTGTGTTCCGCCTGCAGGCTGCTGGGTACCGGCCTGCGTGCCTCCATTTTCCTGCTGCTGGCTGTCCCCAACCATTGGCTGCAGCTGCTGTAGATAATTTTTTGCATTCTGCGCTTTATCCGTATTCGGATACTCGTCTATCACCTTCTGGTAAAGTTCCACTGCCTTTACATAATCCTGCGTGTTGCGGCATGACTGTGCCAGATAATAGACGGCATCGCCGTTGTGGTACGTATCGTCTGCATCTACCACTTTTTGGAACAGCTCCACTGATTTCGCATAGTTCCCTTTCCGGTACTCGGAATACCCTTCGTCATATGTAGACTGCAAAAACTTTGCCGTTACATCGGTCTGCATGGAATCGTATACTTTCTTCGCCTGTGCATCCAGCTGCCCGGCATCAATCTGTGCGAGCGCCTCTTTTGCAGCATCTACGCCGTCCTGCTGATAAGACTGGAAGGCGGTCAGCAGCTTGCTGTAGCTGTCCAGACGCGACTTGGACTCCTCGCTATCTTCTTTGGAATCTTTCGCATTTTTTTTATATTTTGATACTTGCCCTTCCAGATCCTGTATTTCCTGGTTTTTGGAAGCGATTTCATCGCTTGCGTCCGATACCGCTGCATTGACATCTTTTTGCAGGTTCTGGCGGATACTCGGAACAATTAAAAAATAGGTTGCCGTAACGCCAATAACCAGGCCCACCAGGATATTTAAGATCATCATCCATCCGGAATTGTCCCGCAAGTTTGTCGGCTGGATAATCGTATCGTTGCCGGTATTGTATTTTACTTTGTTTTCTTTTTTCCTGTGCCTTTTCCCTTTCTCTTCCCTGGCGCCAACTTGTTCATCAATTTCTGCTAAATACCGCATGGTCGTCGTATTCCTGCGGTCGATGCGCTCTGCTGCACGCAGCGATTTCCTTGCCAGATCATACTTTTGTTCCCGGATATACAAAAGCGCCAACAGCTGGTGCGCTTTTACGAGCTTTGGGTTGGTAGATAATATCTTTTTTAACTGGATCGCTGCAAGGTCCATACTGTCCTGGCGGCAGTAAACCAGCGCCTGGTTGTACTTTTTAATTGTCTGGTTAATCGTATTTAACAGTGCCGGATTACTCTGCACATCGGACAAGTAGCGGTCTGCGGCATTATCCTTTTCCCGGTAGTTTTTGCTTAAGACCCATTCGCTTAATGCAGAAACCGTTTCCCCGATTTCATAATAGATCAGTCCAAGCAGGTTCCTTGCGTGGATATTTGCTTTGTAGTACTGCAAGCTTGCCTGCAGTGCCTGTACAGCCCCCGATAAATCCCTGACTTTTGCCCGTTCAAGCGCAATATTATAATAGGCATTGGAAACAGCTATGAGCTTCTTATGCATCTTTACGTTCACCCCGCATTTCGGGCAGGTATCTTCCGGCCCTAAGGGTGCTTTACATTTATAACATTCCATATCTGCTCCTTCCTGTTTTATCTGTTGCGTCTTGCTTCTTTCATCATCTCTTGCAGAATATCTGTCATATCGGTCAGGTCATGGTTATAAATTGCCTCCTCTGCTTCTTCTACTTCCAAACTTGGCTGAAATTTTTTTAATTCTTCCTCAAAATCTATCATCTGTAATACCTCCGTCTGATTCCTTAAACGAATCCATTATAGCATATCCTGCCTGTTTGTAAAGGAACGGTTATCTTGTTTTTTCTTGTTTTTCTTACAGGCTAAGGAACTGCGAAAAAATAACTTTGCAGTATACTTGCTAAAGTTATCTTTTCACAGTTCCTAAAGCGTTTAAAAAGCCAAAAGGAACCGGACATTACCAATATGAAACTGATAAAATGTCCGATTCCACATTCCAATAACCTGCATACATTGCATTTTCTGTAGTGCATAGCAATGAACAAATGCACGCCTACCGGCAACGCTTATTCTTCGCCCCAGTCAGAAAGCTTGCGCATAACTACCCGTTCCTGCTGCTTTATAAAAATAATATCCTGAAATTCTTCCTTGCACCTTGCGTCGCATGTATCGATGGATACATGTACGCCCGGGTAAACCTTTCTGCGGACCTTTACATTTGCACCCCGTCCATTGTCTACCATTGTCTCCAGTTTCCGCAGCGCATCTTCATCTGCTGCTTTGCGCGCCATATCGCGGACGCGTATCCTTACCAGCTGCACACGCCTTGGATCATCTTTACAGGACTGCCCCGTTTTTTCTTCAAATTCTTCAAATTTTTGCAGGATTGTTTCTGCTTTTGTAATATTATCTGCCGCTGTTTTAATGCTGTTGACCAGCTCTTCCATCTTCATACGGACTTCCCCGCTGTTGCCTACCAGGACATGCGTCCGTATCTCTGCGTTATTGCCGATGCTGTTTGCCTCTATCCCGCATACTGCATGGACGCTGCCTCCAATGATGCATCCTTTCTTGCTCATAACATTGGCTTTGCCCTCGCAGTAGATATTGCTGTTCAAAAAGATGTCAGCTGTAATATCCCCTTTGCAGCGTACCGTTGCAAATTCAAAAAACTTTGCAGATATAGAGCTTTTGGAGTCGACCACACTCTTACCATTGCCAAGCACGCCGCCAGATACGACAATGTCCTTATTCGCATATATACTGGCCCCTTGCACAACACCATCTATGGTAACCGTACCAGTCGCACGCAACTCCACATCATACACGCTTCCATGCACGATAATGTCCCCGCGGAACTCGATATTCCCCATATTAGCATCTACATCGCCAGGCACTTCAAAGACAGGCAGTATATTTATCTTATCGTTTATTACATCAATTTTGCCAGTAATGGAAGCTACGTAAGTAACACCGTCTTCCAGACAATGGAATCCCCTGCCGCGCAGCGGCACAAGCTCTTTCCCTGGCCTTGCACGTACTGGCGTGTCTTTGACTGTGTATCCATCCGAACCCTGGATTGCAGGATGATATACTGCGATTACCTGCCCTTCCGTTACCATTTCAAATAGCTGGATTGCATAGCTGACGGAACCGTCTTCTTTAATCTTTGGCTTCCCGTCAAGCTGGCTTTGGAACTTATATTCATAATACCCGTCCACTCCGTCCTGCGGTGCCTTGCCTGATGCGACGGCAATGGGCCGGTCATATATACCAGCCCTGATCATGTTCTGGATCTCTCCTTGATCAATACCGCTTTTGACTCCGCTGGCAGCCAAGGCTGCCTGGACATCTTCCAAACGATACTTTTGTCCCCCCAAAGGCTCTGGTAAACGCAGATATGCTGTCATAGCATCCCGACTAAATGTTATTGCTTTTCTGTCAAGTTGTAATGCCTGCATAACCTTACCACCTTTCACTCCTTATTCATCATCTTCCTTAAATACCTATTGTATATTCCCACTAATTTTACCATCATTCAAGACAAACTTCAACAAATATTATTTGAAAATATCCGAAAATCCGAAATCTTAGGCAATTGTTTGCGTTTACTGCCATATTTATTGCATCTGGGCCAGCCTTTTTCGCACATCTTCCATCATTTTTTCATATCCAGCCAGTTTTTTCTTTTCTTCTTCGATCTTTTCCTGCGGCGCCTTGCTTAAAAATTTTTCATTATTCAGCATCCCGTGGGAACGTGCCAGCTCTTTTTCCAGTTTGGCCTTGTCCTTATTTAACCTTTCGATTTCTTTTTCCTTATCTACTAGTTCTTCCAGCGGCAGATATACTGCTGCATCCAGGACAACCGCAGATACGGCGTCTTTTGGGATACCTGCATTGTCCGCCTGTACCGATATTTCCGTTGCACAGGTAAAATTCATATAGGAAGCTTTTGCACACTCCAGCATATCCCGTACCTTTTCATTTGCAGAAACGATATACAATTTTGCTTTCCTGCTGTTTGGCACATCCATATCTTTGCGTACCGTGCGCACAGCCCGGACAACATCTTTTACATGCGCCATCATAAGTTCCGCTTCCCCATCATGAAGGCCTTTGTCATATTTCGGCCACTCTGCCAGCATAATGGATGTTTCCTGCGGATGCAGTGTGCAGTAAATTTCCTCCGTAATAAACGGCATAAACGGATGCAGCAGCTTCATTGCTTCGCCAAGCACCATACGCAGCGTCCACAGTGCCGCATTAGCGGACTGTGGCATTTCTTCATATTTATAAGTGCGCAGCTTTGCCATCTCAATATACCAGTCGCAAAATTCGTCCCATATAAAATCATACACCTTTTGTACCGCAATGCCAAGTTCATATTTATCCATATTTTCCGACATATCCTGCACAAGCGTATTTAAAAGGGAAATAATCCACCGGTCCGCTGGTTCCAGCTGCCCGCTGGACGGCTGCACTACCGTTTTTCCTTCCAAGTTCATCATAATAAACCGGGATGCATTCCATATTTTATTTGCAAAATTCCGCGAAGCCTCCACACGCTCCCAGTAAAAACGCATATCATTGCCCGGTGCATTTCCAGTGATCAGTGTCAGGCGCAGCGCATCTGCGCCATATTTATCAATTACTTCCAATGGGTCAATGCCATTCCCCAAAGACTTGCTCATCTTGCGGCCCTTTGCATCCCGTACCAGCCCATGTATCAGCACCGTATGGAACGGAGATCTCCCAGTCTGTTCATATCCGGAAAATACCATACGGATTACCCAGAAAATAATAATGTCATATCCGGTCACAAGTACGTCGGTTGGATAAAAATACTCCATTTCCTCCGTCTGTTCTGGCCACCCTAACGTAGAAAACGGCCACAAAGCAGATGAAAACCACGTATCCAGCGTGTCCGGATCCTGTTCCATACCGTTATGGCCACACTTCGGGCAGGAATGTGGCTTATCTTCCGTCTTGGCCACTACCATTTCGCCACACTGCGGGCAATAATAGGCCGGAATACGGTGGCCCCACCAAAGCTGCCTGGAAATACACCAGTCCCGGATCCCTTCCAGCCAATGTAGATATGTTTTTTCAAAACGCTCCGGCACAAATTTCAAATCCCCATTTTTTATTGCCTGGATCGCCGGTTTTGCCATTTCTTCCATTGAAACAAACCACTGCGGCTTTGCCATCGGTTCTACCGTTGTATTGCAGCGGTCATGTGTCCCTACTGCATGTTCATGTTCCTTTACTGCTGCCAAAAGGCCCATCGCTTTTAAATCTTCCACCAGGGCTGCACGGCATTCATAACGGTCCATACCGGCATATTTTCCAGCATTTTCATTCATGGTTGCATCATCGTTCATCACATTAACAAGCGCAAGGCTATGCCGCCTGCCTACTTCAAAATCATTTGGGTCATGCGCCGGGGTTATTTTCACGCACCCAGTCCCAAATTCCATATCCACATATTCGTCTGCAATAACCGGGATTTCCCTGTTTACTACCGGAAGCACCAGTGTCTTGCCAATAATATCCTGGTAACGCCCATCCTTCGGGTTGACTGCTACCGCGGTATCCCCAAACATCGTTTCCGGCCGGGTCGTTGCAATCTCTACAAACCTGCCCTCCTCACCAGCTACCGGATAGCGGATATGCCAAAAATGCCCCTTCTGGTCGATATGTTCTACTTCGGCATCTGAGATCGAAGTCCCACAGACCGGGCACCAGTTAATAATACGGCTCCCTTTATAAATATAACCTTTTTTATATAAACGGACAAACACTTCTTCCACCGCTTTCGAACAGCCTTCATCCATTGTAAACCGTTCCCTCTGCCAGTCTGCGGCCGAACCCATGCGCTTTAACTGGTTTATGATACGGCCGCCGTACTCTTCCTTCCATTCCCAGGCCCTTTTTAAAAACCCTTCCCTGCCCAGCTCATTTTTGTCAATCCCCTTTTCTTTTAAATCCTGTGTCACACGTACTTCTGTCGCAATGGCCGCATGGTCTGTGCCTGGCTGCCAGAGTGCATTGTAGCCCTGCATTTTCTTATAGCGGATCAAAATGTCCTGCATCGTGTTATCCAGTGCATGCCCCATATGAAGCTGGCCCGTTACATTTGGCGGAGGCATTACGATCGTAAATGGTTTTTTGCTGCGGTCTACTTCCGCATGGAAATAGCCGTTTTCTTCCCATTTTTTATACAGCCGTTCTTCCATACCAGCCGGGTCATATGTTTTTGCTAATGTCTTACTCATAATATTCGCTGTCCTTTCCAAAATTTTCGTAATAAAAAAACCCTTCACAGCCATCTGGCTATAAAGGGCGAATGAGCGCGGTACCACCTTTTCTTTCCGGGGCTGTACACTCCCGGGTCTTTTTGCCTGATAACGCGGACGGGCGGGGCGGCTTACTTTAGTTCAGCTGCCCAGTTCAAAAGCTACCTTCTACCATCCGTCTCCCGGGCCATCTTCCAGCCGATGGACGTCCCTCTCTGATGGGCGTAACGGTGTACTCCTCTTTCTCATTACCTTTTACTTGTAAACGCTTTGTAAAATCTTTTCTTATCATAAAGAGGTTTGGGGAAAATGTCAAGAATTTTTTCTTTAAACTCGCCCTTGTTATGTTACTATTCACGGCCGGGGGGGCCGCTCATAGTAACCTTGTTATCTCCAGCGCCCTCTCCGCCATCAAAATGAATATTGAAAAAAACAGCCGCATATGGTATAATTTGCCTTGCAAAAGTAATTTAGCAAGTACTAAAAAACCTTAAATCTAAGCGGTTTACAACCTCTTTTTCAATATACAATAAAAAGCCATGAATCTTTACGCAAGGCTGGAACGCAGACCGGGTTTGAAAGCCCAAATCTATTTTTTTCGTGTCAAAATACAAAGCCCGAAATAGCAGGAGCAGCCGTATCGGCCTACAGCCTATCCGGCCGGCCTCCTGGCGGCACAGACTTTCTACATAATTTTGCTATCTATATATTCGGCGATTGAATACTGCTCAATAAACCCGATAAACGGCGGGCCAGAAATAAAGGATATTGCGCTGAAATTTTACGCCGTTTATATATAACGTTGAAGGAGGATAAAATGAACAATCAATTTATGTGGCATGACCGGTACAATATTGGTGTAGATATTATCGACAGGGAACACAAAAAGCTTTTCAGCATTATGAACAAACTGCTTGCCTATGGCGAAAATGAAACAAAAAGCGAATGGGTATGCAGGGAAGGGATTAAGTACTTTAAAGAACATGCTATGAAACACTTTTCAGAAGAAGAAGTTTATATGGCGTCTATTGGTTATAGTGGGTTTGAAATGCACAGGCGCCTGCACGACAGCTTCCGCAAAAAAACACTTCCGGAAATTGAAAAAGAGCTGGAACAAACCGGTTATTCCCCAGATGCAGTCAAGCATTTCTTAGGCGTATGCGCAGGATGGCTAATGGGGCATACCATGACCGAAGACCGTGCTATTACCGGCAAAGTGATCAGCAAATGGGTTGACCTGTTGCCGGAAGAAGAGCAATCGGCTATGAAACAGGTCGTTACCCAGCTCCTATACGATTTGTTCCGCCTTGAATCGCGGTTGATCAGTGATAATTACAGCGGAGAAAAATTTGGAAAAGGCATTTACTACCGGCTTGTCTATGGGGCGCAAAATGGCAAAAAATGGGAGTTTATCCTGATATTTGAAGAAAAGCTGCTGGTCAGCACAATGGGCAGCGTGATTGGCTCCAAATCAGAAAAACTAAATGTAATGATGGTGAATGCCACACGATATACGGCGCAGCAGTTTTTGGAACGTATCCAGCTACATTTTCCAACAGATGAAGTAATGGAAATACAAGAAGAAAATTTGTTGACCTATGAACAGTTCCAAAGAATTTTCGCAAAGAACCATCCGCAGTTTAGTTTTTTGTTTGACACAGGAAAGGGCTATTTTGCATATTGTGTTATGGCGCCGCATTTGCTTCAAGGATCTGCTGGCACTGGCATCAAAGCAGATACGGAATCCGTCGGGCCTGCCATCCATGCAGACAATGCAACTGCAGAAATCCGCCGGTATCTAAAATCAAACGTGGCTGTCAAGAAAAAACAGGTGCTGGTTGTAGATGATTCCAATATCGTACTGCAGGCTATGAAGCAACTGCTGGGCGGGGACTATGATGTAGTTTTGGCCAACTCTGGCCTATCCGCGATCCGCTCCATGATCTTGCACCGGCCAGACCTGGTATTACTGGATTATGAAATGCCGGTATGCAACGGCATGCAGGTATTGGAAATGATCCGTTCAGAAGCCGATCTAGCGGACATCCCGGTTATCTTCCTTTCCGGCACAGTCGATAGGGAACGGATTAATAAGGCACGGCCTTTAAAACCGGAAGGGTACCTTTTAAAAATGATGAAGCCGGATGAACTCAAAGAGAAAATTGATGATTTCTTCCATGAAAAAACAGCCTGACTGCTGGCTTTTATTTTGGACGCCAGATTGTGGGGGATTCCGTGTTATACGTTCAGATAGGGTGTTACATTGTGGCCTCCCGGACACCAGATGAGGGGGCGTCCGGGAGGCCACAATTAACATCGTTCCTGGTTAGGGATTTCTTAAGTAAATGACATTGGCCAGCGAATAGTAACATTGCAACAAAGGCTTGCAATAACAGAAACTATTCATCTGTATCCAATGCATCCCAATCTACCTTCGGCGTATATGCGTCAATGTCCCTGGTATGTTTATCAATATCTACGGTATGTTGATCCGCATCGACCGTATGCTGATTGATATCGGCCGTATGTTGATCAATATCTACCGTATGTTGATCCGCGTCGACCGTATGCTTCTCAATATCCACCGGCTTTAATACTTGTGTTTCCTTACCGCTGCCTATCCCGCACCCACTTACAACGGTGCAAGGAAAAAGCACCATTGCTGCTATACAATAGCCCATAACCCCGTTTTTTACTTTTTTCATTCTATCATCCCCTTTCAATTTATACCAGTACACCGTAAAATAAATAACTGGTTATATTGCGCCGGATAAATCTTCGAGAGTGCATGGCAAAAACCGGAGGTGTACCGGGGTACATTGAGGATTTTTGCCATGTGCTCCCGGAGATTTAGACAAACAAGATGGCCAGTTATTTATTTTACGGTGTACTAGTGTGCAGTAAACTTTACCAATTTACGCCGACTCACGAGCGTTACTGCCTCACGCTATATGGCAAACTTTACCGCCCGTGAGTATATCCTGGTTACAGCCGCCTTTATTCTGCTTCCAGCAGCCGCTCAACAACACTTTCCTTACAGATCTGGTGAAACGATACTGCCGGGGCCACGGCAGCTATGGCCAGCAAAATTGGGAACATAACTAAAAATGGCAAGATCTGGAACCGGTATTCAAAAAACATAATTACATTGTTCAATGCATGAAGCACTGCATATGCCAGTAAGCTGCCCACAACCAGGCTTATCATGCCCGCGACCATAACATAGCAGACCCCCTCGCAGACCACTACGCCCCGCAGCTGGCCCTTTGTCATGCCAATGCTTTGTAACATGGCAAATTCCCGTTTCCTGGAAATAATTCCAGTAAATACCGCATTGATAAAGTTTAGCATACCGACAAATGCTATTACAATGGACATCGCAATTCCTATCGCAGAAATAGCCCCGACCATTCCAGAAAACTCCTGCTCCAACGACTGTTTGGATGCATAGCCCATCGCCGTATCCACATTTTCCGTATAATCTTTTAGGGCCGCCTCAAATACAGCCTTTTTATCATCCGCAACCTGATAGGACTTTACAAAACAACTGCCGATTGCCTGTTGTGGATCCATTAGTTCTTTTAACGGCAGCACGGCATCCATTCCATTCGGGCTGTACCGGCCCATATTCATGCTGGATGGGCAATCTACAATTGCCATTACTTCATATTGTTTTTGAGAAAGGTTCTCATATTCTACACCAATGATTTCCCCAGATCCGTCTTTCACATCCCTGCTAACCGTATCTTTGGTAACGCTGCTGACAACTACCTTATCACCAGGATGGTAAATGCTGTCCTCCGGTTCAAGGATCTCATTGCCATAAAAGCGTCCCAACAGGATATAATCGCCGTTTTGGAATTGATCCACATCCAGGCTGCCTTCCAGCACTTTGATATTTGAAAACAGGCCGTCGGTATAACCAAAAACATATCCTGCAAACCCTTCTTGTTCCATTGGGTTTCCAATCTGGTCCTCCTGGTACAGTTTCCCCTCCTTCCCTAACCTTTGCAGTCCCGCCTTTCCTTTTTCGTCCACTACAACCGATTTTCCATAATCAATCCACATTTCGTCGATTTGCTCTATGCCCGGCTGTGATTCTACAAATTCCACATATTTTTTATCTAGGTCATAATTGCTGCCGGGCGAGCTGCGGAATACATCAGCCCCTGCAATCATCGCATCTCCCGCAATACGTTGTTCCAAATATTGGCTGATACGGAAGCTTCCAACCCCGGTCATCACCAATATCAGCAAAACCATGCTCATGGATATGGCAAGTACCACAATAACCGTCTTTTTCTTATTCCTGCCTAGATTGGCAAGCGCCATTGTAATTGGGCTGAACTGGCGCCGCTTACGCCTGGCCCGCTTTTTCCCTTTTACTTCCGTATACTTTACCGCTTCGACCGGGGATACGCTCCCTGCGATTTTTCCAGGCTTGCGGCAGCTAAAAAAGATCGTCGCTGCCGAGAATACCGCCCCAAACAGGAAAATAAAAGGGTCTGGATGCAGCGAAACATCTACCGTCATACCGTTGCTGTTATGCGTTACCCTAGCCACTATCGGTGCCCCGATACAGCCAACCGCATATCCGGCCAGCAGCCCGATTGGAATACCGGCCACAGAAAGCAGCAGGACCTGGCGCAGAACCAGCCTGGAAATCTGGCGTTTGGTTGTACCGATTGTTTTTAAAAGCCCATAAAAACGGATGTCTCCCATAATAGAAATCTGGAAAATATTATAAATAATCAGGTAGCCTGTTAACAGGATTACCCCCAGCGCCCCGCAAAGGATACTGATAGAAAAAAGGTCTACCGATTCCAACCGGCCTTGCATATAAGCCCAGTTTACGCCATAATCCAATTCCGTTTCCGGTTCATAGCCCATATTCTGGATCACGGAACGCACCTTTTCTTCCAGATTGGATGCATTGTCAAAAAAAAGGTTCACCGATAAAAGCCCTTTGCCATTATCGTCCGGATGTTCCTCGGCCCATGCCCGGAAATCAGCTTCTGTATAGCCACCTTTTACTTGAAGCCAAAATGGCTCCGATACAAACAGTTCGCTTGCGTGGCTAATGGGGCTCCCTTCATAATAACCGCTGACCCGGAATTCTTTTTCCACTGTTTTACCCATAAATGTAAATGTAATAGGAACCGTTTCCCCCAATTCATGTGGAATTTTTAGTTCATCCAGCACAAACGTATCAACGACAATGCTGTCCTCTTCTTTGGGCAGGCTGCCTTCTTTTAAAGTAATAAAATAATCTGGAAGGGCTTCTTCAAACGGCATAAACCGTAATTCTGCCTGCCGTTTTTGGATATTGTCCGCCGTACCAAGGAAAATATCATAGCTGCACCGTTTTACCAGCGGATCTGCCGCTGCCTGCCCATACTGCTGCATATCGGCGTCTTTTAGCCCCGCGTGGGAACGGGTACCCACTTCACGCATCGTAGATTCCTGCCCAGCCAGAATCATAGCGCTAAATAGGGAAAACACGGCAGTAAACAGCATTGCCGTCAAAATAATCGCGCACACGGTAAAAAGGTTGCGGACCCTGTTATTTTTCAAACTGCGCGCAGATAGCCTTCGGACAGCCGCATGGTTGTTATTTTTCACAGAAAGCACCCCCTTTTTTCGTATCATCCACAATCTTTCCATCTTCCACATGGATTACACGGCTGCAAAGCTGCGCCAGCGCCTCGTTATGGGTGATCATAACGATGGTCTGGTGGAAACGCTCCCCTGTGAGTTTTAATAGCCCCATTACTTCCTGTGTCGAGCGGCTGTCCAAGTTTCCAGTCGGCTCATCTGCCAGCAGGATACTCGGCCTTGCCGCCAATGCACGCGCAATCGCCGCACGCTGCTGCTGCCCGCCGGAAAGCTGCCCCGGCAGGCGGTCTGCCTTATCCGCAATGCCAAGGGTCTGCAAAATAGCGCCGATAAATTTCTGATCCGGTTTCTTGCCGTCCAGTTCCAGCGGCAATACGACATTTTCATAAACGCTTAAAATCGGGACCAAATTATAGCTTTGAAATACAAACCCGATCCTACGCCTCCTAAAAATCGTCAACTCTGTTTCATTTAGGCGAAAAATTTCCTTGCCCGCCACCGTCACCGTCCCGGAGGTCGGATAATCCAAACCGCCCAGCATATGCAGCAGCGTACTTTTTCCAGAACCAGAGCAGCCAACAATTGCCACCAGCTCCCCTTCTGCAACCTGCAGCGAAACGCCGTCCAGCGCTTTCACCTGCCCCTCCCCGCTGCCATAATATTTTTTCAAGTTATTTGCCTCTAAAATATTCAATTTAGAACCTCCTGTATCTTTGTTTTCCTGTGATCCTGCCTTTCGGATACATTTACTGTAACAGGAAAATCTGACAGGATACTGACAGCCAGCCAAAAACATTCTGACAATCTTGCAAGAAATTTAAACTGTATGGTTGTTCAGCAGAAAAAAATGGAACCTGCTGCCCCGGTTTTCTTTTGCATCCACCGTAAGGTACCCCTGTTCACTCTGCAAAATCAGCTGCGCCAGGTAAAGGCCCAGCCCTGTGCCTTCCTGTGCAGCTGCCTGCTTTCCACGGTAAAAACGCTGGAATATTTTATTATAGTCCGCTTCTGGTATTCCTGGGCCTTGGTCCTTTATTGTAATCCTGGTATAAAGCTCCATTTTTTCCATACTGATCGTAATCTGGCTGCCTTTTGGAGCGTATTTGACAGCATTTTCCAGTACGTTGGCCATTGCCTCTGCTGTCCATTTTGGATTATGGTACAATGGTATATCGGCAACGTCCTCCATCCGGATTTCCATTTGCCTCCTACGGGCCTGCGCATATACCGCCCCGACTGCTTTTGCGATCGTCGGCTTAATTCCAGTACATTCTGCCTGGAACTGTATCATCCCATTTTCTAGGCGGGATGCTTTTAACAGGCTCTGCAAAAGCCACTGTATGGTAAGCGCCTGTTCCTTTGCATGGGATAAAAACTCCCTCTTCTGCGGCAAATCCATACCCGTATCCGTATCCAGCAGGTCAAGATCTAAAATAATATTAGCAAGCGGCGTTTTCAGCTGGTGCGACAAATCCGAAAGCAGCCCCATCACTTCCTGCTTTCCACGGGACGCTTCTTCTTCCCGCCATTTTGCCCTACCCAAAATCTGCTGCATATCGTTTACCAATTTCGATTCCCTAGTTTCCTGCACATCCAAATTACTGCCTGAGGCGCCTGCATACAGGCCATCCTGATTTTGGAACTGTCCGACCACTAGATCCAGGCTGCGCCACTGCCAAAAAAACCAGCCGGCCCATAGCGCCAGTACCAACAGGCTGCAGGCTAAGGAACCGCCTAAAATCCAGCATAATATTTCTAAACGCAACCGTAACACCCCCCCCCTTAGCCCTATTCTTCCCATATATATCCCATGCCATAAATTGTTTTAATACAATCGCTGCCAATTTTCCTCCGCAGGCGGCTGATATTGACAGAAAGTGTATTTTCTTCTACAAAATTATTCTTATCGTCCCAAATATGCTGTAATATCTGCTCCTTAAGCAGCACTTGGTTTTTATTTTCCAAAAAATACTGCAAAAGCCGAAATTCCGTCAAACTCACATCCAGCTCCTTTCCATTGAGGTACACACGGGCATTGTCTGGATTTAAACAGACGGGCCCAGAGCGCAGTTCTGGCTTGGGCATATGCAGGCTTGCTTTGGCAGCGTGTTTTGCCAACGCTTTTTCGAGGCGGATTTTTAGGATAGAGACTGAAAACGGTTTGGTAATATAATCGTCGGCACCACTTTTTAGCCCCATGATTTCGTCGATTTCCATATCCCTTGCCGTAAGCATTAGCACTGGCACATCCGACTCTTTGCGTATGCGGCTGCATAGATCTATCCCATCCCCATCCGGCAAGTTTAAGTCCAGCAGGACTGCGTCGGGCTGCTCTTTGCAAAAGAGCTCCCAGGCTTTTGCTTTGTTTTCTGCAATGGATGTTTCGTAGCCTTCTTGTGCCAAGGCGAATGAGATGCCGCGGTTTAAACCGGATTCGTCTTCTACTATTAGGATTTTCATATTGGGGGGTCCTCCTGTTAAATGTTGTTTTATTTTTTATGTGTGTTTTGGGTATACTGGACGCTGGCTTAAGTTAATGACTTAAACAATTAATTCATTTTGATTTGGGCAGGACTTTTGACCCCGGCATCATGACATTGATTTTAACCGGAAACTTTACCCAAATTGCCTAATTATTTAAATTGTACAATTATTTGGATTATTTAACAAGACCAAGTATTCCATCCAGCATATCAAACGCAGAAACGAAAGTAAAAGAAAAATTAGAGTGTATTTTAAGGGAATTTTTAACGCAGAAATGTCCAGGATTATCACTTGAAACGGATTTTTATTACTTTAAACCGAACGAAACCACAAATGCAGCAATTCATCACCATATTATATTTTTATAGAATGTCCAAACACCAGAAAAACGGATCTCCTGGCTGTTGATAAAAAAGTTGCAGCATTTATATTAAAGTATTTTACCATTGCTAAAAAATCATTGAAAATCAGCCTGCTGCTTTGCCACAATGCCTACTATGATACAGCGATACACGTAAAGCCCGTGAAAACCAGCCGGAGGAGGGGGTGGCGGGCTGGCTTTCCGCGACGTTGGAAGAACGTTTAGAAGCCCGAAACACAGGCGGCGCAGCCGAAGCGGCGCCTGTAGCTGCTGGCATTCCGCCAGGGCGGACAAGGTGCCGCGCCCGTCCGGTACCACTGTGTAAATGCAGAATACTTAGGGATTCTTAACATTCTGGAGTAGGAGCGGAAAGCCAGCCCGCCGCCCCCTCCTTCGGCGTCCGCGACACCAATAAACCTTCCTCTTTGCCAAAAGCTGCAACATGCATTAAACAGTTATTTTCCTTTTTGCACGCTCCGCCGCCACTTCCTCTACCGATTTTTCTTTCAGCCTTGCAGCCCCCTGATACCCTTCTTTTGTCGGAACCAGGCTTCCATTTGCAAGGTTTTCTTTGGCTTTGGCAACCGCTTCTTTGTATTGCGGCAGCCATGCTTCCTGTGCCACCAGCATTTCATCTATCATCTGCCATACTTCTGGCGGGTTACATACTGCACCCGTCAGCGGATCCATTAAAGCTGCCTGTTTCAAAAGCTGTGCATCCCCATGTACGGCCGCTTCTACCGCAAGTTTTTGTACCCAGATAGACTGGGAACATACGGCTGCACATCCCAGTGGAAGGTCGCCGACCTTTGGTACGCTGATGCCGCTGCCGTCTACATAGCATGGCACTTCTACGACAGATTCATAAGGCAGGTTTGTAATACAGCCTTCATTCATCATATTGAAATGGCCGCGGTAGATTTTTCCCGTCTCTAGTGATTCGATAATATACGAGCAATGTTCCTTTCCACGTGCAGAACCGTCCAGTTTTGTAGGCTCTTCTTCTAAAATCTTTGGGTAATCGGTTTCAAACCAGTTGCGTTCTTCCCTGGATTCCCTTAAATAGCCGCCTGTTTCGCCATTGATCCAGTTGCCCAGGTGTATCCAGTCTTTGATTTCATCTGGACGTTTCCGGTACCATGCCACATATTCGGAAAGGTGCCCATTAGACTCGGTGGAATAATAGCCAAAACGCTTTAGCATGTCAATGCGCACTTTCTCTTCTTCCCGGAATTTTTCGTGTTTTAAAAATCCTGGAAGGATTTGGTCCAATAGCTCCTGCCCATGATGTTTTACTGAAATATACCAGGTCTGATGGTTGATCCCTGCACAGATAATATCCAGTTCCTCCCGTGGGATACCGAGCACTTCTGCTATCTGCATTTCCCCGTGTATCTCACCGTGGCATAAACCAATGGTTTTTACTTTTCCGTACCGGTTGCAGGCCCAGGTTGCCATTGCATTTGGGTTGGAATAATTAAGCATAATGGCGCCTGGTTCGGAAACTTCGCGTATATCTTTGCAAAAATCCAGCATTGCTGCGATGACCCTCTGGCCATACATAATCCCGCCTGTACACAGCGTATCGCCTACACATTGGTCTACCCCATATTTGAGCGGGATTTCTATATCTGTTTCAAATGCTTCCAGCCCGCCAATGCGCACGCAGTTAATAATATAGCGCGCATCTTTAAAAGCTTCCCTACGGTCTGTAGTTGCCTGGATCTTTACTGGGATGCCATTTGCATCCAAATCCCTCTGACAAAGCGCCCTTGTCTTTTCCAGGTTATCCGGATTGATGTCGGTAAATGCAATCTCTGCTTCCCGCAGCTTTGGCACTGACATAATGTCAGTAAATAACGTCCTTGCAAATACAAGGCTCCCTGCTCCGATAAATGCAATTTTAAAACTCATAAAATGGTACCGCCTTTCTGTTTCCTTCTTTTTATTTATGTTCTGCGCTTATTATAAACACTTATATTTTGAAATGCGCATGGTTTTGCAGCAGGATTATAAAAACGAAAGATATTGCCGCATTTATTTTTCTATGTTAGTATATTTGCAAAGGCCTGCGGCCATTTTTCATGTACCAGTGCAAAATAAAGGCAAAATACCACCTGCCAGCCACAGGACGGCTTCCCTATCGAATGGAAAGGAGCATGTATGCACTTATACGACCCACAAAAACCTTACGCGGCAATCACAGCTTTTTATGCCCTGCCGCTTTCAGAATACCATATGCACCCACACAGGCATCCGCGCTGCGAAATTATGTATATTACAAAGGGCTCCTGCTACGTCTATGCCGGCCAACAGGAATTCTGCTTAAAAGAACAGCAGTTTATCTTTCTGCAGGATGAAGTAAACCATCAGCTTTTGATACCGGAAAACCATCCCTGCTCCCTGCTAAATTTAGAGTTCTCCTGCCAAAAGGAAAACACAGGCATTGACCTGTCAAAACTGTACCAGGAAAGCCCCGCCTTTGGTAAATTATGTGCCCTGCCAGAAGCGTATTTTACCGGAACCGACACAGGCAGCCTGGGATATGCCCTCAAAGACCTGATCGCGCATTTAGAAAATAATACCGATGCCATACACTCCAAAGACCATGCGTTCCTGATCCGCCTCCTGTTTTTCCGTGCGTTGCTGGAACTCTCCAAATGCGCTGCAAACCAAAGCAAAACTGCAGGCGCAATGGTTTATCTGAAAAAAGCCTGCACCTATATCGACGCACACTTGACCGAAGACATCCGCATCCCACTTCTTGCCGCATATACTGGGATCCATAAGTCTTACTTACAGGCACTGTTTTCCAAATATATGCATAGTACAATTACCAGCTATATTACCCGAAAACGCCTGGAACTGGCTGCCTTCCTTTTAAGCAACAGCGCGCTTTCCATCACAGACATTGCCTTCCAGTCCGGCTACAACAGCCGCCAGCATTTCGGCAGCACCTTTGAAAAATACTACGGCATGAGCCCCCGCAGCTATCGGCAGCTCCACGGAAAATGCGTAGACCCTTCAACCGGAGAAGACTATTACTTCATCGATGAAGATGGATCCTGGACAAATGTTCCATTAAAATACTAGTACACCGTAAAATAAATAACTGGCCATCTTGTTTGTCTAAATCTCCGGGAGCACATGGCAAAAATCCTCAATGTACCCCGGTACACCTCCGGTTTTTGCCATGCACTCTCGAAGATTTATCCGGCGCAATATAACCAGTTATTTATTTTACGGTGTACTAGTACTCCATCCAGAAAACCAATTTATACAAAAATTGGCCCTCCAGACACAACATCCGGAAGGCCAATTTTATCCTTTGAAAACAATCCCCCACTGGCTGGGGATCAAGTATCTACTGCCTGGGCGCTTACCGGTACATCTTCATATAGTCCCCATGCGCCTCCAGCAGCTCATCGCACATACCCACAATGTCATCCATACTAAGCTCTGCCGCCGTATGCGGATCCAGCATCGCTGCCTGGTAAATATATTCTTTCTTCCTGGTTGCAGCGGCTTCTATAGCCAAAAGCTGTACATTGATATTGGTCATATTCATAGCCGCAAGCTGTACCGGAAGCCTGCCGACCCTGCAAGGCGCCACACCGCTGCTGTCCACTAGGCATGGCACTTCTACGCAGGCATCCGCCGGAAGGTTTTCGATACACCCTTTATTGACCACATTTCCGCCGATTTTATAAGGCTGGCCGGTAACAACTGCTTCTATAATATAGGAAGCATATTCCTTGCTCCGCTCATGTGTAATTTTCCCATCATTCAAGATGTTATTTTTTTCCTCTTCCCATTTTTCAATCTGCTCGATACACCTTCTTGGATACTCGTCCAGCGGAATATTGTATTTTTCGATTAAATCCGGGTATTTTGCCTTGATAAAAAGTGGGTTGTATTCCGCATTGTGTTCGCTGGATTCTGTGCAGTAATAGCCAAAACGCTTAATATACTCAAAACGTACCATATCGTTGTGTTTTTCTGATGCATTTTTCTCCGCTGCTTTCCTGCGGATTTCCGGATATAGGTCGTTCCCGTCTTTATCATGCAGTGAAAGGAGCCAGCCCATATGGTTGATGCCTGCGATCGTCTCTACGCGCCCTTCCAGCTTATCTTCCATGCCAAGTTCTTCCAGCAGCGTTTTGGAGCATACCTGCACACTGTGGCACAGCCCGATGGTCTGGACGTTGGTATAGCGCTGCATATACCCGGTCAGTATGCCCATTGGATTTGTGTAATTTAAAAACAGTGCATCCGGGCACACTTCTTCCATATCCCTGGCAAACCCTTCCAGCACTGGTATGGTACGCAAGCCGCGCATAATCCCGCCGATACCAAGGCTGTCTGCGATTGTCTGGCGCAGGCCATATTTTTTTGGAATTTCAAAATCGGTAATCGTACATGGGTCGTAGCCGCCTACCTGGATGGCATTGACTACAAATGAAGCGCCCCTTAACGCCTCTTTCCGGTTTTCTTCCCCTAAATATGCCTTGATGGAAGCACGGCCTTCATTGACATTTCTGTTAATTGCATTCAGGATAATTTCCGAATCCGAAAGCCGTTTCGGGTCGATGTCATAAAGCGCAATTTCGCTCCCACAAAGGGCTGGGCTGCACATGCAGTCGCCAAGTACATTCCTTGCAAAAACTGTGCTTCCTGCCCCCATAAAAGTAATTTTCACCATATGCGTTTTCCTCCGTTTTTCTAATGTTTAACTTTCCTTTTTCTAATCCGTCTGATTTGGCTGTATGCAGCTTTTCCTGATTTAGCGTATCCTCCTGCGGTAATCCCCTTTTTTGGATTTAACTACCAGTTCATGTTCCACTCCCCGGTAAGCCTTTGGGCTCATCCCAAAATGCTGTTTAAAAATCTTGGAAAAAGCTAGCTGGTCGGAATATCCAACCGCATTTGCAATTACGTTAATCTGCATATCTGTTTTTTCCAGCAGCGACCGTGCTTTTTCCATACGCAGGTTCACCAGATATTCCTGCGGGGAACAGCCCATTGTCTTTTTAAAACTGCTGGTCAGGTAGCTGCGGTTAACACCGATATAATCGGCCAGTTCATTGATCTTTATCTTTTTATCATAGTTGCTCGCGATGTATTCCACCGCATATTTTACATAGACAGACCCTGGATATGGATGCATAGCAGCCCCTACGGAATTGCCCCTGTAATCTTTGATCAATTCTGAAAAAAACAGCATCAGAAAACCATTCCTGCGCAGCTCGTCCGAAAAAGAAAGCTGCCGCGACTCCAGCATTTCATCAATATAATCATTTAGTACCTTAATGCATCCTACTTTCCGCACGGGCATCCGCATCGAAAAACCTGCGCTGTTTGCGCATTCGTCTGCTTTTAGGCCAGTGAATCCAATCCACATATAAGACCAAGGGTCTTCCAGGTCCGCTTCATACCACGCCTCAGTATTGGGCTGGATCATAAAGGCATCCCCAGGCCCTAAATGGTAAACCTTTCCATTTACTTCAAATGTCCCTTTTCCCTCCCTGACAAAATGCAGGATATAGGAGGCCCTTAAATTCGGCCCATACCGGTGGCCTGGCTCGCAATATTCCCATCCGCAGTAAATTAGGCATATATCTACGGATTCCTTCTGAAGATCTTCCAGACATTTATATTTTGCCGAGCTGGTATATCCTGATACCTGCTTCATCTACCCCCCCCCCTTTCTGAAACGGCTTTTTTCCATACTACCCGCCAGCCCGCAAATTTTATGTCAAAATTGAAACGTTCCACCATTCCCAGTTCCGATACTAGGGCAATCCAACAACAGCCCCCTGTAGTCCATAGCCTTAAGTATGCCAGACGCCGGATGCCTGGCTAAAAGCCCCGGCATTCGGCGTTTGGCAAAAATGTATGCTTCTATATCCTATCCCTTTTAATCTGCCACTTTCTTTATCGTATAAAGCAGTGACGCAAAGTCTCCTCCTTTTTTCGTAAGTTCCTTCCGGTCAATCGGGATACCTGCATACATCAACTCTGAGCCATAAGCCCTGTATACTTGGAACGCCTCTTCATCTTCCTGTATCCCATAAACTTCCGCCAGCTTTTCATCCAGTACCAGCGACGGCTTCATATTGCAGCTTACTTCATACAAAGTATCTGCACACAGCCCCTGCAGCCGCAAACGCAGCCAGGAACCATTGACCTTATTCATCTTTTGGTAAAATGCTGCGATTGCTTCGGATTTATCCTGTGAAACAACCATCCATGCAGTTTCATTCCCTTCAAATGGACTCAGCAGGCGGTAAAAATCGCCTTCCATCTGAATCAGCTGCCGGTGTGCCTTCATAAATGCAACCTGGCTTTTTACCTGTTCCAATTCCCCTTCGCTTAACAGGTTTAAATCCAGCTCGTAGCCAAACGTACCAAAATATGCCACATTAGCACGGCTTTCCAATGGCGTCGTCCGCTGGAGCTGGTGGTTTGGTACCGCAGACACATGGGAACCCATGCTTACAAGCGGGTATACGTAAGACGTACCATACTGGATCTTTGTCCTTTCGGATGCATCCGTATCATCGCTTGTCCATGCCTGCGGTGCGAAATAAAGCAT
Organism: uncultured Eubacterium sp.; assembly: GCA_947089855.1. Classification (GTDB taxonomy): domain Bacteria; phylum Bacillota; class Clostridia; order Lachnospirales; family Lachnospiraceae; genus Eubacterium_J. The sequence continues at coordinate 64,656 of CAMUML010000012.1, forward strand.
CGCCGGGTCAAACCTCGCCCCGCCGCTTGCGCAGGATTCAAATAAAATATCCGGAAATTCCGTGGTCAGCCTGGTATACAGATCGTAAACGCCTAAAATATACCGGTGCATCACCATCCCCTGCTCTGACGGCTTTGCGCTCCTGCTGTATGGCTCCGACATATAGCGGTTCATATCCCATTTAATATAGGAAATCGAAGCCTCCCGTATTACTTTGGAAATCATCCCATAGATATGATCTACCACTTCTTTTCTGGAAAAATCCAATACATGCTGGTGCCTAGCATGGGATTCAAAACGGTCTGGCACGCCGATAATCCAGTCCGGGTGTGCGCGGTATAGATCGCTGTCTTTATTGACCATTTCCAGCTCAACCCATAAGCCGAACTTTAAGCCCGTTTCTTCCACTTTTTTAGAAAGCCCGGTAATCCCGTCCGGAAGCTTGTCCGTATTTACAAACCAGTCGCCTAACCCGTGGTAATCATCGTTCCTGGTGCCAAACCAGCCGTCGTCCAGTACAAACAGCTCCACGCCTACTTCTTTTGCCTTTTTCGCGATTGTCAGTATTTTTTCTTCCGTAAAATCAAAATAAGTAGCTTCCCAGTTATTTAAAAGGATCGGACGAACCTCATCCCTCCATTTGCCCCTCATCAGGCGGGTGCGGTACAAGCGGTGGTATGCCTGGCTCATTTTGTTCAAGCCACCGTCACTGTATACCATAACTACTTCCGGCGTCTGGAATACTTCGCCCTGTTTTAACTCCCAGGCAAACCCTTCTGGATGGATCCCCATTGTAACCCTTGTCATATCAAATGTAGACACTTCCGTTTGAGCCAGGAAATTGCCGCTGTATACAAAACTAAACCCATATACTTCCCCCTGGCTTTCCGTTGTATGCGGCCGCTTCAAAGCAAGGAATGGATTATGGTCAGTGCTGCTGCCTGTACCGCACATGCTTTGGATAGACTGGATGCCCATCTCCAGCTTCCTGTTTTTCACATAGCGTTCCCTAGCCCATGCACCTGCCAGATGCACCATTTCAAAATCCATATCGTTAAATTCTACGCTGGCGCTCAATGCCCGTTCCAGGACAACTGTCTGCGGGCCTTTCTGTTCAAAGCGGGCATGCCTGGTAATCACCGGGAAATCCGCATAAACGGTATATGACAGCACCAGGTCTGTACCAGCCACTTCATCGTGCAGCCTGACCTCCAGGGAATCTGCTTCTGAATCGGATTCTACATAGGTTGCCGGAAGCGGCAGTATGTCCTTTTTTCCTTTATAAATGGTATGGGAGGCATATGTATAATTTACGATCCTGCTTCCGTTTTCCTGTAATACGGTAAAGGCAGGGCTCCTATAATCGCCAGTTCCATAAGACGGATACTCCTGTTTTGTATACTGCATCGATAACAGGCTTGGTTCCGGCATACAGACTGACATCAGGGACCGCATCGTTTCCTCATGCAGATACAAAAAATCCGCCTTATCTTTTAACGCTTTCCCGTAATACAGGTGCTCCATCTGCCCGTTTTCCATAATCCGCATAATATAGCTGACATCCTGATTAAATAAATGAAAAACCTTTGTTGATTCGTGAAATACTACTGCCATATGCGTCCCTCCATTATCTGTTTCACTGTTTTGCTTCACAATGTTATATTATATGATTGCGGAATTTTTTACCAAAATAATAAAACAAAAAAGGCAGCTTTTTCATATGAAAGACGATTATCCCGCTGCAAAATTCCAAAACAAGCCGTTCAGGCATAAAAATTCCTGCGCAAATGTACGGCCCGATAATCTAACCGGAATAAATCGAAGCTGCCTCCTGTGTTTCTATGACCAGGGCTGTAGTAGAACAACAGCCCTGTTTTGTTATGATCTTAAATTTTTTAATAATTACAGCTTGCCGCCGGATGTTGCAATACCTTCGATAAACTGTTTCTGGAAAATTACGTAAAGCACAATCATTGGGATACATGCAAGCAGGGAAGCCGCCATTAACTGCGGGAAGTCAGATACATACTGCCCCTGCATTTTTGCAAGTGCGGATGAAAGCACCAGCATATCCTTGTCTGTATTTACGATCATTGGCCACATCAGGTCTTTAAATGCGAACACGGCGGTGAAGATGCCAAGCGCTACCATGCTCGACCTTGTTAAAGGCATCATAATAAATAAGAAGGTCTGGCCAATATTACATCCATCCAAACGTGCTGCTTCTTCCAGGTCATTTGGAAGGCCCATATACCCCTGCCGGAGCAGGAACGTACCAAATGCGGTAACCACACCTGGGAATACCAATGCAAATATTGTATTGAGCATATTCATCCCGCTGACCATTAAGTACTGCGGAATAATAAAGATCTGTGCCGGAACCATCATCTGGAACATAACCAGGCCAAAGCCAAGGCCCCTGCCCCTAAAATGCAGGCGTCCAAGCGCATATCCTGCCATTGTCGCTGTCAATACCGCACAAACAACACGGAAAAAGATCAACAGCAATGTATTTTTGTACAGCAACAGGAAGTTCATATTATTAATAACTTCTGTAAAAGAATCTGTCCGCCATACTTTTGGCAAAATAACAAACGGATCTACCGATGTTGCTTCCGTAACGGACTTAAATGCTGTCAGCACCATCCACAAAAAAGGTACAAGCATTGTTATAGAGATTAAAATCAAAACCACATGGATTACGATAGTCGTAATCCTTCTATTTCTTTCCATACTGCTATCCATTATGCTTCCCCCTTTCTTAGTTGTAGAATACCCACTTCTTCTGGCCGACGTTCTGTATTACTGTAATAAGCAATGTTAAAAGCAGCAATACTACGACGATCGTAGAACCGTAACCCATGTTCTTGTTTACAAATGAATATTTGTAGAACAGGTATACCAGTGACTGTGTTTTTTGAAGAGCTGGGTTCGTAACACTCATTACCATATAGATTAAATCGAATACCTGGAGGGCACCGATCACACGGGTAATAAGTACAAAGAAAATTGTCGGTGAAAGCAATGGTATTGTGATTTTGAAAAAGCATGAAATACCAGTTGCGCCGTCAATAGAAGCTGCTTCATAATAATCATGCGGGATTTCCTGAAGCCCTGCCAGAAACAGCACCATGTTATAACCAATAATGGACCAGATACCAATAACTGCAATTGCATAAATTGCAATTTTCGGATCAGAAACCCATTTTACATTTAAACCAAATACATTATTGATAAGGCCAAAATCAGAGTTATACAGCCATCTCCAAACCATAGCTACCGCTGCCGGAGCCGCTACCATCGGCAGGAAAATAATGGTCCTGTAAACCGAACGCCCTTTCATCTTCCTGTTCAAAAGGACTGCCAGGACCAGGGAGATAATAATGGAAAAAGGCACTTCCACAATCGCATATTTCAATGTATTCGCCAGCGACTGCCAAACCTCCGCGTCGGAAAATACATTCATATAGTTTGTCAGCCCTACGAAGATATTCCCTTTTCCAAAATCCCCTGTCTTAAAAAAGCTCTGGTAAATTGTTTGAAAAATCGGATAAATATTAAGAACAAGCAGGCCAATCGTTGTTGGAAGAATGAAAATCCAACCCCATATCAGTTCGCTTTTCTCACGGCTGGTCATTTTTTTACTCAAACTCCTCACTCCTTCCTTAACACAAGCAGATTCTTGCGAACCTGCCTGTGCGATCGTTATTTACTGTTGTTCTTCTGCAAGGCTTGCATTCATTTCTTCTGCCATCTGCTTGCAGGCATCTTCCATCTTCATCTCGCCGGTATAAACTTTCAGCATAGTTGCTTTGTTTGCGTCTTCCCAAGTAACGGTAGAACGGGAGCAAGGACGGATTACCATGTCGTCCATCATGTTTAAGTATGCCTGAAGGTTAAAATCAGCAGATTTTGCCCAAGCATCCGAAGTTCCATTATAAGCGGACATCGTTACGCCCAGTTCCGCCTGTTTTTTCTGTGCTTCTTCGCTGCCAAGGTATTCGATCAGCTTCCATGCTGCGTCTGTATTGCTGCCGTTTGCTGATGCTGCCCAGCCAAGGCCGTTATATGTAGAAGCCCTTCTTCCTGTCGTAGCACTCTTTGGAAGTTCTACACAGTCACAGTTTTCTGCTGTATATTCATTGTCGCGGAATGCAGCAATCATCCAGGAACCCTGCATAGCCATAGCAACTTTGCCGGACTGTAACAGGACATCTTCGCCGTTTTCTGCCATTGTCTCAGCAGGCGGGATCAGGCCTTCGTTGATCCATGTCTCCAAAAGCTTCATAGCTTCGATCGTTTCTGGTTTATCCCAGCCGGATTCAGTCTTTTCGTCATTGATGACATAGCTGTTGTTGTCAAAGATAAAGTTATAGTAGCCAGCCTGGTTGTTGTCGTTCTTCATAACCATGCCGTACTGGCTTCCATCCTCTTTCGTCAGCTTACGCGCTGCTTCTGTCAGGTCATCCCATGTCCAGTCAGCGGTTGGATAATCCAGTTTTGCTTCGTCAAACATTTTTTTATTGTACCACAATGCAATCGTATCTACGTCCTTTGGAACAGCATAGTGTTTGTCGTCATGTGTGTACAGCCCCCATATATCTTCCGGATAATTCTCAATTTTGATCTTATCGCTGGCTGCGATCTTATCGGTCAGGTCAAGGAGCATATCGTTGGACATATAGCGTTCGGATTCATTGGAATGCATCCAGAATACATCTGGCAGGGAACCGCCCTGTGCGCCTGCTTCCAGCATCGTCCAGTACTGGTCCCATGCAACAACAGACAATTTTACTTTAATCCCAGTTTCCGCGGTAAAATCTTCCATGATCTGGCTAAGGCCTGGTTCCTGGTTATTGTCCCAGATGGATACGGAAAGTTCACCGCCAGCACTGGATCCGGAATCGCCGCCTTCTTCATTTCCTTCATTTCCGCTGCCAGCATTTGAATCTTCATTGCCGGAATCGCCGCCTGACGAACCTTTGGAATCACCGCTGTCGCCACATGCTGCCAGAGAAAATGCCATCACTGCTGCCAAACCCAATGCTGCTAATTTTTTTGCCCTCGTTCTCATATTTTATTCCCCTTTACTTTTTTTGATGCCTGGCGGCACCATTTTCTTTCATCCATATTAAATTGTACCTGCACTTCTTCCATAAACCCTGCCGAAGCTGCCAGGCTGGCATACGGCAATGATTGCTGCACTCACGGCAAACTACCGCCCGCCGTAATGCTGCATTTAACATGCCGCAGCTAAATAAATCAAAAAATAAAAAACAAAAGAATTCAGACCGCGCGCTCAGTCTTTCAACTTGGAATTAATTATATCATGTATGTCATAATGTTAAATGGAATAGTGTGATTTTTTTATGGTAAAATGTTATGTTTGTTCGTAGGAACGATACTTTTTATGTGCATTTTGACTAGATATTTCGGTTTTTTATAAAATTTCCCTAAAATGTTTCCCACTCCGCCCGGAAAACTTGACGATAAAGTTCTTCTTTTTCCCAAAGTTTTCGACATATTTTCTTATAATAATACTATGCTAGCTATTATTTTTCCATATTTCTTTTCGGGCACTGATTTTCCTAAACCGGTTTTTTCGGCATTTCCCCTTACTTTTTCCGTATTTTCCGGCATTTTTACAACGTTTTGCTGATATTGCGCGATCTACTGCACCGCCCGTATACGCCCCGCAAAAACAATGGCGGCCCATACATTTCATTTTACATTTTCCCTCTTTCATGTTATACTCACGAACAAAGAAATGTCCCATGAGCCGCCGACAGCAGAAGATTTTTGCCTACCCGTATAGAAATATGGCGCCCAGGAGTATTGCTGCACAAAAAATACCGGCGAATACTGCCGGCAAAAAACTACAGAAAGGAACCTGCACCTATGAATTTAATGAATGAAGACAACGTCGTTTCCATCTGGCTAAACACGATTGGCGATATTGTCATTGCCAACTTGCTATTTGCCGTCTGCTGCCTGCCAATTGTAACCATCGGCCCGGCACTTTGCGCACTGCACCATTGTATGCTGCGGACTGTCAAAGGCAATAACAACGGGACGGTAAAAACATTTTTCCGGGCTTTGCGCGAAAATTTTTTCCAGTCGCTGCTTATCTGGCTGGGGATTTTGGCCGTCATTGCTATCCTGCTGGTAAACATCCGCTTCCTGCGCCAGATGCCGGAAACCATGTTCCGCACAGTGCTGCTTTACCTGTCTTATGCACTGGGCGTTTTGACTGCGATTGTATTTTTGTATATCTTCGCGGTTATAGCAGCGTTTGCAGGGCCAATCAAACACCATTTTAAAAACTCCATCCTATTTGCTTTTATGCATTTTCCATCCACTATGCTGATCGCCCTGGTTTCCCTGCTGCCAATGTACATGACCTACCAGGACCTGGAATTATTCCCAATGTATGCCTTTTGCTGGGCATCGTTTGGTTTTGGCCTGACCGCTTATATTGACGCACTTATGTTCTACCGGATGTTCCGCCCATATCTGGAAAAAGCCAACGGCGAAAGCAGCCAGGAGCAGAAAAGCCCTGTCTGACACCAAGCATTTTGGAGGCCGGGCGGGCCTCCATCATTCCGGCTATTACTCCAGATTCAAATGCTTTTGCACGATCACCCTGCTGATGCTGTAAAAAACAGCAATCCAAAACAGCAGCAGCAAAATAGCGCCGGCCATTGCCCACCGTACAATTTCCACCGTACCGCCTTGTGTGTCCAGCCGCTCTGCATAAACAAAGGCAGCAGGGACCAAAAGCAGCATAGTGCCAATCTGCGCCAGGTAGTAAAGCCCTATGCCCGCCGCAATGCCGCACACCCCTTTTGAACGTTTGGCCAGCTGCCCGATGGAGCAGCCCGCAAAAAATATTAGCAGCGATACAAAACATCCGCATACAGCCAACACTATTACAAAAAGGGCTAGTACTGCCCCTGGCACTTCCAATTCTTTACCAGCCGTGGCAAACGCCTCACTGGCCGCACCTGTTAGTTGTGACAGCCCAACCCCTTGTGTAATGCAGCCAAACAGAAAAAACATCACAGCAACCGCAGCCATTGTCAAAAACAGGAACCCTGCCGAAACGAATAGTTTCGCATGCAAGATCTGCGACTCCTTAACCGGCAGCGTATGCGTCAAATACCCCTGTGCGGTAAACATGGACTGGTAAAAATGCATACACAAATAAATATAACATGCAACAAAAAGCATCATAACCGTTATCAGATAAAACCCTTCCCCGGCCGCTGCAAGTCCCCCGGCTACTCCGCCAGCCTGGCCCCCAATCAAGCCCAACACGCTAACCAGCGCCGTAGCAGCTGCCAATACCGCATAAATGCCCAGCATCACTTTTCCCTGTGACTTTATTTCCTGTTTCAATAATTTCTTTAACATATCGTTGCCTCCTTGCTTTGTATCCGTATTTTGCATCCACATGCTAAAAACGGAACGTATCCCTAAAAAATGCATCAACGGACTTCCCTTCGTCTTTCCGTATTTCATCTACCGAAGAATGCCGCATAATCCGCCCATCATTGATCAACACCACTTCATCCAATATATTTTCCACGTCGGCAATTAAATGCGTCGCCAGCAGGATGGACGCCTGCGGGTCATAATTGGTAATGATCGTATTTAAAATATAATCCCTAACCGCTGGATCCACCCCGGCAACCGGTTCATCCAGGATATGCAGCTTTGCCCTGCGGCTCATTACTAAAATCAGCTGCACTTTTTCCTTCGTCCCTTTGGACATTGTCTTTAACGGTTCCCCAGCATCGATATGCAGGTTCTTTAACATATCATAAGCACGCACCTCATCAAAGTCGTCATAAAACTCCCTAAAAAACGCTACTATATCCCTGACTTTCCGGTTCATATTCAGGTACGTCTGGTCTGGCAAGTAGGAAATATGCCGCTTGCTCTGTACGCCTATGCTGCCGCCGCAAAAAGAAACCTCCCCTTCTGTCGGTGTCAAAAGGCCGTTCATAATCTTAATAAGCGTCGTCTTTCCACTCCCATTCGGCCCTAAAAATCCAATAATATGGCCGCTTTCCAGCGTTAGGTCCACTTGCTTTAAGGCTTCCTTGCCGCCAAACTGCTTTGTTAATTTTTTACATTCTAATAAAACGCCCATTTTCATTTCCTTTCTATGATCTGATATGCCATGCACATTGCATTTTTGTTTCCAGCCCCAGCCCGCAGGCAGCCCCGAAACTGGACAGCATCCGCCAGGCACCTATGTTTCCGGATCTGGCTGGCTGTCCATTATGCGCTGCATTAGGGCCATGATCTGCCCTTTTTCATAACCTAACTGCTGCATGCCTGCCAAAAACAATTGTATTTTGCTTTCCGCAATTTCCGCCCTTAATGTTTCAATCATGTCCTTATCCTCCGTAATAAAACGCCCGCTTGTACGTTTGGAATATACCAAACCCGTGCGCTCAAGTTCTGCAAACGCCCGCTGCATCGTATTTGGATTTACTGCTGCCTCTGCTGCCAGTTCCCGGACAGACGGCAGCTTATCCCCCGGCTGGTAACGTCCGCTTACAATATCCACACGGATGCGTTCCAGTATTTGTATAAAAATCGGGCGGTCCGAATCGAGATTCCAAGGCATCTTTTCACCTCATTCCTATTTGGATTCCTATTTGTATCTCTGTACTAGTCAAATAATACAGCAATACAATCAAAATGTCAATAGCTTTTTTTAGAATTGAAACCGGGAAGCAAAACTGCTACAATACGAATAAAACAAAACCAGAGAGGCAATGATATGCAGATAGGATTTATCGGGGCAGGCCGTGTCGGCTGCTCCATAGGAAAATATTTCGTACAGTCCGGTATTCCTGTTTCCGGATATTATGACCAGGCGGCGGAAGCAGCGGACAGTGCAGCCAGCTTTACCGCTACTAAAAGCTTTGGCAGCTTAAAAGAAGCTGCCGCGCAAAGCAGCCTGCTGTTTATAACCACCCCAGACAGCATCATCGTAAACATATGGGAAGCGCTGCGCCTCCAGCCGTTGCAAGGCAAAATCATATGCCATTGCAGCGGCGCCCTGCCTTCCAGTGCATTTACAGGCATCGGCCAGACAGGCGCTTCCTGCTGCTCGCTGCACCCTATGCTGCCATTTAGCAGCAGGTATGCTTCCTACCAGCAGCTAGCCCATGCATTTTTTACGGTTGAAGGCCAAGATACGGCCGTACGGGCTATTTCAAAACTGCTGGAAAGCTTAGGCAATACCGTCTGCCAGATAGACAGCGCCTGCAAGCCCGCATACCATGCGGCAGCAAGTATCCTCAGCAACCAGGTAACAGCCGTTTTGGATACCGGGTACCGCCTGCTGGAATCCTGCGGATTTACAGAAGCACAAGCCATACAAGCATCCAGTGGGCTCGTGCGCCAAAATATAGAAAACGTCCTGCAATGCGGCTGTACCAAAGCCCTGACCGGGCCGATTGAGCGCAACGACCTTGCAACCGTACAAAAACATCTGGACTGCTTAAACGAAGAAGACAAACGTATGTACCAGGTCCTTGGCCTAAAGCTCATACATATCGCTACACAGAAAAACCCTGCAGCCGACTATAGCCAGCTACAGGCGCTGCTCGAACATGCCTGCTAACCAAAAGGCGGCACAACAAGATTTTACGGAGGATTGCAAAATGAAAATTCTAATTATCCGGCACGGCGATCCGGACTATGCAGCCGATGCCTTAACCAGACAGGGCCAAAAAGAAGCCCAGCTATTGGCAGAGCGCCTCTCAAAATTGGAAATACATAGCTTTTATGTATCCCCCTTAGGGCGGGCCAAAGCCACTGCAGCGCCTACCCTTGAGAAAATGCACCGGGCGGCAGAAGAATGCGAGTGGCTGCGGGAATTTGCCCCACGTATCCACCGTCCAGACAAAGAAGGCGAATCCATTGTATGGGACTGGCTCCCCCAGGATTGGACAACGGTCCCGGAATTTTATGACAAAAACCAGTGGGCAGCACACCCTTGCCTGCAGGACGCAAAAACCGCCGAGGAATATGCCTGGGCCACCCATTCCTTTGACGCACTGTTGGCACAGCATGGATATGTACGGGAAGGGAATTATTACCGTGCCATACACAGCAATACCAATACCCTTGCATTTTTCTGCCATTTCGGGTCCGGATGCGTGCTAGTCAGCCATCTGCTCGGCATATCGCCAATGGTACTCTGGCACGGTTTCTGCGCCGCCCCATCGTCTGTTACAACACTCGTTACCGAAGAACGCCGCAAAGGGTATGCCTATTTCCGCATGGGCAGCTACGCAGATGTTTCCCATCTAACGATGGCAGGGGAAATGCCGTCCTTTTCTGCACGTTTCTGCGAGTGTTTTAGTAATGCAGATGAACGTCACGATTAATTTAATATAGCATTTATTTGCTTCAGCATTTTATAAAAGGGAAGGCATAATCCTATGAAACAGGCACAATTTTTTTACAAAAACGGACACGCGCCCAAACCGAACAGGCCAAACCATATCGGCACCTCTGTCCTGATCGAATATCAAAACAAATTGCTGTTGGAACACAGGGCGGACAGCGAAACTTGGGCAATTATCGGAGGCGGTTTAAAACTGGAAGAAAGCTTATTGGAATGCGCAGCCAGGGAAATCTTGGAAGAAACTGCAATGAAGCTGGATATGGATAGGATACGCTTCTACAAGATATACGACGATCCATCCAGGATCGCAAGCTACCCAGATGGAAATATCTTAAGGGTAATTACCGTTGTATATAAAGTCCAATTAGAAAGCGAGCCAACACTCATATGCAGCCCCGAATCCAAAGAGCTGCGCTTTTTTTCAAAAGATGAATTAAAATACGTGAAAATTGCTGAAACACATATCCCAATTTTACAAGACTATTTAAAAGAGCCTTTGCCGTACCTATAAATACGCCAGAAGTTTTAACGTTACTGTTGTTGTATCCGCAGCTTTATCTTATCCCGGCAACCACCACAAAAATAAACTGGCTATCTCCTGCAACCAATAGGGGATAGCCTAAATTAATCTGAAATATAATTAGCCCCATAAATTATGCGGGCCCTCACACCCCTGTAAATCCAACATTCTTTACAGCCCGTATGGCCTGCTCCATCCCCCGCATCCATCCGAACATGTAAGACAGTTTCTAGCAGCTGCGCAGAAAGCAGTATCATAGCCAGATAATCTGCCCGTTATTTTTAAATTTTAATGTTATAACCTTTGGGTACAAACTGATGAACAAAACGAGACTTCTCTTTCAGCCTCGTTTTTTTTATACTTTGTTCAAGGGCCGGATGGCCATAATGGGATGCCCGGAGGGTGTACTAGGAAAGCAGGATGGATAAGAAAAATTTGAACATTTATGGGACAGGAAGGTGATATAGGATTGAAATATGTTGTCCTAAATGCCATGCTGATATGTCTGCTGCTTAGGAACTGTAAAGAAATAATCTGATAAAGTTACGCCGGATTTTTCTTCGAGAGTACCAGGCAAAAATCGTGTGTCGGGGAAGATGACGGCATTGCCGACTGTCGGGTCATGGAAAACCGCCTGAAGCATTTAGCGGCGACAGGAATTCCCACAGAATTCCACAAATATCCAGGCCTTGGGCATGGCTTCGGGCTTGGAAGCCAAACATAACATTGATCATGATAGGAGAATAGGAAAATGAATAATTTTATTTTTGAGAATGCGACGAAAGTATTATTCGGCAAAGGATGCGTAAAAGAATATCTGTGCTGCCTGACAAAAGGCTGCGGGGATACGGTTATGCTGGCATATGGCGGCGGTTCGATCAAAAAGAACGGCGTTTATGACGAGGTGGTTTCTATTTTGGAAAAAGCCGGAAAGCACATCGTAGAATTTTCCGGCATTATGGCGAACCCTACTTATGCAAAAGTTTTGGAGGGCGCAAAACTGGCAAGGGAGAACCAGGTTGGGCTGATCCTTGGCGTTGGCGGCGGCTCTGTCATGGACTGCTGCAAGGCGGTTTCCATTGCCGCCCGGTATGACGGCGATGTGTGGGAGGATTTCTGGGCAAGGCCAGGCATCTTCGATTTCGAGCCGCTCCCGCTCGGCGTGATTGTCACAGTGGCGGGAACCGGAAGCGAATGTAACGGAGGGGCGGTCATTACCAATGAAGAATTGAAAATAAAGACCGGGCGCGATTATCCAAAATGCAATCCTAGGTTTGCCCTGCTCGATCCGACTTATACGTACAGCGTCCCGAAATTCCAGATGGTGTCCGGCAGTTTTGACATCCTTTCCCACATCATGGAGATTTATTTCAGTGAGCCGGACGGAGACAATGTTTCAGATGACATTGCCGAAGCGCTTATGAAGAACGTGATCCGCAATCTGAGGGCCGCTATCCGCAACCCGGAGGACTATACAGCCAGGAGCAACCTGATGTGGGATGCGACAATGGCGGAGAACCGGATCATCAAGCTCGGCAAGCGCACAGATTTCCAGTGCCACCAGATGGAACACCAGCTTGGAGCATATACTGGCTGCAACCATGGCGCGGGGCTTGCGATCCTGCATCCAACGTATTACCGCCATATTTATAAGGACGGGCTTGCAAAATTCAAACGGTTTGCTACGGAAGTATGGGGGATTTCCCCTGACGGAAAGACAGATGCGGAGGTTGCCCGCGCCGGAATAAACGCACTGGAAGATTTTATCCGGGAAATCGGCCTGCCTGCGACTTTGCGGGAATTAGGCGTAAACGGGGATTTAGATTTGAAAACGGTCGCTGATTCCTGTGCGGTCGTGCCGGGAAGTTACCGGAAGCTGACGCACGAAGAGATATTTGAAATCTTCAAAGAGTGTTTTTAGATGATTGCATGACAGCGCGCATTACGGCCTTGCCCTCCAGTTGACGGATAATTACCATAACGAATTGGTAAATGACCTGATCCCTGCTGTGGAGGGAACTTACAGCACATACGTAGAAGGGATTTCCGCAGAAGAATTGGAAGCAAGCCGCGGCCACCGTGCATTTGCCGGATTTTCCATGGGATCAGCCGCAACATGGCATACGTTCCAGTATTGCCTGGACTATTTCAGGTATTTCCTGCCGTCCAGCGGGAATCTGACTCCTGACGGGGCATATATGGAAAGCCTGAGTTTTTACTGCTGCTGATAACGAATCGGACGGAAACCTTGCATACCGGGTACAAGAAGGAAATGTGCATAATAGCAATGCTGCAATGCAGTATATCTACAATGGATTGATTTGGATTTGGAAATAGAAATAGGAGGAAACACAGATGAAGATTTTATTTATCAACGGCAGCCCGAACAAAAATGGGAATACAGCGGCCCTGGCAAAAGCGCTCCTGAAAGGGAAGGAATACGAAACGCTGAATTTGACGGATTACAGGATTGGCAGCTATGGTCAGAAATTTGAGGATGACCAGCTTGACGAAGTAATCAAGAAAATGAAGGCAGCGGAAGTCGTCGCAGTCGGCTCACCGCTGTACTGGCACAATATCTGCGGCTCTGTCCGCAACGTACTGGACCGGTTTTACGGGAAGGTGGAAAACGGCGAATTGTCGGGACGGAAATTGTATTTTCTGTTCCAGGGGGCGGCTCCTGAGAAATGGATGATGGAAACGGGGGAATATACGATGAAACGCTTTGCGGAACTCTATGGGATGGAATATGCCGGAATGGCGACGGATCAAAAAGATGCTGAAAGGCTTGGGAGAAAAATTTAAAAAGCAGACTGCCAGGGAATGGAAACTTTTATTCCGCAGCGATCCGGCAGAGAACCCGCAGGAGCTTGCAGCAGGAAAAACAACGCTTTTTGTCTATGGCGCCGGTTCCATAAAAAAGAACGGCTTCTATAATGATGTGAAAAACGCTATTGAAAAAGGCGGCGGGAAGTCTCAATAGATTCTTTATTGGATCAGGATGAAGTGATACGGATGATTAGGGAATCCATGCGGTAAAATGATAAGGTGGAGGGATGAAATCGGAGAGGATGGTGTTTAAATTGGAAAAGAAAAGCAGAAATAGCCTTGTGATGGCAGCCATAGCTTTTTGTATCATGGCCTGCTGTTTTCAAATCCCCGTTTTTTCAAAATCAGCAAAGGCGACAATCACAGCAGGAAAAGAATATTACCGGGAATTTCTGGTGGATAATGTCCTTCATTCCCCAGAGAATGGCGACATCCATTACCATGTATATTTCCCGGATTCTTATGACGGCAAAAAGAAGATGGCGCTGTATGTAACGCTCCCAGGATACCAGGGGCTATATTTTCAGGGAGTAGCGGAAAACCTTAAAACAGAAGATTTTGCATTTGAGGCAAAAAAATACAACAAAGATATGGTCATCCTTGCGCCTCAGCTGGATGACTGGGGAGAGACATCTGCAGAGCAGACAATCGCGCTGGTAGAATATTTTCTGGACAATTACCCCATCGACCCGGCAAAGGTATTTATCAATGGCTATTCCGGTGGGGGCGAAACCTTGTCGCTTGTTCTGGGAAAGCGGCCGGAGCTGTTTGCAAGGGCGCTCATGTGCAGTTCCCAGTGGGACGGGGATTACGAACCAGTGGTAAAAGCCAGGACGCCGGTTTATTTTGTGATTGGCGAGAGCGATGAATATTACTCGTCAAAACCGTTCCGGGCTGCTTATAAAAAACTGCAAGGCCTCTATCAGAAAGAAGGGCTGCCGAAGAAGGAAATAAAAAAGCTGCTTGTCCTGGATGTAAAGGGCAGCTCCTATTTCAAAGGGACGGGGATTACCTACCAGCACGGCGGCGGATGGCTGTTTTGCCGGGACAAAAAAATCATGAACTGGCTGTTTGCTCCGGCACAGGAAAAAGCAAAGGGAAACACCGTGAAGCTGAAGGCGGCGCTGAATAAAGCAGCGAAAAAGAATGGAAAAGCAACCATTACAGCACGCATTAAAAGGACAAAAGTAAAGGCAAGCAGCCGGATTACCGTGGATACGCCGGTAAGAAGGATAACATTAAACAGGAAATCTGTTTCTTTGAAAACAGGGCAGAAGTTTACGCTGAAAACAACAATATCACCTAAAAAAGCAGCCGTGAAAAAAGTATCTTGTAAGAGCAGCAATGGCGGCGCTTGGGAATAAAGAACATGGCCCGTCAAATTACGGGAGACCGGACATTCCGCAGGCAGCGGCGGCCATTATGCAGTACACGGGATATACGGATGCTTCCGCAAGCGACGCGGCGACCTATGCCTGCGTAGGCATGAGTGACGGCATTGCAGATTACAGGACGATGGAATCGCGCCTTTCGCAGTTGCAGGCATTTGGAATCCCAACAGAGTTTCATGCCAATGAAGGGCTTGGGCATGGATTCGGCCTGGGAACGGGAACTGTGGCGGAAGGATGGATGGAAGATGCCATATCCTTTTGGGAACACGCCTGCCACAACCGTCTATACGCAGAATAATGGAAACTATTCGCCGAAGCGCGTGGCAAGAGCGTCGTTCAGGTGATCTTGCGCCGGTACCAAAAGAGGGGTAAAGCACTGGCACGGCGCAGCGCCTGACAGTTGGTTTTCCCATTTGGCAGTTGAAGTGCCGGGGGGGGAAATGGGCATACGGAATGGTGCGTTTCGGCCAGTGACGAAAAATATGCAGAAATAAAATAAAAAGGAACGAAGGAGGTTCTCATGAAGCGTTATCTTGCATTACTGATGGCAGCGGCAGTTATTTTTTCCCTGGCAGCCTGCGGGACTAAAAAGCGGGAAGCACCGGGCAGGCCGGAACAAGCGCGGGAAGAAACTGCAGTGGAAGATGCGGAAACTGTGCCAGATGGCAAAATACTGATTGCTTACTTTACGGCTGCAGAAAACAGCGGTGTGGACGCTGTTTCTTCTGCCAGTTATTCCATGGTAAATGATGAAGCAGTCGGCCGGCTCCGTGCCATTGCGGACATGATCCAGGCAGAAACAGGCGGAGAGCTGTTTTCTATTCGGACTTCCGTGGTGTATCCGGCAGACGGCGGGGAACTGATTGACTACGCAGCGCAGGAACAGGAAGAGGATGCACGTCCGGAATTGACCAGCCACATAGAAGGGTTTGATGAGTATGGGACAATTTTTGTCGGCTACCCTAACTGGTGGGCTGATCTCCCACAAGTCCTTTATAGTTTTTTTGATGAATATGATTTTTCGGGAAAGACGGTCATTCCATTTAATGTCCATAATGGAAGCCGTTTTTCTGGGACAATCGAGACAATCCAGGAACTTGAGCCGGAAGCAACGGTCATCACAGATGGATTTACTGTGAACGAAAAGGATGTGCCGGAAGCGGCAGATGATGTGGCGGACTGGCTGGATGAGATTGGCTATTAGAGGAGGACTTTCGTGAAACGGAACATGATTTTAAAAGTAGTTACAGATTTCTGTATGACGACAGTATTGATTGTACTGATGCCTTATGAGCTTGTCGGCCAGGCTGCCCATGAATGGCTGGGGATTGGGATGTTCGTCCTTTTTATCCTGCATCATATATGGAATGGGAAATGGATCAGGGATGTATTTAAAAGGAAATATACGCTATTTTCTTTCCTGCAGACGATCCTTGTTCTTTGCGTTTTTCTTGCGATGGCTGGTTCCATGGTAAGCGGCGTGATCCTCTCCCGCCACGCTCTTGCATTCCTGCCCATTACAGGAGGACGTTCTTTTGCACGAAATCTTCATATGGTTTCGGCATACTGGGGATTTGTGTTACTTTCCCTGCACTTGGGATTCCATTGGAGCATGGTTATGGGACTGGCAAAAAAGCATTTGAAACAGATGCCTGCCGTTTTGGTATGGACATTGCGGGGAGCCGCTTTCCTGATAGCCGTTTATGGTGCATATGCTTCCATGAAAAGAGGGATTTGGGAGTATATGTTCCTTAAGAATCAGTTTGCGTTTTTTAACTTCGATGAGCTTCTGGTATTTTTCTTGGCAGACTACATAGCGATCTTAGTTTTATTTGTATGGTGTGGGCATTATATTTCAAAATGGGTAAAAATTAAGAAAAAGAAACTGTCGTTGCAATAACGTATCGCCAGATACTCCTCATACTGCTTCCTTATATGAGTACAGATACTCAGGAGATCATGGAGTTTGCTTATGATGACAGGTCATCTGCTCCCCGTCCGCCTGCCCGTAAATGTCAGCACATCCCCAAGGTCCAAAGCCGGGTTCCCTATGGTACTCGAATCAAAAGGCACATAATTCACCGCCGCCAGGCCAGCCAATATATTCCCGCACAACTGCCTCCTGGCCTCCTCCAGCCCAAACTGCAGAAGCGGGTCCACCCCCAGGTTCATGGTCAGCCCGTCGTTCACTTCCAGCCCATAATACTCCGCCGTCTGCGTCCGCAGGTTCGTAGAACTCACCGCCGTATACCTGGTAATAAAATCAGAAAAACTGCTGGAAA
>CAMUML010000013.1 GCA_947089855.1 uncultured Eubacterium sp.
ATTTTAAAACACCGCCCTTTAATTTTACATTCTGGTTTGTCAGGATCAGGATATTTCTGCCATCTTTCTTTTTATACTTTGGAAGTTTTGGCTTCCCTGTATATTTGTCTTTGTTCTTTGTCCAGTCTTTGATGGACTTGAAAAATGATTTCCAGTTCTTTTCCAACAGCCTTAATGCCTGCTGGGCAGACTGGGCCGTAGGCATTGCCCTGTAGTCAGGGTATTCTCCGTCTGCTTTCAGAATTTTATCCAGTATGCCATAGGGTATTATTTTATGATTGTTTATAAATTCCTGCCGCAGTATATAGTTTGCATGGTTATACAGGTTTTTAGACAGAAAGCAGAAATTATCCAGCATAGCATAATAATAGTCAGATGGTTTTATTATATGTTTTTCAACCCTCTGGACAATCATCTGGAACTATTCACCTCCATTTCATATAAATTATTAAAATTTTACACATATTATAATGTATTTAATTAATATTTGCATTATACCAGCTTAAAAACAATTCTATTTTATACCAGCTTAAAAATTATAGCAAACTTTGGTCCGGCTGGCAAGCAGTATCGGCATTACTAACTGAATCCAGCCCATTGGAAGTTCGCTTCGCGAAGGGCTGGATTCATTCCCGGCATAGTTTACCATTTCTTACGGACTTTGCAGCGGAGTGCAAAGTCCTGGGCTGAACTGTAACGAATAAACGTACAAACAGGAATAGATGAAAAATGAGATCTTATTGTGTACTTTTTAAAGCAAATTGAGCAAAATTTAAACTTTATTTCAACTTACAATATTTTCCTGCTATTTTAATATAGTATAGAATGGATATTATATTAAATTTAAATAAAATCTAATATGATATGTTTCTTTTTAATGCATGCGTTTATTCTAATATTACTAATAAATACATGGATAACAATAACGGGAAACAGCAATTTTTGTACAATTTGCCACCCATAGTATATACCTGAAAATTTAAACATAATTTATTATCCGGATTTTTGGCGTACTATACAGCAATATCAGTTTATAGCTTTTTGAGTTTTATACGTTGTTACAATTCATAGCCAAATATCATTTAGTTAAGTATCAGGTTAGATTCGATTATAGGGCCTAACCTAAATTTTTGTAAAAATTCTCCAAAAGGGGGTTGACAAAAAAGCCCAAATATGTAGCCGCTCTCGCTTCTGATTGATTTTTAGATGCAGCGGGAGCGGCCCTTGAAGTTGGAAGTGTCATCATTATTTCAACTTCAAGGAGGATTACATTATGTTTCACGACAACATCAAATCTATTTTTCATCTGCCGTTTAATCGGTTGTTTCCAGGATCTCTGACTTTGCGGCCCGTCCCGGAAAAGATTTTACCCGTCATAAAAATTTCCCTGATAAACAGCAACAAAGCAGGGCGAAATGGATGGCGGAGCAAATTTAATATGAATTTTGTTGTAAAGCCATGTGTTTTTTTGTATAATTGACGTGTATATTTTCTGTAAAGTTTTTAATGAGCAGACAAAACAGCATGGAATGACGCAAAAGGCGGTTACAGAAACAATCAGAATTTGTAAAGACAGGAATGTTTTAAAGGAATATTTGATGGACAGGGAAAAGGAGGTTGTGACGATTATGATGAGTTTGTTTGATGAAGAACAGATAATGAAGTCGTTTATCAGAAGCGAAAGGCATGATGAAGCTAGAGAAACAGCGGAAAGAATGATTAAAGATGGAGAAATGCCTCTTGAAAAGATTGCACGTTATGTACCATCTTTATCAATGGATGAATTAAAGGAACTTGAAGCCGAGGTCATGCAGTTGGCGTAATCAATCATATCAATCAAAATTAATTATAATAACAGTGTTAGAGCATATAGAAATTAAAATCTATATGCTCTCTTTATTTTGCCATTAAGGAGGCATTTTCTGGGCCAGGTTGTGTGGGGAATTTCTTAAGTAAATGACTTTGGCCTTGCAATCCATCCCACCCCATAGTATACTCTAGACTAGGCATCCACATTCCAAAAACCAGAAATCCGCACTACAAAAAGCAAACAACAATTACACCAAGCATAGAAAGAAAGGAAAAAGCACTATTTCAGCTTTTACAGTTATTTCATGGATAAATACAGCATACTAAAAAAATACTTCGGCTACCCATCCTTCCGGAAGGGCCAGGAACTTTTAATTGACAGCATTTTAAATGGCCGCGATGTATTAGGCGTTATGCCGACCGGGGCGGGCAAATCGATCTGTTACCAGGTGCCTGCGCTTCTGCTGCCAGGAATTACGCTGGTGGTATCCCCTTTGATCTCCTTGATGAAAGACCAAGTACAAGCATTGAATCAGGCAGGCGTTCATGCCGCCTATATCAACAGTTCTTTAAGTGAATCGCAGATTTCCAAAGCATTGCGGCTGGCGGCCGCGGGACAGTACAAAATTATCTATGTAGCGCCAGAACGGCTGGAGGCATATGGTTTTTTGCAGTTTGCACTGCAGGCAGACATTTCTATGTTAACAGTAGATGAAGCGCACTGTATTTCGCAGTGGGGGCAGGATTTCCGGCCGAGCTATTTGAAAATTGTACAGTTTATCCGCCAGCTGGACAGGCGTCCGGTCGTAAGCGCGTTTACGGCTACGGCGACAAGCCGGGTTATAGAAGATATTGTATGTGTGCTTGGGCTGCAGGAACCACAAACGCTGGTTGCTGGGTTTGACCGCAAAAACTTGTATTTTGCAGTAGAAACGCCCAAGAAAAAAGACCGTTATGTATTGGATTATATACAAGCGCACGCGGATGAGAGCGGCATTATTTACTGTGCTACAAGAAAAAATGTAGATGACTTGTATGAAAAGCTGCAGGCGTATGGGGTTGCGGCGGCAAGGTACCATGCCGGTTTGGGCAATGAAGAGCGCAGGCAGAGCCAGGAAGATTTTATTTATGATAAAAGCCCGGTTATGGTGGCCACTAACGCATTTGGCATGGGGATCGACAAGTCCAATGTACGTTATGTGATCCATTACAATATGCCGCAGAGTATGGAAAATTACTACCAGGAAGCCGGGAGGGCCGGGCGTGACGGGGAACGGGCAGAATGTATCTTGCTTTATTCTGCGCAGGATATTATGATTAACCGGTTTTTACTGGAAAATAAGGAACCGGGGGACGGGCAGAAATTCGAAGAAGCGTCCGGACTTAGGCAGCGGGATGAAGAACGGCTTCGGACCATGTCCTATTACTGTATGACGTCGGGCTGCCTGCGCGCATATATCCTGCGCTATTTTGGCGAAACTGGTATGGAACGGTGTGAAAACTGTTTCAACTGCAGCCAGGAATTCGATGAACAGGACGTAACGGATGCAGCGGAAAAAATTATTGACGGCATATTGGAAGTACGCCAACGGTATGGGGTGAATGTGATTGCCGGGATGCTGGCCGGGGAAGGGCGTGCCAAGCTGCGGGAATATGGCGTCTGCACCTGCCAAGCTTACGGCAGCTTAAAGGGTATGCGGGAAGCAGAGATTAAAGCGCTGATCAACCAGATGCTGGCGGACGGCCTGCTTTCGGCGACCAATGATAAATATGGTATTTTAAAGGTTCCGCGGGATGCAAAACGGATGCTGTATGAAGGGCACCGTGTCCTGTGGAAGAAAAGGAAAGGCGCCAGCCAGCCGCCGAATGCATCGGACAGCCCAAATTCCGGCAGCAGCAAGCAGCGTAAATCGGATATTTTAAATTCCAAGGGGCTGGAGTTGTTTGAGCGGCTGCGCAGCCTTCGGACAGAGATCGCAAAAGAGGAGAATATGCCACCGTATATTATTTTTTCCGACCGGACGCTGGTGGATATGTGTGTGAAAGCCCCTCTGGAAAAAGAGGAAATGATGCAGGTATCCGGTGTCGGGGAACATAAATATGCACGGTATGGGGAACGGTTTTTGCAAGGGATACGGGAGTATACCAATGGCGTCCGGGAAAAATATTATTTTGGGGGACCAGACGGGGCAGTACGGGGGAAAAAGGCGGATTTTTATTTGACCCCGGACCAGGCAGACAGGTTCCCATATGCGCAAAAATATCTGGTTACGGAAATTGCAGAAAAGCTGAACAGCCTGCGGGATGCAGATACGACAAAGAAAATTTCAGGTGCAGAACTTTTCCGGAGGATGCAGGCAAAGGGGTATGCTTCGGAAATAATGTCCGATGGCATACATAAAAAAGTGGTAACCCAAAAAGGGCAGGCGGCAGGGCTGTTTATCGGTATGCGCCTGAGCAAAAAAGGGACCGAATACGAAGATATTTATTATAATGAGGATGCACAGAGGATGATTGTTGGTTACTATTCACGGGCAATGTCATTTACTTAAGCCCTTTATGGCTGAAATTCAGCTATGCAAAGCCTTGAATTACCAGGTGCTTTCTAATACTGGTCAAGGGCCAGATGGCTTAAGTTAATGACATTGATTCACGGGCCAGGAATGCGCATAAACTGCGCATTCCGTGAGAACATGATTCAGGAGTGAGGGGCGGTTTTGCGGAGCAAACTTCCAATATCGCCCCGAATGGTTACTATGAGCGGCCACCAGGCCGTAAATAGTAACGATTGTTGCTATGGTACGGGAAGGCCAGAAAGCATGACAGATAAACAGAATGTATTTTGCGTTTGACTAATTAATCGAAAAAGGGTATAGTTACTTGAGAAACAGAAAGAAGGAGGAAAGTAATTATGAAGAAAAATAAAAAATATGGTTCCAAAAATAATAATGCGGCGGTTCAAAATGCAAAAGCAGCACCGGCAGATGCTACTGTGTCCAACCAGCCGGAAGCTGAAGTTTTGCCGGAAAGCCAGGCAGCAGGTTTTGAAGTAACAGAAGATATGCTTATCCAATTTGGTGAAAATGAAGTGTCCGTAAAAAGGATTTCTGATAAAGTAAGGCAAAGCTGTGAGGAAAACTATAGCGGGACGCAAGTAAAAGAGGTTAAAATCTATGTAAAACCGGAAGACAATAAGGCGTACTATGTTTTAAACGGTGAACTGGAAGGAAGCGTAGAGCTGGCTTAACGGGCAGATGGGGGACGTGGCCCAAAACGGCCCGTATCTGTAAAAAACTACTGCCAAGCGGCTGGCAGGCAGTGCAGGAAAACTGTGTGCTATAAGCCGCAGGCAGTGTTTTTTAGAAAGCTGCTGCCAAAACTGCTGGCAAGCAGCGCAGGAAAACCGTGTGCCGCAAACCTATTCTGCTTCCGGCGGATCCGTGGATGCGTTTTCTTCTGCTTCCTGTACGGCAGCGATTTTTAAAAGCCCCTGCATGTAAGCAGTTACCAGGTTTTTGTCACTGCGCGGCAGGCGGTGGAAGTCAGCTAGAAGCTGCTGGTCAGAAAGCGTCAGCTGTTTTGGCATAGTGCCTTCTTCATCAAAGAATTCCGCAAGTGTAATGCCAAACCCTTCGCAGATGCGCATTAATGTAGAAACGGAAGGCACGTTATTGCGGTGGAACGTATTGCTTAATGTGGAATAGCTGATGTCAGCTTCTTTGGCCAGCCGGTAAAGTGACCAATTCCTTTCTTCACGGAGTTCGGTAACCTTCTTCAATACATATTCTTCTCTCATTGTATAGCTCCTATCTTCTCAATTGTAATATAAACATTGTAGTAAATGACTATTAGTATAAAAAGATGTTAAAAAGTACCATAACTATAAGCCACAAAGGCGAAGCAGCGTACTTTTTTATAATAATAAGGAAACTGGGGAGGAAAAACCATTATGGCAGAATTGATCACAGAAAAGGAACTTGCCCGTTTTGGGCAGGCAGATGGGGATAAGATTGATGAGATTTTTGAACGGAATATGGCTGAATACCAGATTGACTGGGCAGCAGAAGAAGTAGGCGCCATACCGGTGCTGGCACATTATTTTGTCAAAGGGCAAAATATCCATTACTATGTGCTGGCACGTGTGCATGACGACGAAGACGACCTGCTTACCTGTGTGAATACCACCAGGGGCCAAAAGGAATTAGTTTTATTTCCGGTCCGGATGTTCAATGGGGCAGTACTCGATGAAAATACGCAGGAACACGCATTTGCTGAGGAAAAACTGTTCGGAAACGTGTACCTGCGTGATGTGCTTGGTTTAGAATAGCGCTGTATAGCCTTATTCATCGCAGCCTGGCGATTTCTTCCTTGTAAGGCGGATATTTCTTTTTTGGATCCTGCGCATCGGTTAGGTAAGGCGTTTCCAGGATTTTTGGAACTTCTAAAAAATCCGGGTGGTGTACAATGGAATACAATGCATCAAAGCCGATCTCGCCGCTGCCGATATTGGCATGGCGGTCTTTGGCAGCCCCAAGGGTATTTTTGCTGTCATTAATATGAAAGGCGGCAATTTGGTTTTTCCCGATGATCCGGTCAAATTCATCGACCACACCATCAAAATCGTGTACAATGTCATACCCGGCGTCATGGGTATGGCAAGTATCGAAGCAGACGCGCAGTTTATCGTTGTATGCTACGCCGTCATAAATAGCGGCAAGCTCTTCAAAATTCCGCCCGATTTCCGTCCCTTTTCCAGCCATTGTTTCCAATGCGACCAAACAATTGCAGTCAGCGGTGAGGACTTCATTCAATCCTTGTATAATCTGTTTTGTACCAGCCTCCACGCCAGCCCCAACATGTGCGCCGGGATGCAGGACCAGAAGGCTGCTCCCCATAGCGGACGTGCGTTCCAGCTCTTGCGCCAGGAATCCGACTGCCAATTCATATGTTTCCGGTTTTATAGAATTGCCAAGGTTAATAATATAAGGGGCATGGACGATAAAGCTTTCAATGCCATGTGTTTTCATATATGCATGCGCCGCTTCGATATTCAGGTCTTCAATCGCCTTACGGCGGGTATTCTGCGGGGCGCCGGTATAAACCATAAATGTGTTTGCACCGTAGGATACAGCCTCTTTTACCGAATTTAAGAACATGTCTTTTCCGCCCATACTGACATGGGAACCGATTTTAATCATAATAGAAACCTCTTTTCTGCCTTGATTGCCCTGCGGTAAGCGTTTTGTAAATTTATCAGTTATTTTTCGCTGTATGCAGTGGAGTTTTTTGACATGCTCTAGTATAAAGTAAATTTGGGGCTTGGGCAAGGGTGAAAATATAAGCTAAGGCATGGAGGGTTACTATTTACAGCCTCATAACTTAGAATGTTTGTCAAAAATTGGCTGTGAATAGTAACTATGGGTTACTATTCACGGGCCAGGAATGCGCATAAACTGCGCATTCCGTGAGAACATGATTCAGGAGTGAGGGGCGATTTTGCGAAGCAAACTTCCAATATCGCCCCGAATGGTTACTGTGAGCGGCCCCTAGGCCGTGAATAGTAACAACTATGGAGGCACTAGCCGTAACGTATTTTTTATGTTAAAATAGGAAATACCTGTAAACAGGAACAATCATTAAGGAGCAGACAGAACTATGGCTAAAAAGAAAGAAAAACATAAACGCCAGCCCATGCTGGCCCGTGTGAAAAAAGCACATCAAAACCAATCCGGTACAGAAACCGGCGGCTACGCCTTTCGGCTGGTCAGCGCTTTTTTCTGTGATTTTTTTTATTATTTTTTGCACACGCTGAAATGGTGCCTGTTCATTGGGCTGATCCTGACGGCAGTAGTATCGGTAGTGCTGTTTGCCCGCTATGGGGAGGCATACCGTTCGTTTGCACAGGAAGCCGATGAACTGGTGGAAGCTAGCAAGGCAGAGGACTTCCGTATGGATGAAATTACCTATATTTATGATGCGGACGGCGGGCAGCTGGCAGAACTCTCATCGGGGAATGGGCGGTCTAGCTACTTACGGTATGCACAGATCCCAAAGGACGCAGTCAATGCGTTTATCGCAGTTGAAGACCGCAGCTATTGGAAAAATATCGGTATCGATATAAAAGGCATCCTGCGGGTAGTAACGGATTTTATTACGTCAAAAGGCGACAGCCTGGCTGGGGCCAGCACGATTACGCAGCAGCTGTCCCGGACGATTTATTTGACCAGGGAACGTTCGATCGAGCGTAAGATTAAGGAAATGATGATCGCAATCCGTCTGACACGGAAATACAGTAAAGAAGAAATTGTGGAATTTTACGTTAATACGGCATGTTTTAGCAATGGCATTTATGGGGTGGAGGCAGCGGCCAAGGCATTTTTTGGCAAAAGCGCCAGTGAATTGACGTTATCACAGACCGCTTATTTATGCGCGATCCCAAACAGGCCAGAATATTTTAACCCATACAAGCATCCGAAGCGGGCATTGGAACGCAGGGACAAGATTTTATCAGATATGCGTTCGGAAGGCTATATTACCAAAAGCGCTTATGAAAAGGCGATCCAGGAAACGATCAAGATTCAAAAGCAGTCGCCGGAATTTTATAATTATGAGACGACTTATGCGGTGTATTGCGCAGTGGAATACCTGATGAAACTGCATGGGTTTGACTTCCGCTATGAATTTACGGACGATGCGGATTATAAGTCGTACCAGGAATCGTATGAGGCGGCTTACAACTTAGAAAAAACAAACCTTTATGCCAAAGGCTATTCGATACAGACCAGTTTAAAGACGGATGTACAGCAAGCGATGCAGCAGGCATTGGATAATAACCTGGCATTTGCAACGCAGACAAACCCGCAGAACAATGTATACGAACTGCAGGGGGCTGTTACGGTTGTCGATAATGAGACAGGCAAAGTGGTTGCGGTGGTTGGCGGGCGTTCGCAGGAAGACCTGGACGATGTATACAGTTTGAACCGTGCCTACCAAAGCTACCGCCAGCCAGGCAGTTCCATCAAGCCGTTGGCTGTCTATGCCCCTGCGTTGATGTATGGGTATACGCCGGATTCGGTGGTACGGGATATTGATGTGCAGCAAGCGCAGCAGCCTGGCGTGGATATTTCCGGGCTGTGGGGGGCTTCCATGTCGCTGCGCAGTGCGGTGGAACAGAGCAAAAACGGGGTGGCCTATTCGATATTGAATGAAATCAAGCCGACTTATGGGCTGTCGTTTTTAACATCGATGAAATTTGACCGGATTGTGCCGACGGACTATACGCTTTCGGCTGCGCTGGGCGGCCTGACCTATGGCGTGACGACGGTGCAGATGGCAGGCGCCTACAGCACGCTGGCCAATCATGGGGAATACCGCGACCCTGCCTGCCTGGTATCGGTAAAGGACAGCGACGGCCAGGAGCTGTACGAGGAGGAAAAGCCGGCTGCAGTTTATGCACCACAGGCTTCTTCCGAAATGATTGATATATTAAAAGGGGTTTTAACGGTTGGGACAGCTAAAAGTTTAGGCTGGAGCAGCGAATCGGCTGTTCCGGCCGCGGGCAAGACCGGTACGACAGACGACAGCAAGGACGGCTGGTTTTGCGGCGTAACGCCATATTATACGGTTGCAGTGTGGATTGGCTGCGACGATCCAAAACCGGTAGATAATTTGTATGGCTCCTCCTATCCGGCCAGTGTCTGGAAAGACGCTATGCTGTATCTGACCGAAGGGATGCCTCCGGTGGATTTAAATTAAGGGGCAGAAAAACGTCTTGCGTATCCTTATATATATGTTAAAATAAGGTAGCGCAGAGCAAAAGGGAAATAAGGCGGATAGAAAACCGCAAAATTGCAATGGAGGGAAGAAAATGTATATTGTATGTTTAGATTTGGAAGGTGTGCTGGTTCCGGAAATATGGATTGCATTTGCACAGGCAGCTGGTATTCCGGAATTGAAAAAGACAACCAGGGATGAACCGGACTATGATAAGCTGATGCAGGGGCGCCTGCGAATTTTAAAGGAACATGGGCTGGGATTAAAGGAAATCCAGCAGGTCATTGCTACGATTGACCCGATGCCAGGCGCCAAGGAATTTTTAGATGCGCTGCGTGCAGAAACGCAGGTGATAATTATCAGCGACACGTTTGAACAGTTTGCAAAGCCGCTTATGCAAAAGCTGGGCTGGCCGACGATTTTTTGCAATACGCTGGAAGTATCGGAAAATGGGGAGATCACCGGCTACCGGATGCGGGTGGAAAAATCAAAATATGCAACAGTAAAAGCACTGCAGTCTATCGGCTTTGAGGTAGTGGCGGCAGGGGACAGCTATAACGACCTTGGCATGATACAGGAAGGCAAAGCCGGGTTCCTGTTTAAAAGTACACCACAGATTAAAGAAGCCTACCCGCAGTACCAGGCGTTTGAAGAATACGGGGAATTTTTACAGGCAATTAAAAAAGAAATACGTCCTTAACGGCCTTCGATGGCCCGGTGAAACTGGATATAAGAAAGGGAGTGGTAATGGTTGCTAAAAACATTAAGCGCTTATATTGGGGAATTTAAAAAAGATTCCCTGATGACGCCATGTTATATGATCCTTGAAGTGGTTATGGAAATGCTGATCCCGCTTTTTATGGCGTCGATTGTTGACGACGGCGTGGGGAAAGGCGATATTAACCATATCTACCGGATGGGCGCCTGGATGGCGGCCGCGGCTTTTGCAGGGCTGGCGGCAGGCGTAATGGGAGGGAAATATGGCGCACGTGCTTCTGCCGGTTTTGCCAAAAACCTGCGGGAAGGCATGTTTGTAAATATCCAGAAATTTTCTTTTGCAAATATAGACAAATTTTCAACGGCTGGGCTGGTAACTAGGCTGACGACGGATGTGACAAATTTGC
The DNA here is from genome assembly GCA_947089855.1 of uncultured Eubacterium sp. Taxonomy (GTDB): domain Bacteria; phylum Bacillota; class Clostridia; order Lachnospirales; family Lachnospiraceae; genus Eubacterium_J. The sequence continues at coordinate 10,707 of CAMUML010000013.1, forward strand.
AGAATGCATACCAGATGATTTTACGTATGTGTGTACGCGCGCCTTTTTCTCTGATTACGGCGATGGTGATGTCCTTTTTTATCTCCCCGAAGCTGGCCAGCGTGTATTTGGCCGCAGTGTTTTTGCTGGGCGGGTTTTTGGCTGTAATCACGGTCAATGCCTATCAGTATTTCAGCGCTGTTTTTGAAAAATACGACGATTTGAATGCCAGCGTCCAGGAAAATATTTCAGCGATCCGCGTAGTTAAGGCATATGTCCGGGAGGATTACGAGATCAGCAAATTTAAGAAAGCAAGCGGCAGTGTATACCAGATGTTTTTAAAGGCGGAAAGTATTATCGCGTTCAATGCACCGGCGATGATGGTGACTGTATTTAGCTGTATCTTAGGCATTAGCTGGCTTGGGGCAAAAATCATTGTTTCTACCAATGCGACGGAACTACATACCGGCGACCTGATGAGCCTGCTGACCTATTGCATGAATATTTTAATGAGCCTGATGATGCTTTCTATGGCGTTTGTTATGATCGCAATGAGTTCGGCCAGCGCAAAGCGGATCGCGGAAGTGCTGGATGAAAAAAGTACGCTGGAAAACCCGCCGCAGCCGGAATGCAGCGTACCGGACGGGAGTATCCAGTTTGAACATGTCGATTTTTCCTATGCCAGCCCGCACAGCGCGCCAAACGGAGAAGGCGGCCTGGTGCTGTCGGATATAAACCTTCAGGTCAAAGCGGGCGAAACCATTGGCATTATCGGCGGTACCGGAAGCTCCAAGTCCAGCCTTGTGAACCTGGTCAGCCGCCTGTACGATGTTACGGCAGGCTGCGTTAAGGTAGGCGGGCGGGATGTCCGCAGCTATGACTTGGATACGCTGCGCAACGAAGTATCGGTCGTGCTGCAAAAAAATGTCCTGTTTTCCGGGACGGTTTATGAAAACCTGCGCTGGGGCGATGGCCAGGCAAGCGACGAAGAATGCCAGCGGGCATGCCGGCTGGCCTGTGCCGATGATTTTATCCAGGCTATGCCGGACGGCTATGATACCTATATTGAACAGGGCGGATCCAATGTATCCGGAGGGCAGAAACAGCGCCTTTGCATTGCCCGTGCGCTGCTGAAAAAACCAAAAATATTGATACTGGATGACTCCACAAGCGCCGTAGATACCGCGACCGATGCGAAGATCCGCAAGGCGTTTGCACAGGAAATCCCAGGGACTACAAAACTAATTATTGCCCAAAGGGTTTCTTCGGTACAAAATGCAGACCGTATCCTGGTATTGGAACAGGGGCGGGTCAATGGGTTTGGTACACACGAAGAACTGTTGGCGCACAATGCCATTTACCGTGAAGTATATGAGTCGCAGACTGGCGGGGGCGGGGATTTTGACGAGCAGGGAGGTGCAGGCTGATGGCAGGAAAAGCAAAGCCCGTGCATGGCCCAGGCGGGCCAGGAAGGCCAGGCAGTGGGGAAAAGCCGAAGGTGGAATATCCAGGGAAGATCCTGCGCCGTTTAATGGGCTATATTATGAAAAGTTATACGCCTGCAATTATCGTAGTTATGATCTGCATCTTATATAATGCATTTGCGATGGTGCAAGGGACATTGTTTATGCAGGAATTGATCGACGGGTATATCGAGCCGCTGCTGCAAAGCGAAACGCCGGATTTTAGCAGCCTGCTGCATGGGATCTTACGGGTGGCTTTTTTCTATGCACTGGCTGTAGCTGCCAGCTATGCGCAGGCAAAAATTATGGTTTATGTTACTCAAGGGGTGCTGCGCAACCTGCGCGACGATTTGTTTTCCCATATGGAAAAGCTGCCGGTCCGGTATTTTGATACCCATGCGCATGGCGATATTATGTCTGTTTATACAAACGATGCGGATACCCTGCGCCAGATGGTTAGCCAAAGCATCCCGCAGCTGTTTTCCAGTATCGTTACGATTCTAAGCGTAATTGGAAGTATGCTTTACTTAAGCGTCCCGTTGACGGCCTTGACCCTGTTTATGGTAGCGGTTATGCTGTATATGACAAAGCGCCTGGCCGGTTTGAGCGGCAAGTATTTTTTGGCGCAGCAGCAGGACCTTGGGAAAGTAAACGGCTTTATCGAAGAAATGATGGAAGGGCAGAAAGTTGTAAAAGTATTCTGCCACGAAGAAGAATCGATCAAAGATTTTAAAGAACGCAATGAAAAGCTGTTTGAAAGTGCGTACCAGGCAAACCGGTTTGCAAATATTTTGATGCCGGTCAACGCGCAGCTTGGCAATATCAGCTATGTGCTGTGCGCGATTGCCGGGGGTATTTTGGCAATGGAAGGCTTTGGAGGCTTTACGGTGGGCAAACTTGCCAGCTTCCTGACGTTTAACCGGAGCTTTAACCAGCCGATCAACCAGGTCAGTATGCAGCTAAATGCAGTCGTAATGGCAATCGCAGGGGCAGAGCGTGTCTTCCGCCTCTTAGATGAACAGCCGGAAGCAGATGCCGGCTATGTGACATTAGTAAATGCAAAAAAGGCAAACGGGCAGATCACAGAAGCGCCGCAAAACGAACGTACTGGGCTATGGGCATGGAAGCATCCGCACCAGCAGGAAGGTACGGTAACCTACCAGGAGCTGACAGGGGATGTGGTGTTTGACGATGTGGATTTTGGGTATGTACCGGAAAAAATCGTCCTGCACAACGTTGACCTGTATGCGACGCCAGGCCAGAAAATCGCATTTGTAGGTTCCACAGGCGCGGGGAAGACGACCATTACCAATTTAATCAACCGGTTTTACGATATTCAAGATGGCAAGATCCGTTACGACGGCATAAATATCAATAAAATAAAAAAAGACGATTTAAGGCATTCCCTTGGCATTGTTTTGCAGGATACGCATTTATTTACCGCAACCGTTATGGAAAATATCCGTTACGGAAAGCTGGATGCAACCGACGAGGAAGTGTTTGCAGCTGCTAGGCTGGCAAATGCAGACGGCTTTATCCGGTGCCTGCCAGACGGCTACCATACCATGCTTACCGGCGACGGCGCGAATCTCAGCCAGGGCCAGCGCCAGCTGCTTGCAATTGCGCGGGCTGCCATTGCCGACCCTCCAGTATTGATTTTGGATGAAGCGACCAGCTCCATTGATACGAGGACGGAAAAAATCGTACAGGACGGTATGGATAAACTGATGTATGGAAGGACGACTTTTGTAATTGCCCATCGGTTGTCCACTGTCCGCAACAGCGACTGTATTATCGTCCTGGAAAATGGGCGCGTAATCGAACGGGGCAGCCATGAGAAGCTGATGGAAGAACATGGCAAATATTACCAGTTGTATACAGGCAACCAGGTCGGCTGAACACGTATTGTACAGCCGGGAAAGGAGTTGACAGCAGATGTCAATCGAAGCATATGAAGCAGCCAATAAACTGGCGCTCAAAGCATACCGTAACGCTATGAACCGGGGTGAATATCCATATTTAAAAGCATTGGATGATTTTTTGCCGTATGAACAGACCGCAGGGGAACGCTACATTGGGGTTGTAGAAATACCGCTTTATTACGTGGTAGGGACAAAGACGGCAGGCAGGCAGAACTCATTTGCCAACAATTTTATGCCGCTTTTGGATGCCGAGACGGAATTTGCCTATAAATGGGCTGTCCTGCAGGATGCGCAGACCAATGAGGGTATCCGGGAGCCGATCGTAGCATATGAGTATATGCACCGGTTTTATGTGATGGAGGGCAATAAGCGCGTCAGCGTATTAAAGAGCTTAAATGCGGTTACAATAAGTGCAAAAGTAACCAGGATCATACCAAAACGGACGGATGACCCGCTCAATAAGATTTATTATGAATTTATGGATTTTTACGACGATACCAGCATCTATGATATTTGGTTTTCGCAGGAAGGTTCTTATAAAAAGCTGAAACAGTATTATGGCTACCAGCCGGGCCAGCAGTGGACGCAGGAGAGCAGGACGTCGCTGCGCAGCGAGTTTTTAAATTTCCGCAAAGAATTCAAAGCCAAAGGCGGCGGCAAGATCAGCATTACGACCGGGGATGCATTTTTGGCATACATTGATATTTTTCCGGCCTGGGAACTGCAGACGGCGGACAGCGATACGATCAGGGAAAACCTCTCCAAGATGTGGGATGAATTCCTAACGCTTTCCCAAAATAAGTCTATGAAGATCCTGCTTGAGCCGCAGCAGAAGGAAAAACCGGCCAGCGGCCTGTCCGTCTTGAAAAACCGCCTGCTTTCCGAAACGTCAAAGCAGTTAAAGATCGCTTTTATCTATGAAAACTCGGTGGCAAATTCAGCCTGGAATTATGCGCATGAAATGGGCCGGATGCATTTGGAGCAGGTATTTGGCGACAAAGTGCAGACTGCGGTCTATGAACATGCGGAATATACGGATAATTCCGAGGATTTAATTGACCTTGCGATCAAAGACGGCAATAAGATTATTTTCACGGTGGCTGCACAGCTTACCAATGCCAGCGCAAAAGCAGCCGTAAAGCATCCGGATATAAAGATCCTAAATTGTTCGACCAATTCCAAGTACCGGGCTATCCGCACCTACCACTGCCGCATGTACGAAAGCAAGTTCCTGCTCGGGGTGATCGCCGGGGCGCTTTCAGAGACAAACGACATCGGCTATATGGCAGACGCCCCGATCTTTGGAACTATAACAAATGTAAACGCTTTTGCGTTGGGCGCACAGATGGTAAACCCGCGTATTAAAGTGCATCTGCGCTGGGAAACGGTCAAAGATGATAACGCAAAGGCGTTTCCAGAAAGCGTGCAGCTGATTTCCGACAAGGATTGGATCAATCCGGAAAACCCGACCAGAAAATACGGGCTTTACCGCAGGCAGCCGGATGGGGCCATTGAAAATATTGCAGCCGCCATGTGCCACTGGGGCAAAGTGTATGAGCTGATTATCCGCAGCATTGTGGAGAAAACCTGGAAAGTGGATGTAGAGAGGAATAAAAACCAGGCGTTAAACTACTGGTGGGGCATATCGGCCGGCGTTTTGGAAATTGTATGTTCGCAGAAGCTGCCGGACGGTACGCGCATTCTAATCGATATGCTGACAGAACAAATCAGGCACCGCGTATTTAACCCGTTTGAATGTACCTGGACGGCACAGGATGGGACGGTCATTAATAAAGAAGGGGACCATTTGGAACCGGAAGATATTTTTAAGATGAATTATCTGGCAAGCAATATAATAGGAGGGATTCCGGCATTGGATGAGATCAAGGAGAAGGCACAAGAGTTTGTCCGGCTACAGGGTGGATTTGAATGAGAATATTACTGTTGGCGGACGTAGAATGTAAAGCCCTGTGGGATTTTTACCGCAGGGAAGAATTGGAAGGGGTGGATCTAATCCTCTCCTGTGGGGACTTGAACGCAGAGTACCTGTCCTTCCTGGCGACGATGCGGCCGGTCCCGGTTTTGTATGTGCATGGAAACCATGATGCAAAATACGGCACCCGCCCCCCGGAAGGCTGCGTCTGCATCGAAGATATGGTGTATAACTATCAGGGCCTGCGCATCCTGGGCCTTGGCGGTTCCATGCGGTACAAAAATGATGACTGGCAGTTTACCGAAGAACAGATGCGTAGCAGGGTCAAAAAACTGCGGTATCCAATCTGGCGCGCCAAAGGGTTTGACATCCTGCTGACCCATGCGCCGGCAAAGGGGCTCAATGACGGGGAAGACCTGCCGCACCACGGGTTTGAGATATTTAATGAATTAATGGCGAAATACCACCCTGGGTATTTTATACATGGGCATGTGCATATGAACTACGGAAGGAACCATGTCCGGGAAGACCAATATGGCGATACCCGGGTGATCAATGCGTTTGAACGGTATGTGATCGATATTCCAGGCAAATAAAGCAGTATAAAGCGGAAAGGAGGGGCGGCATGGCATTTACGCATTTTGACCAGGAAGGGAACGCTGTGATGGTTGACGTTACAGAAAAAGCAGATACTGTGCGCGAGGCGTTGGCATCCGGTACAATCAAGTTAAACCAGGAAGCCTTTGAAGCGGTTGCCAACGGCACCACTAAAAAAGGGGATGTGCTTTCGGTTGCTGCAACAGCTGGTATTATGGGGGCAAAAAAAACGGCAGGCCTAATCCCCATGTGCCATATCCTGCCAATCACAAACTGCAAAGTATGGTTTGAATTAGACCCAAAACAACGGGAGGTCCACTGTTTTTGTACCGTAAAAATAACCGGGAAGACCGGGGTGGAAATGGAAGCGCTGACTGGGGCCAGTGTAGCGTTATTGACCATTTATGATATGTGCAAGGCAATGGACAAATCAATGGAGATCGGGGGCATCCGCCTAAAACGCAAAACCGGCGGCAGGAGCGGTGAAATAGTCAACCCCTGAACATCCGGTAACCTTTTTAAAATTTTTACCAATTATGGTATCATTAAACAACAAAAAAATCAAAAACATTCAGGAGGTAGCATTGTATGTCATGGTATGACGAGGCAGTATTTTATCACATTTATCCATTGGGGCTTACAGGGGCGCCAAAGCAGAATCCATACGGGGAGCCGCAGCATCGCCTGAACACGCTGGTTCCCTGGATTACCCATATCCGGGAAATTGGGTGCAATGCGCTTTATATCGGCCCGCTGTTTGAATCGGTAGGGCATGGGTACGAAACGACAGATTATAAGAAACTGGACAGCCGCCTTGGGACAAACGAAGACCTAGCCAATTTTGTTTCCGAATGCCATAAGCAGGGGGTCAAAGTAATTTTTGACGGGGTGTTCAACCATACCGGCCGTGATTTTTTCGCATTCCAGGATATTAAGAAAAACAGGGAAAATTCCCCTTATAAAGACTGGTACTGCAATGTAAACTTTTGGGGCAACAATGAATACAACGATGGGTTTTCTTATGAAAACTGGGGTGGGTACAACCTGCTTGTCAAGTTAAACCAGCATAATCCGGCGGTACGCGATTATATCAGCAGCGTCGTGCGTTTTTGGGCCAGTGAATTTGACATTGATGGAATCCGCCTGGATGCTGCGGATGTCTTGGATTTTAACTATATGCATACACTGCGGCAGGTAGCCGAAGAAGTAAAGCCGGATTTTTGGCTGATGGGCGAAGTGATCCACGGCGACTATACCCGCTGGGTCAATGAAGGCACGCTGCATTCCGTTACGAATTATAATTTACATAAGGCATTATATTCAGGACACAACGACCATAATTATTTTGAGATCGCCCATACGGTAAAACGCCTGTACGATATGGGGGGCAGCCGTCCAGACGGCCTAAAACTTTACAACTTTGTAGATAACCATGATGTGGAACGCATCTATACAAAACTAAACAATAAAGCGCATTTTACGCCGGTACATATCCTGCTTTATACGCTGCCAGGCGTCCCTTCCATTTACTATGGCTCCGAATTTGGGCTGGAAGGGAAAAAAGAGCGGTTTTCAGACGATTCGCTGCGTCCGGCGCTGTCACTGGATGATTATGCGGGTGCAGTGGAAAAAAATTCCTTTACCCGCCTGATCGCCGCACTTGGCAAAGTACGCCAGCGCACAAAAGCGCTTTCTTATGGCATTTATAAAGAATTGCTTCTGACCAACCGCCAATATGCATTTGCAAGGGACTATAACGGTGAATGCGTATTGGTAACTGTAAATAACGACGACAGTGATTATGTCATGACCCTGCCTGCTGGTATTGCGCCAAAATATATCGGTGCGCTGTCCGGCGAAGAAGTATCTGTAAACGGCGGAAATATTGTCGTGAATGTAAAGGCGAACAGCGGGGACATCTGGCTGCCATCTACCGGAGCCTGCCAGGAAGAAGAGGAGAAGGCGGCAGCAGTTGTATTGGATGTCAAAGACGCCGTAAAATCAGGTGCAGCACAGAAAAAAGAAGGATCGGAAAATGCCAGCACATCCAACAGCAGCGCAAATGAGGCAGGAAGCGGCCATGCAGCTGCATCAGCATCCGGCAGCACTGGCGCTTTGGAATCGGACAGTACCGGCAATGCAGCGGGAAGCGGCAGTACCAGTGCAGTACAAAGCGGCGCAGCCAGCGATGGCAATACCAGTACCATGCCAGGCAGTACAGGCAGCACCACAGGCAGCGGTGCATCCGGTAAAGCAGGCAGTACCAGCACCGCCACAGGCAGCAGTACTGGCGTAGCAGGCGGTGCAGTGCCGACGGCATCCGGTGCAGAAACGGAAACAGAGGAGTTCCGGAAAGGGAAAATCGCCGGGCTGCAGGAGGCAATCCTTGCAATTATGGAAAAAAATGGCCCGGTAACCGACCAGATGCGCAGGGATGTTTACGACAATGTATACCACGATTCCCTGATTGCCTGGGTGAAAAGCTTCCGCTAAAAATATATCTGTAACAGTACGCACGTAAACGGAACACGTTACAGCGCCAGCCGCCATTGTTAACAGTGGCGGCTTTTTTTATATGTTTTTGCCAATGCGCAAGTATCCCCCAGGGAGGCTTGCGCACATTTTTTTGATATGGGAAAATAAGGGGAAGCGAAACACGGTACCAAAATACAATACAAAGAGGTTTGAAGCTATGAAAAAATATCTTTCCATACTGCTGGCAATTGCCCTTCTGTCCGGGCTGGCTGCTTGCGGGCAGGCCAATACAAAGCCGGTATCCAATGCCCAGGCAGCGGGCCGTTCCGTACTGGTATATGGCAGCAACGATTATACCAGGATCAACCCGGCCATGGACGAACACGGGGAAATCAATATTCTGCTGTTTAACGGGCTTACGGCGCACGACGGCAGCAATGCGGTAGTCCCTGGCCTGGCAAAACGCTGGGAGTTTGATAAACAGGACTGTACCTATACATTTTATCTGGAAGAAACGGCTGCCTGGCACGATGGAGAGCCATTTACGGCGGAAGATGTAAAGTTTACTATAGAAGCAGTCATGGATCCAGAAAACGGTTCCGAAAATGCACCGAATTTTGAGGATGTCCGTAAAATTACAGTCCTTGACAGCCATACGGTTTCTTTTCAGCTGGATGCGCCAAACGTAGCGTTTCTGGATTATATGGCAATGCCGGTCCTGCCAAAACATTTACTGGAAGGCGAAGATATGCAGGAATCGGATTTTTTTAGAAATCCAGTCGGAACCGGGCCGTATAAGCTCGAAAGCTGGGATGCCGGCCAGGCCATTACCCTTGTGAAAAACGACGCCTATTTCAAAGGGGCGCCGAAAATAGATACCATTATCTTTAAAATCGTACCCGACAGCCATGCCAAAGCAATCCAGCTGGAATCCGGCGAGCTGGACTTGGCACAGCTGACGCCAAAGGATACGCAGCTGTTTGCGGGCAAGGAAGGGTACCGCAGCTATCCTATGAAGACCTCCGACTACCGCGGCATCCTGTTTAACTTTCAGAATGCCTACTGGGAAAAAAACAGGGACCTCATCCCTGCCATATGTTATGCAATCGACCGCGAAGCCATTATAAATGCTGTTTTGCTGGGGCAGGGTATTGCTGCCTACGGCCCGCTGCAGCGCAATATTTATAACAACGAAAATGTAGAACACTATGAATATAACCCGAAAAAAGCAGCGCAGGTCCTCACATCTGTTGGCTGTACAATGGGCGACGACGGGTTTTACCAAAGGGATGGAAAAACCGTAGGCTTTACCATCAGCGTCAGCGCAGGCGACCAGGTACGGATTGATATGGCGCAGGCAGCCGCACAGTGCCTGCAGCAAGCCGGCATCCAGGCAGATGTAGATATACTGGCGCAGCCGGACTGGAGCGGGCAGGAAGCCTACTTAATCGGATGGGGCAGCCCATTTGATGCAGACGACCATACCTATAAAGTGTTTGGCACTGGCAAAGGGGCAAACTACAGCGCATATTCCAATGCACAGGTAGACAAATACCTGACAATCGCCCGCCAGTCCGATCATACAAAAGTGCGTGCAAAGGCATATGATAAATTCCAGGAAGCACTTGCACAAGACCCGCCATATGCTTTTATCTGTTATGTCGATGCCGATTATGTGGCAGATTCCAGCATAAAGGGCATAACGCCCGATACAGTACTGGGGCATCATGGCGTGGGCATATTTTGGAATGCAGCGGAGTGGACCATAGAATAGTACATTCTGGCGGCCTGCAGTATAGAAAGAGGCGGATACGATGCCAAATATATTAGAAGTTAAAAATTTAGCAGTCAGCATTGAAACCCCGCAAGGGGACGTCCAGGCGGTACGTGGCGTAAGCTTTGCAGTAGGCCAGGGTGAAACGCTTGCCATAGTGGGCGAATCCGGCTGCGGCAAAAGCGTCCTTTGCAAAAGCATCCTAAAGCTGCTGCCGGCTACGGCAAAGGTCAAAACCGGCAGCATAACGGTTAACGGCGTGGATATTACCAATTACCGCGAACGGGAGATGCGCGGGCTGCGCGGCAACGTATGCGCAATGATACTCCAAGACCCTATGGGCGCGTTAAATCCAGCCATGACGGCTGGCGCCCAGATTGCCGAAGCAATTGCCATCCACCAGCCCAAGCTGTCCAAAGCGCAAATAGAAAGCCGTGTCATAGAACTGCTGGAACTAGTAGGCATCGACCATCCAAAACAGCGCAGCAGGCAGTACCCTTACCAGTTTTCCGGCGGAATGCGCCAGCGCACCGTAATCGCCATTGCATTGGCAGCAGGCCCGGCCCTCCTGCTTGCGGACGAGCCAGCTACCGCACTGGATGCGGCCATGCAGGCCCAGGTCTTGCATCTGTTAAAAGAAATACAAGGCAGATTGGGTACAGCCATTGTACTGGTAACGCACGACCTTTGTGCCGCTGCCGCCGCAGACCGTATAGCTGTAATGTATGCTGGAAAAATAGTAGAGACAGGCACCTCAGAAGAAATTTTTGGAAGCCCCAGGCATCCATATACATGGGGGCTGATACAGGCCCACCCAGCTTATGCCAAAGAAAAAGGCGTCCTAAAGCCCATCCCGGGCATGCCGCCTACACTCCTTCATCCGCCCAAAGGGGATGCATTTGCCAGCCGTAACATCTACGCACTAGACATCGATTACGAGCAGCCGCCTCCAATGTTCCATATAAAAGGCACACACTATGCTGCAACTTGGCTGCTGGATAAGCGTGCACCCGCCGTAACAGCACCCAGAAACAAAGACGCAGGCAAAGGCAGTACCAGCCAGCCATCCATTGCACAAAAAACTACAAAAGAAATCCTTCTGGACGTACAGCACCTGTCCCATATATTTCCCCTCTCAAAAAAAGCATCCATCCATGCAGTTGACGATTTATCGTTTCAAATACACAAAGGGGAGGTATTCGGCCTAATCGGGGCATCCGGCAGTGGCAAATCAACCGTAGCCCGCTGCATTATGAACCTCTGCCAGCCAGCAGCTGGCAGCATCTATTACAAAGGCATTGATACCTGCAGCCGGAAAGCATTCCGTGCGAACAAAAAAATGCTCCAGTCCATGCGCCAGATCATTTTCCAGGATTCCAATTCCAGCCTGAATCCGCGTATGAAAGTATGTGACATTATCACAGAGCCATTAAAAATACAGCGGCAAACCCCGCTGCGCGGTTCCATGCGCGAAGAAGCCAGGTTCCAGATGCAGGCAGTCGGGCTGGATACCGGGTATCTGGACAAATATCCATTTGAATTGTCCGGCGGCCAGCGGCAGCGGGTAGCGATCGCAAGGGCGCTGGTAATGGAACCGGATCTTTTGGTAGCAGACGAGCCGCTGGCATCGCTGGATGTATCCATTCAGGCACAAATTGTAAACTTGTTCCAGCATTTACAGGCAGAACATGGCTTTTCCTTCCTGTTTATTGCACATGACCTTGCAATGGCGCGGTTTTTGTGTGACCGTATTGGCGTAATGAAGGAAGGAAGGCTTGTGGAGGTTGCATCGGCTGTGGAATTGTTTGCACGGCCACAGCATCCTTATACAAAAATGTTGCTGGCCGCGGCCCCGGTGCCCAGGTTTTTTGAGGAGCCGGCTGCGGGGACTGTGCATGGGTGCGGTTGAAAGGCGGGGATGGATGCTTGGGCGTAGGAATGGGAAGCTGGGGGGATGGCTGCCCGGACGCTGCATCCAGAAGCGGGGGCTTTCCGGCTGTACCGCTGCGAAATGCAGGAACCTCTAAGCATTCTGTGCCGAGGTTGCCGTAGCCGGACGAACCGGGGATTGACCCGCCGTCCGTGGCGGCAATCCCCAATTCCTGGCATCCGTGCCCGGAAATTCTGATGGTGCCAGAATGCTAAGAGGTTCCAGCATTTCTCCGCAGGTACAGCCGGAAAGCCCCCGCTTCTGGATGCGGCTGGCCTTGGAAATGGTAGGTGTGGACTGCATGATTCTTTATCTGGTATTGTTACTTTTCACGGGGTAGGGAAAAGCTCCTTTTGTTGTTATTATTCACGGGCAATGTCATTTACTTAAGCCATCTGGCCCTTGACCAGTATTAGAAAACATCTGATAATTCAAGGCTTTACATAGCTGAATTTCAGCAGGAAAGAGCCTAAGTAAATGACATTGATTCACGGGCCAGGAATGCGCATAAACTGCGCATTCTGTGAGAACATGATTCAGGAGTGAGGGGCGATTTTGCGAAGCAAACTTCCAATATCGCCCCGAACGGTTACTATGAGCGGCCCCGGCCGTGAATAGTAACTTACTATTCACGGGCCAGGAATGCGCATAAACTGCGCATTCCGTGAGAACATGATTCAGGAGTGAGGGGCGATTTTGCGACGCAAACTTCCAATATCGCCTTGAAAGGTTACTATGAGCGGCCCCCAGGCCGTGAATAGTAACCTTTTGTTAGCATCATGCAAAACGGTTTACAATTTTTTATTGATTTTATCGCATGGTAGGACTAAACTGGTTACAGGGCAGGATTTGCACCAGCTGCATGGCATCCATGCGGGATTTTTAGAAGTGCAGCCTGCGCAGAGTTTTAGAATTATATAGATAGTTTTTGAAAGATTGAAAGGGGAATCAGGAATCATGTTGATCAGGAATCAGGTTAGAATAATTGCATCAGTTTTACTGGCTGCTGTCCTTACAGGGGCATTTCTTTTCGGGGGCCAGATTGGGGCAATGGATGTAATGGCAAAGACAGTGACAGAAATCTATAAGGAAACCCATGGTGATGCTGATTTTGAGATTCGTATCGGAAGCAAAAAAACGGTAAAGGTGGTGCTATATACGGAAAGTTCTGCCAGCCCTGCTAAGAAGGTTGCTTTTACCAGCAGTAAGAAGGGGATTATTTCCGTGGGGAAAGCCACGTATAAAAAGATGGCATATACGGATTGGTATGGGAATAAACACGCCGCTTACAGAGCTATTGTTAAGGTGTCGCCTGAAAAGGTTGGTACAACAACCCTGACTGCTAAAACGCAAAGTGGAAAAAAAGTCCAGTGGAAGGTGGTAGTGAAAAATGCTTTTACAGAACAAATGGCAGAGGGCGAGCTGGGATTTATTAAGTGGATGCTGGAAAAGGATGGCTTAACAGAGGATCAGAAAACAGACTTGAATCAGGCAAAACGGATTTTAGAGCTGGCATCCCAGGAAAAGATCTCTGACTGGCTTCCAAGCCTTAAGAATTCCTATGGACGAAAAGTTAAAGATGGGGCTACGTTGGATTGTAGTAAAAAAACCGATGCAGCGCATATTTCCAATCTTCATGCAAATTACATAGCTTACAAGAAATTAGCAGAACTGCAAGGGAAAGACGCTTATCGAAAAATTTATTTAAAAGATGCTTATACAAACATAGCTTCGCTGCCGAATGGGGGAGAGCCGTATACAAATTTTACAGTTATAGCCGGCAGCATGGTTGATGAAGACAGGTTCGACGTGTATGGCAGCCATAACCCTCGTTGGGGTGAAATATCAGCTGATTATAAGGCAGGCGATGATGATAGCGTAGAATCCTATGATTTTGCGTCCGCTGAGGTCTGGGCAAGCCCTTCCGACGCGGAATCTGCTGTTTCTATGTGGTTCGGTGAGAGAGAGCTGGTGGACGATGCTGTGAAGGGTTTAGGATACAAGAAGGGCAGCATGACTGCCGCCCAGCTGGATAAGGCATTAGACCAGGCTGGTGAAAATGGGGTTATTGGCCATTATACATTTTGCCTTTATGCGGACCACAATGATATCGTAGGATTTGCGTCCAGCAGTTATGGAAGTCTTGGCCATAGGATGTGGCGGGACGAGGATATGGCAAGATATACATTTAAGGAAATGGATGATTATGTTACAGAGTATCTGAATGAGATAGGGTATTAAAGTGTGAAACAATGACATTGGCCGTTTCTCAAAAGATTTCCGATAACCTGCATCTATTGTATATATCCCCACCCCATGAAAAGTAAACTGGTATCAATCAAGTTTGGAAGTTCAAAATGAATGGAAAAGCGCTAAAAGGACTTCTGCATGTTGAATAGGAAAGAGCTAAAAGGACTTCTGCATGCTGAAAAGGAAAGAGCTAAAAGGGCTTCTGCATGCTGAATGGAAAAGCACTAAAAGGACTTCTGTGTGCTGAATGGGAAAGCGCTCAAGGACTTCTGCGTGATGAATGGGGTAAGTATAAAAAACATTGCGTAATGGGTGGAACAATTTTCCAGGAAAATCCACTAAAATATGGAAACAGAAGGCCATGCATACCAGTAGATTGCTGCCAAAAAACAGCCGCATCCGGAAGCTGGGGATTTCCTGGGATGCCTGCGGAGAAATGCTGGAACCTCTTAGCATTCTGCCGTTGTCAGAATTTCCGGGCACGGATGCCCGGAAAAGGGGATTGCCGCCACGGACGGCGAGTCAATCCCCGGTTCGTCCGGCGCCAATAACCTTGGCACAGAATGCTTAGAGGTTCCTGCGTTTCGTAGCGGCATCTCAGGAAAGCCCCAGCTTTCGGATGCAGCGTCCGCCCAGCCATCCCCCATCCGGATGCAGCGTTCCGCCCAGCCATCCCCCATCCGGATGCAGCGTTCCGCCCAGCCATCCCCCATCCGGATGCAGCGTCCGCCCGGCCACCCCTCCCCTGACCAGTCTACACAGCAGCGGGAGGGCCACCCAAACAACACCCAGAAAATCCCAGAAACAAAGGAGGCGCATCTCAATCAACCCAAACATCTTACTATATATCGCAAAAAAAATAATCCAGTCCGCCGCAAGCATCCTACTTCTGTCCATCTGCGTTTTCTACATCGCAAGGCTTGCGCCAGGAGACCCACTGTCCTCATACTACGGCGAACGCGCAGAGAAGATGTCGCAGGCAGAGCGCGTACAGGCAGAAACCAAGCTTGGGCTGCGCGGCCCCATTTATATCCAATATGCCCGCTGGGCAAAACAAGCGGTCCGTGGGGAATTTGGCATTTCTTACAAATACAAGATGGACGCCGCCGAAGTCGTCCGCCAGCGTGCCGGCAATACCCTGCTTTTAGGCGGAATTGGTTTTGCGCTGATTTTTGTATTTGCATTGCTGCTTGGTATCTTGTGCGCCTGGAAGGAAGAGGGGCTTCTGGACCGTATGGTCTGCCGTATCGGTGAGGTTACTAGCTGTATACCGGAATTTTGGCTTTCTTTGGCACTGATCCTTATTTTTTCCGTAAACCTGCACTGGTTTCCAAGCAGCGGCGCTTATACGGTTGGCAGGGAAGCTGATTTTGGGGACCGTGTATTGCATCTGGTTTTGCCAATGGCGGCAGTGGTCCTTAGCCATCTGTGGTACTATGCATATATGGTACGCAACAAGGTTTTGGAAGAAGTACGTGCTGATTATGTGCTTTTAGCAAGGGCCAAGGGGCTTGGAAAACACAGGATTTTATTTGGCCATTGCCTGCGTTGTGTAATGCCTTCTTATTTTAGTATTATGGCTGTTTCCATCCCGCATATTTTAGGGGGTACTTATATTATCGAAACGGTATTTTCCTTCCCGGGCCTTGGCACACTTGCTTATGAAAGCGCTAGGTATAAGGATTATAACCTTCTTATGCTGTTGTGCATGCTTTCCGGTATACTGGTGATGCTCTGCAGCACAATTGCGGAGGCGGCCGGTAAAAAGGCAGACCCGCGCATCCGTGCACAGGAAGCCGTAAAAAACATAGGATAGGGGGCAGGTGGGCTATGAAAAAGGGATTCGAAGAAACCGGGCATTGTGGGCCTGTGTGTGGGGAGTTTAAAATCGTAGGTATACGGCCGCAGCCGCCTGTAGAACCAGAATGCAGGCCAAGATGGTACCAGGGGAAACCAATGTTATCCGCCGTGCTGCTGCTGTGCCTTGTGGCCGCTTGCCTTGCGGATGGGCTGGTAATGGCCAAAGACCCCGTATATATGGACCTTGGCAACTGCAGCGCTGCACCAAGCCGTGAATTTTTATTTGGGACAGATACAATGGGGCGGGATATTTTTTCTATGATCTGGCATGGGGGCCGGACTTCGCTGGCTATCGGCGCAGTATCTGCATTGATTTCTACCGGGATTGCCATATTATACGGTGCGGCCAGCGGCTGTGTACCTGTATGGGCGGATGCGCTTTTGATGCGTCTTGCAGAGCTGCTTATCAGCGTACCAAACTTATTAGTTGCCGTTTTGCTGCAGGCCACGCTTGGGGAAGCTAATATAGCCAGTATTGCATTGGTAATTGGCATAACCAGCTGGATGGGTATGGCTAAAATGATCCGTACCGAAGTACGCCAGATACGGGGCAGCGAGTACGTCCTAGCTGCGAAGGGCATGGGCGGCAGTTTTTTTTACCGGCTCTATCGGCATCTGGCCCCTAATTTTGTACCATCTATTATGTTTATGGCAGTAATGAATGTCCGCAATGCAATTGTAGCAGAATCTACACTTAGTTTTATGGGCATCGGGCTTCCCGTTAAGGAGGTTTCATGGGGAAGCATGCTGTCCCTTTCCGAACAGGCATTGCTTACCAACGCGTGGTGGATTGTAGTAATACCAGGGGTGTTCCTAACCGGGACGCTGCTTTGCATCACAAACCTTGGGAATTGCCTGCGCAAAAGCATCAACCGCAAGCAGAGCAATTTATCATAGAAACAGGCAGAGTTAAAAAAGCCGTCCAGCGCTTTGGCGCTGGACGGCTTAAATTAATTATTATCTTAACTTAAAATTCTATTTAAGTAAAAATGAGCTATTTTTTTATACTAATTCACTAAAAAATCCGAACTAAAATAATGAAAAGACACGAAAATGCTTATAAAATTGAAAAAACAATTGAAATTTTTCTAAAATATGTTAAAATTAAATTAACTTAAAAAACAGGCTAACAGCCGATAAAAAAGGAGGAAAAATCAATGAAAAAGAAATGGGTTAGTCTATTTCTGGCGTCTGTAATGGCGCTGTCTATGACGGCATGCGGGAGCGAGGATAAAGGCAGTTCAGATGAAGGGGGAACGGCAAAAGATATTCCGACAATTGACAAGTTAAATGGGGAGGATTATAAGGACCTGAAAGCGGATATTAAAATCCTTACCAACCGGACGGATATTGTTGATACGGTCTATAAAAGGTATGCGGAGCAGTTTATGAAAGAGTATCCGAATATTAAAGTAACTTATGAAGCGATTACGGATTATGAGGAATCTTTGATCCTGCGCCTGCCAAATGGGGATTGGGGCGACATCTGTTTTTCACCAAACAAAGTAGAAAAGAGTGAATTAAGCGAGTATTTTATTCCACTGGGCGATTTCAATACCTTAAATGAAATCTATAATTTTGTAACGGAAAAAACCTACGATAACACTGTTTACGCAATCCCAAATGGAGGCACGGCTGGCGGTGTGGCATATAACAAGAGGATTTGGAAAGAAGCAGGCGCGCTCAAAGAAGATAAGGACGGCAATGTTATACTGCCTGCTACCCCGGACGAATTTTTGGACTGCTTAAAGCTGATTAAAGAAAAGACGGATGCGGTTCCATTGTATACAAATTTTGCAGCGAGCTTTCCGATGGGCGCCTGGAACGATTATGTAGGCATTGCATCGAATGCAGACCCGGATTATAAGAACAACAAGCTGCTGCATCAAAAGGACCCGTTTACTAAAAACAGTGAAAACAGCGGCCCATATGCGGTATACTATACTCTGTATGAAGCAGTTGCCAACAAACTGGTGGAAGAAGATCCGGCATCCAGCGATTGGGAATCTTCCAAGACCAAGATCAATAATGGTGAAATCGCAACGATGGTACTTGGCTCCTGGTGCGTTGAGCAGTTTAAAGGCGCAGGCGACCATCCGGAAGATATAGGATATATGCCATTCCCGATTACTGTTGACGGCAAACGGGCAGCGTCATCCGGCGGAAATTATGCATATGGGATTAACAATAAGTCGTCTGCCGATAACCAGATTGCATCGATGCTTTATGTAAAATGGCTGATTGAGGAATCCCCAATGTTTGAAGAGGAAGGCAGTATCCCGGAGAAAAAGGGCGAACCGCTTCCGGATTCCCTTTCCGAGTTCGCTGGTGTGGAACTGCTTTCGGATAATGCGCCAGTCAAAGGGGAAGAAAGCCTGTATGACGACATCCGTATGAAAGCAGAGGTATTAAGCGGCGACTATCCGGTCAGCGAAGTTTTGGAAGCAGCGCTTTATGGTACAAAATCATTGGATGACATGATGGCGGAATGGAACCAGAAATGGACGGAAGCGCAGGAGAGCTTTGAAGTGGAGGTTACGGAGTAGCATTGGAGCATGGCTTCCTGGAGGGCAGGCTGGTACGCTAGGCAGTCATGCGTGGGCATGACG
Source organism: uncultured Eubacterium sp. (assembly GCA_947089855.1). Taxonomy (GTDB): domain Bacteria; phylum Bacillota; class Clostridia; order Lachnospirales; family Lachnospiraceae; genus Eubacterium_J. The sequence goes on from CAMUML010000013.1 coordinate 29,499, forward strand.
GTATCTAGGGCTGGGCAGCCTGCATCCAGGATTTTGGAAAGGAGAAAAATATGAATCAAGCGTCGGCAGCAACCCAAAAGCGCTCCTTTAAGCAATGGATAGGAAGCGGCAAGATACAAAAAAGGCTGGTTATCATTACGTTTATGTTTGTACCGCTCCTTCTTTTAATGGTATTTACTTATATCCCATTTGGGAAAATGGTGCAGTTTAGCTTTTACGATATGAAATACCTGGGCGAACGGGAGTTTATCGGGCTTGCGAACTATAAAGAAGTATTTGAACGGACGGAAATTTTCTCATCCCTGTTAAACAGCTTGTACTATATGGCAGGCGGCGTGGTGCAGCTGGCACTGGCCTTGTTTTTTGCCACGATGTTTGTATTTAAGGTAAAAGGGGAATCGTTTTTTAAGGCATCCATGTTTTTCCCTTACTTAATCTGTGGGATCGCAATTGGTTTTATTTTCAAGTTTTTCTATGCAAGGGGGTTTGTACTGGATTCGATTTTGCAGATGTTTGGTATGGATTTGGATGATATACCATTGTGGCTGCAGGATCAGAAAATCAACAATATCTCCTTGGCAGCAACTTCGGTATGGCGCTATACTGGCCAGAATGTTATCCTGTTCCTTGGGGCGATGATGTCCGTTGACCGGGAACTGTATGAAGCGGCATCTTTAGACGGGGCTAACCGCTGGCATCAGTTTAAGTACATTATTTTGCCAAGTATCAAGTCTATTATCGTATTAAATATTATCCTTTGTGTCAGCGGCTGTTTGAGTGCGTTCGAACCTCCATACGTAATTACAAATGGTATGATGGGGACGGGTACCTACTTTGTTATTATGAACCGTATTGCGCATGAGAACAACCGGGTAGGGCTTGCGTCTGCAATGGCAATCGTCCTGTTGGTTATTATTATCCTGTTTACAGTCGGGCAGCAGTTATTCTTTAAATATGCCTTTAACGATGGGACAGAGGATGAATCCAAAGCGGCTGTCAAACGTAAGAAAAAACAGATGAAAGGGGGAAATGCATAATGAAGGTCAAACGAAGTGTAGGCGGTATGGTCTTTGATGTGTTTAAATATGTATCGTTGATTTCAGCGACGATTGTAGCATTAATACCGATCGTTGTCTGTGTCCTTGCAGCGTTTAAGACAAATGACGAATATGAGGCATCCTCCGTATTGGACCTGCCGCATTCCTTTGGATACCTGGAGAATTTTAAGATCGCATTGGAACAGGCAAATATGCTGCGGTGCTTTATGAATACAATGATCGTGCTGGTTGTGGTACTTACGGTTTCGGTATTTACCGGTTCGATGCTTGCATATGCGCTGAACCGTTTTAAGTTTGTGGGGCATGGGCTGATTGAAAGCCTGTTCCTGTTCGCATCGCTGCTTCCAGGTATTGCGATGCAGGTAACGATTTATGAAATTATGCAAAACCTTGGGTTTATCAACCATCTGTATGGATACATGGTCGTGCTGATGGGTACGGATATTATTTCGATCTACATATTTTTGCAGTTTTTTGAGAATCTGCCGACGTCGCTGGACGAGTCCGCGATTATCGATGGCTGTACGTATTTCGGCGTATTTTTCCGTATTTTGTTCCCGCTGTTAAAACCGGCGATCATGACGTCGCTTGTTTTAAAGGGAGTAAGCGTTTATAATGAATATTATTCTTCCAACCTGTATTTACAGCTTCCAGAACTGAAAACCATTTCTACGGCACTATATACATTTACCGGGCCGTATGGCAACCAGTATAATTATATCTGTGCCGGCGTATTGATTACGATTATACCGATTTTGATCTTTTTCCTTGTATTCCAGAAACAGGTATACAGCGGAATGGCATCCGGGGCAGTAAAAGGTTAACGGATTGGAGATACAGACAACAGAATAGAGATAGGAATAGAAAGGGCAGCAGCCTGCCCGCCCTGCGGCAAGTATAAGGGGTTACTATTCACGGGCCAGGAATGCGCATAAACTGCGCATTCCGTGAGGACATGATTCAGGAGTGAGGGGCGGTTTTGCGAAGCAAACTTCCAATATCGCCCAGAAAGGTTACTATGAGCGGCCCCAGGCCGTGAATAGTAACTATAAGGGCGGGCAGGCAGGCTGTATATGGTGGTAATCATGAGCAACGTACAGATTATAGGGCCTGCAGTACCAAATATGCCTTGGCAGGAACGCCCGGAAACGTTAAACGGTGCGCCGGTATGGCGTTACTCCGAAAACCCGGTGATCGGCAGGAACCCTACCAAAGAAGTGGCCCGGATTTTTAACAGCGCAGTAATCCCATATGAAGGCGCTTTTATCGGCGTATTCCGTGCAGAACAGACAAACGGCATCCCTTATATTTACCTTGGCAGGAGCCAGGATGCGGTCCATTGGGAATTTGAAGAAGAAAAGATCCAGTTTACCGATGCGGCAGGCAACCCTGCTATGCCGGTTTATGCCTATGACCCGCGCCTGGTTAAGATTGAAGATACCTATTATATGATGTGGTGCCAAGATTTTTATGGGGCATCGATTGGGATGGCAAAGACTACGGATTTCCAGACGTTTGTGCGCCTCGATAACCCATTCCTGCCGTTTAACCGCAATGCTGTGCTGTTTCCAAGGAAGATCAACGGGAATTTTGTAATGCTGTCCCGCCCAAGCGACAGCGGCCACACGCCGTTTGGCGATATTTTTATTTCGGAAAGCCCAGATTTGGTGTACTGGGGCAAACACCGCCACGTGATGGGCAAAAGCCCGGAATGGTGGGAGATGGTAAAAATTGGAGGCGGCGCAGCGCCGGTTGAAACAAGCGAGGGATGGCTGTTGTTCTACCACGGGGTGACGGGGACGTGCAACGGCTATGTATATAGTATCGGAGGGGCTATCCTGGATATTGACGAACCTTCTATTGTAAAATACCGCTGTGAAAATTTCCTGCTGACCCCGCAAGAATGGTATGAAGAACGCGGGTTTGTGCCAAACGTCACGTTCCCATGCGCAACAATCCATGACAGCGCAACCGGCAGGATTGCCATTTATTATGGGGCTGCCGATACTTATGTAGGGCTTGCTTTTACAACAGCAGAGGATGTAGTAGGGTATATTAAAGGCCACAGCGTAACAAGGGAATCGGATACAGAGATTGGAATAAGGTAAAAATATGCAGGCATTTGTAAATGAAATCAAAGGGCATCTGGAAAACAAGCTAATCCCATTTTGGGAAGGGCTGAAAGATGAAACCTATGGCGGCTATTACGGCTATATGGGATACGATTTAAAGGTAGACAAATTTTATGAAAAAGGGTGCATTTTAAACAGCAGGATTTTGTGGTTTTTCTCAAATGCATACCGGCTGCTTGGAAACGGGGATTTAATGGAAGCAGCAGCCCATGCATACCAGTTTTTAAAAGGCCACTGCCTGGACAGCCAGTATGGGGGCGTCTACTGGTCGCTTGCCTATGACGGGCAGGTAAAGGATGCAACGAAGCATACGTACAACCAGGCGTTTACCATTTACGCCCTAGCTTCTTATTATGATGCATCCAAAGATGAGGAAGCGCTTGCGTTGGCCTTCCAGATCCAGAAAACCATCGAAGAAAAGTGTACGGATGCAAAAGGGTATTATCTGGAAGCATTTAACCGGGCGTTTGAACCGGAAGAAAACGACAAGCTATCGGAAAACGGGGTGCTGGCGGATAAAACGATGAATACGCTGCTGCATGTATTGGAAGCATATACCGAACTGTACCGGGTCAGCCAGGATACAAAAACGGGCAGGCGGCTGCGCTTTATGCTGGATACGGTAGCGGAAAAAGTATACAACCCAAAGCTCGGCAGGCAGGAGGTATTTTTTGACAAGGATTGGAATCCGCTGCTGGACCTGTATTCCTATGGGCATGATATAGAGGCTGCATGGCTGATTGACCGGGCGCTTGCTGTGCTTGCGGATGGAACGTATATAGATAAGGTTGCGCCCATCACAGAAGCAGTAACCCAAAATATCTATGCGCGCGCCTATGTAGGCCATTCCCTGTTAAACGAAGCAGAAAACGGGGCAGCGGATACTACCCGGGTCTGGTGGGTGCAGGCGGAAACGGTCGTTGGTTTTGTAAATGCCTGGCAAAAGCATCCGGCGGAAATCAAATGGCTGCAGGCAGCAAAAGATGTATGGGGATACATTAAAGAATACCTGATTGATAAACGGGCAGGCTCCGAATGGTTCTGGTCAGTGGATGAAACGGGCAGCCCTGCAAAACGGCCGATTGTAGAGCCGTGGAAATGCCCATACCACAATGGGCGGATGTGTATGGAAGTGATTAAGCGGCTGGGGATAGACAGCTGATGTTTGAGGGAGGATAGGCCAGATGGTACACAGCAGGTACTATGAAGAACAAAAAAAGCAGGAGGCATTGATTGCCCGCAAAAATATAAAAGCCGATTTTTATAATGGCATCTATGACCGGTACCAGTATCCGGTCTTAACCAGGGACCATGCGCCGCTTATTTGGCGTTATGACTTGGATGAAGAAACCAACCCTTATTTTATGGAACGCCTTGGCGTAAATGCAGTAATGAATTCCGGTGCGATCGAACTGGATGGCAAGTTTTACCTAGTAGTCCGGGTAGAGGGCAATGACCGCAAATCGTTTTTTGCAGTTGCAGAAAGCGAAAACGGTGTGGACGGGTTCCGTTTTTGGGACTATCCAGTATCCTTGCCAGATACCTGCCCAGAGGAGACAAACGTATATGACATGCGCTTAACCCGGCATGAAGACGGCTATATTTACGGGGTGTTCTGTTCTGAAAGCAAAGATACAAAAAGTGCGGATTTATCAGCGGCAGTTGCACAGGCAGGCATTGTGCGGACAAAAGACCTAAAAACATGGGAACGCCTGGATAATCTAAAGACACTGCGTTCCCCTCAGCAGCGCAATGTCGTGCTGCACCCGGAATTTGTCGACGGAAAATACGCTTTTTATACCCGCCCCATGGATGGCTTTATAGAAACCGGCAGCGGCGGCGGTATTGGGTTTGGGCTGTGCGGGGATATAACACATGCGGTTGTGGATGAAGAAAAGATTATCAGCCGCCGTGTGTACCATACCTTGACCGAAGCGAAAAACGGTGCAGGCGCCGTGCCGGTCAAAGGCAAAAAATGCTGGATCCACATTGCACATGGCGTCCGCAATACAGCTGCAGGCTTGCGGTATGTGCTGTATGTGTTTGGGACAGACCTGCACGATCCGGCAAAACTGGTAGCGGAACCATCCGGCGTATTTTTAGTGCCGTTTGGTTCGGAGCGGGTCGGCGATGTATCGAACGTTGTATTTACAAACGGTGCAATAGCACGCGAAAATGGGGATGTCTATATTTATTATGCGTCCTGCGACACCAGGATGCATGTGGCAGTGACAACCATTGACAAGCTGGAAGATTATCTGTTTCATACACCAAAAGACCCGCTGCGTTCGCCGGACTGCGTAAAACAACGCTGTGGGCTGATCAGCCGCAACTTGGAGCTTTTATCCTGCGGCCGCCAGAATGTACAGTAATGGAATCAAGAAAGGGGCCAGTGAGTTTTTGGAGGGAAAACCATGCTAAGAAGCTGGGCGGAAGATATTCGGGTAAAAACAAAAGATATGAGCCGGGAGCAGACGGCGGAATATGTGATGAACTACTATTGGTACCATATCCTGCTGGGTGTCCTTGCCCTTGGGCTGCTGGTGCTTGGCATTTATCATGTGACATGGGGGAAACGGACGGTAGATTTTTCCCTTGCCATCGTAAACCAGGATATAAACCATGCCAGGGATGAAGCGCTGCGGGATGCCTTTGCGGCATCCAGCGGTATCCAGGCAGAAACGATAGAAGTGGACTCCGACTACCTGATTTCTTATGGCAATGTCAAATTGGACGGCGTCAATGAAAGCTCGTATGAAAAGTTTTTCTTTAAATGGCGTTCCGGCGGGCTGGACGCTGTGGTTATGCCGGAGAGTTTTTATGAATATTGCAAAAAACAGGGCGGGGGATTTATCGAATTAAAAGATTATGCCAGCCCAGTGGCAGACAGCCAGGAGGAAACGCGGGGCGGTTGCCTTTTGGAAGAGGCGCTTAAGGAACAGGGCGGGGAAGGCGGTTTGCTGGTAGACGATGGAAAGGGGATGGGCCTTTATATCGAGGGTACGAAACTGGCGGGGGAGCTGAAGCAGGATGCGGATGACCCGCTTGTACTGGTTATACCGGATGAAAGCAGGCATGATGGGGCCTGTAGGGGGTTTTTGGAGTATGTGTTGGTGGAGTGAATGTTGGAGGGGGGAGTGGTTTCCCGGACGCCGGATGGCGGGGCGGTGGGCTGGCTTGCGGCTCCTATTCCAGAATGCTAAGAAGCCCTAAGTATTCTGCGTTTACATAGTGGTACCGGACGGGCGCGGCACCTTGTCCGCCCTGGCTGAATGCCAGCAGCTACAGGTGCCGCTTCGGCTTCGCCGCCTGGCTTTTTAGCAGAATACTAAGGGCTTCTAAGCATTCTTCCAACGTCGCCGCAAGCCAGCCCACCGCCCCACCATCCGGCTGGTTTTTGCAGGATTTACGTTGTTTTCAGTACACATTGTGGCAAAGCGGCAGGATGGACAGTTCTTCAAAATACCATCAAATATTTACACGGCAATTTGTTTTAAACTTCAGCATACAAAGCAGTTTAGTTTCGCAGAGGATTATTACAGAAAGCCCGCTAGCGTTAACTTTGTTTTATTGCCGAGTTAAAAAGAAAATGCAGCCCCAATACGTGCAATTTGTTTGGCAAATTTAGCCAGTACAAGACAGTTAATGAAAGAAAATGCAGCCCCAATACAGCAGTTTTTTTGGTAAATTTAGCTGGTACAAGACGAAGACGGGTTAATGAAAGAGAATGTAGAAAAACACTTGTAGTTTTTAATTAATTTAGCCAGAACAAGATAGTTTAAGAAAGAAAATGTGGCCAAAACGCCTGCTGCATTAACGTAAATTTTGCCAGTACCAGCCGGGTGATGGGGGCGGCCCTGGCTTCTGGTGACGTTGGAAGAATGTTAGGGGCCCTTAGTATTCTGCCCGAAAAAACAGGCGGCGAAGCCGAAGCGGCACCTGTAGCTGCTGGCGTCAGCCAGGGCGGACAAGGTGCCGCGCCCGTCCGGTACCACAACCAAAATGCAGAATACTTAGGGCCCCTTACATTCTGGATTAGGAACCAGAAGCCAGGGCCGCCCCCATCACCCGGCGTCCGGGAGGCCACCACATACACCTAAGCCATACACTCCATGCAAACCGCAAGAAAGGGGAAATACAATGAATCAAAAATTAGACATTGACAATCCATTTTTCAATTTTATGGGAGGGCTGGCAGATGTAGCAATCGTAAACCTGCTGTTCTTTTTATTTTCCCTGCCGGTTTTTACGATCGGGGCCTCTACCGCAGCAATGTACCAGGCGGTGAAGGGCATCCGGGCAGGCCAGGCGGCGCCGGCCCGCTGTTTTGCCTATGCATTTAAGGAGTCTTTTAAAACCAGTTTTGCGGCCTGGATGTTCCAGCTTTTTGCAGGGGGTATCCTGGTGTTTGACCTGATGTATGTTACTAGGGCGCAAAATATCCCGCTCTGGCATATGGTAGGCATGGCGGTTGGGTGTATGCTCCTGCTTTGGGTTATGGTTTCTTGTTATTTGCTTCCGGCTGGTGTTTATAAAGGCAGGCGTATCAAAGCGGCTGTTTTGGAGAGTTTTTTGCTGGCTGTGCGGAATTTTCCATATACTTTGGTTATGTCTGCGCTAAATGTGGTTCCGGCGGCCTGTTTTTTGCTGGGGAGTGGTGCCATGCTGGCTGCGGCGCCAATTTATCTGATAGCTGGTTTTGGAATTACTGCGTATATCAATACGATGCTTTTGGAAAAATGCAAAGGATTGAATATATGCCATTTGTAAATGGTATTAAGGAGGGCAATGAATGTTTATAAAACCAGACTGTGCGAAGCTGTGCTATAGTGGCCGTATGGACGATTCGGATAAACAGGCTCCTGTAATGGTCTATCCATGCAGTTATGTCAGGATGCGTTTTACGGGGGACAGCCTTCAGGTGCATTTGGAAAACCATCAGGCATACTTCGATAACTATATGGGGTATTTTTTGGATGGCAGGCAGGGCGTGTTCCAGCTGGAAGGGGCCGGCAGGCAGGCGTATCACATATCTGTGCCTGATAGGGCGCGCACGGTGCATGATTTTATGCTGTTTAAGCGGATGGATGCGTGCCACCATGTAGTATTTTATGGGTTTTCCTTGCCAGATGCAGGCCAGATATTGGATGCGCCGGGCCCAAAATCCCGCAGGATGGAGTTTTACGGGGACAGCGTATCCGCCGGGGAAGTATCCGAAGCAGCTGCCTATGCAGGAAAAGAAGACCCTCCTCATAACGGGGAGTATTCCAACAGCTGGTATTCCTATGCATGGATAACGGCCAGGAAGCTGGATGCAGAATTACACGATATTGCACAGGGTGGCGCTGCATTGATGGACCGTACCGGATGGTTTTGTGAACCGGATGCCGTCGGTATGGAATCGATATTTGACAAAATTGAGTATAACCCGCAGTTGGGGAAAAGCCGGCAGTGGGATTTTTCTAAGTATACCCCACATGTAGTTGTCATCGCCATTGGCCAGAATGACAGCCATCCGGATGATTATATGGCAGCAGATCCACATGGGCGGAAAGCAAAGGAATGGAAGCAGCACTATGGGAAGTTTGTAAAGGGCATCCGGGCGGCCTATCCAAATGCATGGATCATATTGGCGACAACGATTTTACAGCACCATGTGCATTGGGACCAGGCGGTCGGGGAGGTATGCAGCCGGATCGGCGACCGTAAAGTGCGTCAGTTTTGTTACCGCAGGAACGGGTGCGGTACACCTGGACATATCCGGGCAGCGGAAGCAGAACAGATGGCAGATGAGTTAAGCGCTTATATCAAAGGGCTTGGCGATGATATTTGGGCCGGTTAACGTCTAAAAGACAATGGATAAAACGTAAAACAGGGAAACCGGCTGGAAAAAGAAAAATAGTAAAAAGAAAGAACACTGTTTAGGGCTAGGAAGAAAAGTATGGACTGGAATATAAAGAAAGAATCCGGTATTTCAAATAAAGGGAATCCGTACCGTATCAAGCAATTTATGTACCGCGCACAACAAAACGAAGCATTAACAGTAGCTTTTATCGGCGGTTCGGTTACGCAGGGGAGCCTGGCATCCAGGCCCGGGTTTTGTTATGCGGCGCGTGTGGTGTCCTGGCTGGAACAAATGTTTCCTGGGGCATCTTTTACCTATATCAATGCCGGGATTGGCGGTACTACTTCGCAGTTTGCCTGCGCACGGGTACAGGAAGACGTGTTGGACGCGCAGCCAGATTTGGTATTTGTAGAATTCAGTGTCAATGATAGCAGCACCAGCCTGTTTTTGGAAACTTATGAGGGTTTGGTACGCCGTATTTTGTATGCGCCGTCTGCACCGGCTGTGATGCTGGTCCATAATGTGCGTTTTGATAATGGCGCTAATGCACAGGTACAGCACGCAAAAATCGCACGCTATTACCAGATCCCAAGCGTTAGTATGCAAAGCTGCTTATACCCGCAGGTAGTAAATGGGGAAATCCCCTTGGAAGCTATTACACCGGATGGGCTGCATCCAAATGATGAAGGGCACCGGCTGGTAGCAAGTGTGATCACTTATTTTCTCCAGGAAATCTTTCAGGAAGGGGAAAATAGGGAAGGGGAAGGCCCGGTTCAAGTGCTTCCGCCAGTTACGGAAGGCTGTTACGGATCGGCCGTCCGTATTCAAAATAACAACTGGCCTGATGATGGCACAAAACAGCCGGTATTGGTTCAAACAGAAGGATTTGCAGCAGATACAAGCCCAAAACAAGGGTTTACAGACGTCTTTAAAAATGGCTGGATTGCGGCCCATCCAGGCGATACCATAAGGTTTTATGCGGAAACATCCGAGCTTGCAGTCCAATACCGCAGATCTGTCCGAAAACCTGCACCATGCGCGAAAGTGTTCATCGATGGGAAGGAGGCAGCCCTGCTGGATGGAAATTTTGAGGAAAGCTGGGGGGATTGCCTGTATATCGAGACGCTTTTGCATCACGGGGAATATAAAAGGCACACGGTAGAGGTTACCGTCCTGCCGCCTATAGGCGGGCAGGAGCCGGTAGTACCTTTTTACCTTGTTTCTTTTCTTATTTGTATTGGCCACTAAGTGTTACTATTCACAGCCCCATAACTTAGAATGTTTGTCAAGAGCAAATTGGCTGTGAATAGTAACCACTAAGTTCCTATTTGCCTAAACAGGATTTTTGTGGTAAATTATACTAGTACACCGTAAAATAAATAACGGGTTATATTGCGCTGGATAAATCTTCGAGAGTGCATGTCAAAAACCGGAGGTGTACCGGGGTACATTGAGGATTTTTGACATGTGCTCTCGGAGATTTGACAAGCAAAATGGCCAGTTATTTATTTTACGGTGTACTAGTGCTCCATCTGGGCAGAAATTAGAGTTTATTACAGCCTGAACTTAAGGGGATAAGCCCAAGTAGGAAATCAAAGCTTAAAGAAATAAGCCTAAAAGCCAAAGAAAACAAAGCTTCAAAGCTTAAAGAAATAAGCCTAAAAGCCAAAGAAAACAAAGCTTCAAAGCTTAAAGAAACAAGCCTAAGTAAGAAACGAAGGCTTAAAAACTTAAGCGATAAGAAATTGAGAAAGAGGGAAAGTAAATGTCGACAACAAACGTCACCACGAACACGGCAGCCCGCCCATCTATCCTGTTTTTAGAACCCGTATTAAAGCAAAATATCTGGGGCGGCAGCCGCCTTGGCACCGATTTTGGCTATGCGGTTACAGGAAGTGGTACCGGCGAATGCTGGGGTATTTCTGCACATCCAAACGGGGACTGTACCATACAAAGCGGCCCATTTGCCGGAAAAAAGCTATCCCAGCTGTGGCAGGAAAACCGTTCCTTATTTGGCGGCCTTCCAATGGACCGGTTCCCATTGCTGGTTAAGATCATTGATGCCAAAGACGATCTGAGCATCCAGGTGCATCCAGACGATGTGTATGCAGGTAAACATGAAAACGGTTCGTTTGGCAAGACCGAATGCTGGTATATCATTGACTGCCCGCAAGGGGCCGAGCTGGTAATAGGCCACCATGCCCGTACAAAAGCAGAATTATCCGAAATGATCCATCAAAACCGCTGGGAAGAGTTTATCCGCCGTATCCCGATACAGAAAGGCGATTTTATCCAGATAGACCCAGGGACAGTCCATGCGATTACATCCGGCTGCTTGATTTTAGAGACACAGCAAAGCAGCGATGTTACCTACCGTGTCTATGATTACGGGCGCCTGGCAGACGGCAAGCCAAGGCAGCTGCATGTCGCACAGAGCATTGATGTGATTACCGTTCCAGCAAAAAGCACCGAAGACAGCATCCAGCATTTTGCTACGCTGCCGGAGAATAAATGGCAGGAGCTGATCTGCTGTGCTTATTATAAAGTGTTTAAGCTTAATTTAAACGGGAATTTTACCTTAAAGCAGGAATGGCCATTTTTAAACGTATCCGTCATTGAAGGCAGCGGAACCGTGGATGGGATAACGGTCCAAAAAGGAAGCCATTTTATCCTTCCATCTGGATATGGGGCAGCAGAGCTTCAAGGTAATCTTGAGTTAATAGCGTCTACAGCTTCATAACGCCCAGTGCTCCATCTGGGCAAAAATTAGAATTTAGGAACTGTCCCAAAATAACTTACCGTATTCCTTGTCTTTTTCTCCGATAGCACCACTTAAAAATCAGTTACATAGCCCGCTATGCGCCTGATTTTTAAGTGGCACTCTCGAAGAAAAATCCTGCGGACTATCGGTAAGTTATTTCGGGACAGTTCCTTAGTGTTGACTGGTTCGCGTCAGTGCAAGGCAAGATTTCGACGGTGGTGGGTTCCATCAACTAGAAATTTTACACAGCAATGGCGTGAATCAGGCTGTAATAAACTCTAATTTCTACCCGGATAGAGCATTAGGTAGCAGCATGTTTAGGCAATTATGAATCCAAAACAAAAAGGCAGCAGTATGTGTGGTACTGCTGCCATATTTATTTTATAATTAGAAAACATCTACCGGAAAGAAATCCGCTGGAAAAAGAACATTGCATGCAAGATAAAGTATTTTACGCCTGTCAATGCCGTTGTCCCTTGCGTATATCCTGGAATACCCAGCTTTCCCATGCATGTTTTGCTTTATTGAAATTTTCCCTGCGGATATAGACAGGATTTCCTTCTTTCATATAAAAAAGCCGCATCTGCGGGTCGATCCCCGTAACAAAAGCCAGGTTTACCAGGTAGCTTTTATGGCAGCGGTAAAAAAGGGCACCGTTAAGCTGTGGCTCTAAATCGTCTAATTTCCCTTTCTTCTGTTCGGACTGTAACCCCAAATAGTGAAATTGCAGGTAGTGCGCAGCCTGTTCTACATATAATAGCCGGCTGTCAGGGATGGAAAAGGATTTTCCGCATAGGAAGACAGCGGTATGGGGCTGTTGTTCCTTTCTATGCAGGGCCAGGCGCAGCACATCGTCAATATCCTTTTGGGTAGCCGGTTTTTCTATATATTTCATAACATCTAAGCGGTAGGCATCCAGCGCATGGTCTAGGCTGACCGTAGTAAAAGCAATGGGGACCTCGTTGTCTGCCTGGCGGATTTTTTGTACCGCTTCTATTCCGGTCATACCGCCCATATAGATGTCCATTAGTATTAAATCAAAGATGCCTGGCTGGAATTGGGCCAAAAACGATTCACCGTTTGCAAAAACAGATACCTGTGCGGAAATACTGCTTTCTTGGATGTATGCCAGCAGCTGTCCGGTTTCTTCGGTACTGTCTTCGCAAAGGGCAATTTGGAGCGTTTGCATGTTCTAAACCTCGTGTTATCTTTCTTTTTATTTTTGGGGTGCTGGGAATTGGTAGTATATATGTAATGGTATCGCGGACGCCAGATGGCGGGGCGGCGGGCTGGCTTCCTGCTCCTATTCCAGAATGTTAAGGATCCCTAAGTATCCTGCATCTACATTTTGGTACCGGACGGGCGCGGCACCTTGTCCGCCCTGGCTGAATGCCAGCAGCTACAGGTGCCGCTTCGGCTTCGCCGCCTAGTTATTTAGCAGAATACTAAGGGCTCCTAAACATTCTTCCAACGTCGCCGCAAGCCAGCCCGCCGCCCCCTCATCCGACGTCCTCACAGCCACAAAAATTTCCGCGGGCCACAGCAGTTTAGCCACAGCATCCGCGCTGCAACCACCCTTTCATCCAGTATAGTTCATAGGCACAAAATAGTCAATTAGTCAAGTACGGGTTTTGCACAGCATCGTGCAATTTTCGTATTGGATAAAAGCGGCAGGAGCAATTAAAATAGAAACACTAATATTAAAATTTAGGTAAGAAAGGAGAAGAGGAAAACAAAATGAAGGCATTAATAGCATTTATAAAAAAGCAGGCAACATGCCAATGCCAAAACCGGAAGCGCATAGGCAGGCGGCTGTTAAGCCTGCTGCTATGTACCGCTATGCTGGCTCCATATACCGAAGAACTGGCGGTCCATGCAGCAGCCGGGCAGCCAGGCTATGTGGTTTTGGAATCAGGCAGGATTCCGCCAGAAAAATTGCCTGGCGAGGACTGCATTTATTTGGGTACAGCATCTGCACAGGTAGAAGAACGGGGAGAATATGCCGTGCGCCTGTACCGGGAAGGCAGCCTTAGCCAGACAGCCAGTGTCGACTTGCGCACAATTGACCTAACGGCTGTATACGGCAAAGACTACGAACTGGTTATGGACGATGTGGAAGAAACTGGGGACGGCACATCGATCCTGGAAAAATACGTAAAAGGGCAAAGCATCCAGCCCTCAGATAAAGTACGTGAATTGTTGGCCAAGCCATCGGAAACACAAGGGCAGGTGCAGGCAGTTTCAGCAGCGGATAAAGCTGGCGCTGAGGCGGCATCGAACCTATCTGGGCAGCAGGGGGTATCCGAGGCGGCCGGCAGCCAGGATACGGAAGGCACAAAAACGCTGGCCCAGGTAAAGGAAGAGCAAACCAAAACAAAGGCCAGAAAGCTGCAAACGTCCGATAACGGCCAGCAGACACTGGTAGAATCCTTGTCCGATGCATTAATCGCCGATTCCATGAAAAATGTGGAGGCGTCCAGCCGCTGTACCGTCCAGTTTGCAGCGGGGGAATCGGAAAAGACGGTACGGTTCCGGATTTTGGAAGATAAGGAAAAAGAAGGGAATGAGGGCTTTTCCCTGCTGCTGGCCGATCCGGTAAATGTGCAGTTATTTGAAGTAACCGCTTGTGCAGTTACGATCCAGGATGATGAACCGGTAGAGCATTCAAAAGTTTCTTTTACGGAACGTACTTACCAGGCTAAAGACGGGAAAGCAGCGCTTACGGTAAAACGGGTGGGTGCAGAGTACTCCGTGTGCGATATGGCCGTGAAGACTTGCGAAGATACGGCGCATGCGGGGACAAACTATGAGGAGAAAAATGAAACGCTTGCGTTTGCGCCATATGAAACAGAAAAAAAGATTGAGCTGGATGTATCCGGCGAAGGGCGTTTTGGCGTAATGCTCACGGATCTAAGGGCTTGTACCGAAGGGGAGTATACAAAAGCTTTTGTAGAGCTTCAGGACGGGGAAGGCGGCAAACAAGAATCCGGCAAAAAAGAAACGGCGCAGCTAAAATCGGCTGCAGGGACGAAAGCGGGGTCAAAGGAAGATACGCTTTCCTTTTCTATTTCTGTCAATAATAAGCCCTATACGGTGGAATATGCCGCTGGCGATGCCATTGGGAGGATTATGGACTATGGCTTCCAGCCGGCAGTCCAGGTAGGCACTTATTATTTTGCTTTGGACGATGTAAACGGCGGCATGTTCAAATATGGCTATAAAACAGGGAACCAGCCTGGCTGGCGCGGCAATGTCCGCAGTGAATATCTGAAAAAAGAGCAGTTTGGAAAACTGGAGTATTATTCCAGCCTGACTTCCGATAAGGGAGGCGCTTATACGGAATCCATACAGCCGGTTCCAGGTGTGTATTTCCAATATTTTGTAAATGACTGGCGGTCCAAATCCAAAGATTTCGGAGGGCAGAGGGCAAGGCTGGAGATAATTGGCAGCAAATCCCAAAATGTGGACGGCAAATTTGACCGGAGCCAGGAAAAAGGGGTGATCGCAAATTCCGTTCATGGGGACCTCAATGCAAACCTGAAATTCAAGGTGTGGGCCTTGGATGAAGAAAGCAATAAGACGCCGAAATCTTATGTGGAATTTTACGGGCTATGTGCCATGAATAAGAAGTACAACATCTCTTTATTGCCGGCCGCGGAGAAGAAATTCCGCACGGGTACCAAAGATTCCAGCCAGAGTGTCGTACCAGTACAGGTATCGGTCAAGTGCGGTGCGGTAGATGTGAGGGATAACCAGTCCAGGGAAGTTTATGCAAGTATGGACCAGGATGCTTCTAATCTGGTTTTTAGCATATCCGATACCCAGATCGGCGGGCGCAGCGGGAAATTTGGCCATATAACCGGATACCAGATTTCGGTCGACCCGTCTTCGGCGTCCCAAAGGCGCCAGGTTTCGTATCCGGAAGATTTTATAAAATTCCTAAACCAGAAAAAAGGCTCTGGGACAGCTACAGGTGTAGATTTCCGGGCGGAAGCAGTTGAGGCGGAAATAAAGAAAGTGAATGCAAACCTGGATACGGTCCCTTACGATGCATATTTTATCAGCTGGATCGACCAGGTACAGGCAGATGTAATAAAAGAAGGCGTTGGCTACAAACAGGCATTGAAGTTTACGCCGCGTTTGGAATATAACGACGTTAAGGTAGAAGTGCTGGCAGCCAAAGGAAAAGGGGCAGGGCATTTTAAAGATACACAGTTAGCAAAAAACGGCAAATATACGTTCCATGCAGGCGACAGCCTGGATTTGGAAGCAGTGGCGGACGACCCGGACCGGTACCATGTGGTAGGCTACGAGGTTTCCGACAACCAGGGCATTACCTATAATACGATAACCGACGGGTCGTATTTATTTTTAGAGTCATTTAAAAGCTATCAAATCAGGCCGGTGGTCGCAGCAAACGACAATGCGGTTGAAATACGTTTTACGGACAAAGAAGCGGAAAACGGGCTGGAAGTCCAGGGCCTGATTAGCCAGCAGGCATTAAAAGGCACCGCATACGAAGGCAAACACCTTTTAAACCTCAACCCAGGCGCAAAGACGGTAGAAGAGATGATGAAGCCGGTGCCGGGAAAAGATTATAGTATTAGTATTGTTGTCAAGGATAAGGAAAGCGGGGGCTATATCCGAAGGCCGCAGGTAAAATTAAAATCCAAAAATACTGTCTACCATACACAGCTGTTTTTTATGGCTGCTGCGGCAGATACTGCGGACAATATCGTAGAAATCGGCTTGTCGGCGGTAAAGCAGGAGGATGCGGGCCATGATTATGATATTTCCGGCAACCTGGTTTCGGCGTTTGCGCCAATCCGCAGCAACGGGGAGGCGGTAAAAAACCTGCCGGTTTCCAATTATACGATGTCGGTTGGGAACGGCGGGCAGAATAAGGACAGCAAGACAGGCAAAATGCTGGTAGAAAGCGCGGCTTCGCTGACCGGCGGTACCGGGCAGTATAGCCTGCGGGTGCATGGAGGCTGTGATGGGGATATTATCCCGATGCTGGTTTCCAATGGCCTTTCCAACGGCCAGGTCGTCGATGTAAAATTGACCAATACAAAATGGTCTTCCCAGGCTTTCGCATACCAGGTGGATGCTGGGAATACTGAATTAGCCTATCCATACCATATGCCGCAGGTATCCAGTATTACGTATTCCTATAATAACAGTGCGAACAACCAAAAAAGCGACAACCGGGAAAATTCAGTCTGTATTTATGATGATACGCTGAATATATCGGCAAAGGTAAATAAATATGACAGGGAAGTAAAAGAGGCCGTATTTACGGTTTATACAGTTACGGGCCAGAAAACAGAATACAAGGTGAAAGAAAGCGAAGATAACCGCAATACCTTTGTATGCACGATTCCAAAAATGACCGAAAACCTACATAACGGCGACCGGATTATGGTAAGGCTGGTCGATCAGGAATCGCTGTTTTCGGGGGCTGGGGATGACAATGTATTCGATGATGCAGGCGAGCCGATTACCGGGCAGTCGGTACCAATCCAGTATCCGGACGTGGATACCGGGCTTGTATTTTATGTCGAAAATACCATTGTTGCCCCACAGAGCTATGATCTGGAAAATTCCTTGGAAGTGGATGTGCCGTTAATTGGAAAATCAACGGCAAATGCGAATTCGGGGCTGATCACGTTTGGCAAAACCAACTGGCCAGGCAACACAGGCTATACGCTGCAGGTTGGGTTGGATATGCTCTATAGTACGATTGCAACGCCAAATACCGCTCAAAAGGTACAAAACTATAATAACTTTTACAATACAGTCAAGCAGGCATCCGAGGGCAAAACAACGAATGCCGAGGATATTATTTACCAGCAGACGCAAAAAGATAAAAAAGCGACGCTGGGGAATGTTTCCTTGAAAAAAGAAAAGGACACGATGCAGGGCATTACCGAGACGCTAAAAAAGGATTCCACAAGCAAGATGAAAGGGGCGTCGGCAGGGCTGAATAAAAATGCGATGTGGAGCGTGGATGTGGCGATCTTGTCGGCATTTGACTTTGTCTATAACCCGCAGACGGAACAGTTTATGTTTTCCTGTGGTTCCGTTGTCATAGGCGGTACGTTTACGTTTAATAAGACGATGTATACGATTGTATATGGTGTGCCGTTATTCCTGAATTTCTCCGCTACCCTGCAGGGCAATGCAACCATTGCGTATACGACGCAGGAAGGCAAGGATGCATTAAGCGCCGGGGACTTTGACAGTTATGCCGGAAACCTTGCCCAGCGCCTGCAAGCCCCGCAGTCCAGCTTAACCTTGATGCTTTCAGGAAAGGTGCAGGCAGGTGTCGGCATGTGCGGTGTCGTATCCGCAAGGGGCTATGTATCGTTGGGCATCCAGTTTGACATCCCGCTTGAGGAAGGGAAACAGGGCGGCGCGCTGTTGAGCGGTTCCGGCGGGATTGGCATCGATATGCTGCTGCTTACGTTTAATTTTGATATTGCAAAGTTTTTTACTGGGTTTGGTTCACTGAAAAACCAGCAGAAGTTTGATTTCTTTGGAGGGCTGATGTCGGCAGATGTAGGAAGCAAGTCCGCCGGCACGCAGGCAAAAACCGCATCGAAAGGCCAGGTGCTCCGCGAGTCTGAAGAAGGCGAACAGCTGGTAATGCATGAATACACGCCAGGTACTTCGGATATGGGCAGCTTTGGCAAATATAACAGCCGGAGGGCGACGTTAGAACCGGTGGCAGTCCATACCCTTTTGGACAATGCGGCGGAACGTACCCGCCCGCGTATCCTCCCATTGGACGGGGATAAGAAGTTCATGGTATTTATCGGCAGCCGCAGCGGGGAACCGTTAAACAGCGCAGCATTGTATTATTCTGTTTACGACGGTATGGAATGGTCGGTGCCTAAGATTGTATCCGATGACGGTACCGTTGACGCAGCGCCAGACTTATTGCGCGCGGGGGATAAGGTCGTGTTGGCATGGCCGGATGCGGAACGCGAGTTTACGCAGGCAGACCAGCCGAAGGATAAATTAAGCGCATTGGAGATCTCGGTTGCAGTTTATGATATAAAAAGCGGCACAATGGGCCAGGAAATTACATTAACGGACGACGGATGGATGGATTTTGCGCCTCAGCTTGTCGTTGACGGTACGAAGATTTACTGCAGCTATATGAAACGGGATTTAACAAATGTAACGAAAAATGAAGACTTGATCGATTTTACCGGCATTTATTCCACAATGGCATACCAGACGTACGATTTTGGCGCGGCAAACAGCCAGGGAGGGCAAAAGGGCAAAGAACAGTATATCGAGGTCGGCCACGAAACCCTAGACGACCCGCTGGTTATGGACTGGCATTCGGCGCTTGCCGAGGTAGACGGCAGGACTTACCTGGTTTCCACCTATACGATTGATGAAGATTTGAATTTTAATACAAACGAGGACCGGGAGCTTTATCTGGACATCTACGATATAGACAGTAACCGGCGCTATTACCCGATCCGTATTTCAAGGGACCGTATCAACCAGTCCAATCCAAAGCTTACGGATATAGGCGGTACATTATACCTGACCTGGCTGGAAAGCGGATACCAGTTCCATATCATGGATGTATCGCAGCTGTTGACGGCATTGTTTGATACCAGTACCAGCATCCTGACAACCGGCGAAGGCAGCGTTGCCATTGATAAAGAAAAGTACCGCAGCAGCGATGAAAAAGACGCGGGCTGGTATCAAAAGAGCGCGCAGGAGCTTGGCATGGATGCGGAATTTTATGAAAACAGTATTTATGCAGACCTGGCAGACAACCGTTTCCCTTCGGATGCGGCAAATTTCAGCCAGGACAGCAACTTGATGACAAGCATTGCTTCCTATGTGCTTACTTCCGATGGCGACGACCTTTACGTATTTTATACTGATTTTGGCGAAGATGCGGATGCCACCGGCGTGGAAATCTATGGCGTAAGGTATGAACGGCATACAGGCGCCGCACAGGCAGGCACAGATGGGGAATGGGGATTTTCCAAAGCAGTACAGCTGACAAACAGCAATAAAGTGATCGACGAGCTGGATCTATATATGGAAAAAGACGGCAGCGTCAGTGCAGTCTCCAACTATTTTGACCAGTGGATCGATGAAGCAGGAAAAATCCAGTATGGCCCAAACCAGCTGGTAGAAATTGATTTTGAAACGAAAAACTCGGTGGAAGTCAAAAATGGCCTGATTGTATTTCCATCCAAAATAACAGCAGGTTCCACAAGCCAGCTTTCCTTTGAAGCGGTAAATAACGGACTTTTGACCGCAGAAGGGTTTGATTATACCGTAAGCCAGAGTTCCGGCGGCAGCGGCACCATAATACAAAAAGGCCATGTGGACGTACCGCTAAAAGCAGGGCAAAGCGAGACGGTAACCGTCCCTTGGAAGGTTCCAAAAGACGTTTCCAATACAAGCATACAAGTATCTGTTGTAGAAACAGGGGTACAAGGGCAGGCCGCTTCTTCCGCCGTCAGCCAGGTGCCTTGTGAAAGCCAGCTGCACTTTTTAGAGTCACAGGTTTTATGGAAGGAAAAACAGCCGTATGTAGAGGCAGTGGTAGAGAATGCAGGCGCGGTAGGTGCAAAAGCGGCAAAAGGCGTACTTTCCTTAGTGGATGACAATAATAAGGAAACAAAAACCTACGCGGAATTTAAAATACCGGCGCTTGCATCTGGAAAAGAAAAAACCATCCAGATCCCATTTACGCCAGGAATGGATGATTTTAACTGGCTCGGCTGCATAAACCTTAAGCTGGAAGCATTCGGCAGCAGTGGCAGCAGTATCGCAGAAACTTACACGAAGTTAACCGCCTCCGGACCAGTCTGCGCCCAGATTAACGGTGGGGAAGCAAATATTACGCTTGCGCGCGGCAAAAAAGCGGCTTTACAGGCAAAAGCAGCGCCGTGGGGGACGTTAGCTGGCTCCGTGCGCTATTATTCCACCGACGAATCGGTAGCGTCTGTCAATGGAAAAGGCACGGTAACTGGGATTGGGGCCGGGGAAGCGGATATTTATGCATATTATGGCCAATCAGGCTTATCCACTTCCATCCATGTAACCGTATCCGGCGCGCCAGCCAAACGCATTGTACCAGCCCAAAAACAGGTACTTCTGCCAGCAGGCAAGCAAAAAAGCGTAGCGTTTACTGCCCAAGGCCTATCGCAGGTAACCGTATCCGTAACCGGCAATCCAAAAGTTTCCGCGAAGGCCAAAGGCAGCCAGGTGGTAATCAGCGCAGACAAAAAGGCAGCCAAAGGATCCAAAGCGGCCGTAACGCTAACATCCAAAGATGCGGCAGGCAAAACCGTAAAAGCAACCGTGGCAGTGTCAATCCAAAATAAGGCGGTAAAAATAACGCCGGTAAAAAAACAGGTGGCCATTGAGAAAGGGGGCACAGCCACTTGTGTGCTGAAAGTAACCGCACAGAACCCGAAAAAAGCAGTTGCAGATACCGTAACGGTTTCCTCGGATTATGTGTCACTGAAAAAATATGTTTTCAAGAAAGGGAGCATTGAATTGACCCTGAAAGGGAAGAAAGCAGGCAGCGGGAAAGCACAGGTGCGTGTAGGTTCCAAAACATGCAAAGTAAATGTATTGGTAAAGGCTTCACTGTAAATTTAACTGGTGTGCAGTATAAATAGCCGGGCTGGATCCTTAGGAACTGTGCAGAAATAAATTTACCATCCTGCTTGTCTATTTCTCCGATAGCACAGAACAAAAATCAGTTACATAGCCCGCTATGCGCCTGATTTTTGTTCCGCACTCTCGAAGAAATATCCGGCGCAATCTGGTAAATTTATTTCTGCACAGTTCCTTATTCCAGATTCTAAAAATAACATAGTGGTTGCAAGTATCCAGCCTATTGCGAAGTGTTTCCCAATGGCTGGATACTTTTTGTAGTTTATAAAATCCAATGATTGACGACGCCAGTAAAAAGGAGTACGATAAAGGTAAAAAGATAAAGGGGGAGACAGGTATATGAAAAAACGGATACCAGTCAAAATTGCAGGTGGGATACTGGCTGCCACGTTAGCAATGAACCTGTGCATGGCCATGCCCGTGGGGCAGGTACAGGCATCGCAGGCTGTTTCGCAAAGGCAGGCAGCAGCCTATCGGGGCAGCAATATCGAAAACCAGGACTATTCAAGATGGGCAAGCCCAACTGCTTCGTATTTGTCCGTTTGCCCAGACGGCAGGCTGATGCGGGTACAGAGTGCAAACGCAATCGACGGCATAGCGGTTGAATATTACGATGCTTCGTACAAGCTACAGTCGTCAAAAATGATTGCCGCAGAACTTCCAATTTTTGGCGGTTTTTATGAGACGGATGCGAATTACTTCCTGCTGACCGGGCAGGAAAACCCGGATCAAAATGCAGGCAGGGAAGTATACCGTATTACAAAATACGACAAAAACTGGAACCGGATCGGATCCGCAGGGCTGGACAATTGCAATACGACGGTTCCTTTCGATGCAGGTTCTGCCAGGATGGATGCGTCTGGGAATTACTTATTTGTCCATACCTGCCATAAGATGTACAAATCAGATGACGGGCTAAACCACCAGGCCAATGTAACGATACAGCTGGATATCGCGTCGATGCAGATTACGGATTCTTATACGCAGGTAATGAATTCCGATTATGGGTATGTCAGCCATTCGTTTAACCAGTTTATAAAGGTGGAAGGGAACCGGCTGGTTACGGTTGACCACGGGGATGCTTATCCAAGGGCGGTTGTCCTGCTAAAATATAATACGGATATTACCACCGGCAAATTTACGCCAGGTTACAACAACCCTTGTACGGCTATCAATGCCCTTTCTTTCCAAGGGGCGGTCGGGAATAACACGACTGGGGCTTCGGTCGGCGGGTTTGAAATATCCGATGCTTCGTATTTGGTGGCCGGAAATTCAATCGGCCAGAATGAAAGCAACCTGTCGAAAAGGACCAGGAACGTATTTGTAGCTGCGGTGGATAAAAATTCCGGCGGGGTAGAGGTCAATTGGCTGACCAATTATAATGAAGGGGAGAAAACGGCTTCTACGCCGCATATGGTAAATATTGGCAATGGGCGGTACCTGGTGCTCTGGTCAAGGGACGGTGCCGTACAGTATACCGCAGTGGACGGAAACGGAAAGCAGGTAGGGCAGGCCTATACAATGGATGGAAACTTATCTGACTGTGTTCCGGTTGTCGCAGACGGGAAGCTGGTATGGTACACCTGGGACAATAGCCAGACGGTATTTTATGAGATCTCCCTAAACGACCTGTCTCAAAATAAGAAAATAAACGCAAACGGGGAGGCTAGCGAAACGCCAAGCACAGGCGGCAGCACTACGCCAGGCGATACTACGCCGGGGACAGGAAGCGGCAGCACTACGCCAGGCGGCAGCACGCCGGGGACAGGAAACGGCAGCAGCACACCAGGGACGGGAAGCGGCAGCGCTACGCCAGGCGGCAGCACACCAGGGACAGGAAGCGGCAGCAGCACGCCAGGGACAGGAAGCGGCAGCACTACGCCAGGCGGCTCTTCCGGGGGTTCTTGGCCTTCTGCCAGGGAATACACGGTCCGCTTCCAAGCAGAAGGCGGCATAGTGGCAGGCAGCACAGCGGTAAGTACCGATGGCCAGAAATTGCCGTCACTGCCGGATGCATACCGGGATGGATATGATTTCTGGGGATGGTATACTGCGGATGGCACCAGGGTTACCAGTTCCTACGTATTTACAAACGATACGGTGGTATATGCGCATTGGACCCCGCAGTCGGACAATAACTATTTTACGGTAATTAACCTTACGGACACTTCGGCTTTGCTCCAGGTGGACTTGCCGCAGGGGCATGCGGAATGGGGCTATGCATGGGGGACATCCAGGTATCAGAGGCAGGAATCGGCTGGGGAAGTATCCAGGCTGAATACGGTAGCCGTCCCACTCCAGGGGCTGCAGCCGGATACCTTATACTATTTCAGTGCCTATTATTGGATGAACGGCGAAAAAGTAGAGCTGCCGGTCCGGACCTTTAAGACAGCCGGGGCAGTTTACAGGGAATATACCGTTACCTTCTATGGAAACGGCGGCATTCTTTCTGGCGAGAGCGTTATAACTACAGTCGGACAGAAAATCTCCGGCGTACCGTCGGTGTCTAGGAGCGGCTATACGTTTGACGGATGGTTTACCGATAGGGACGGCGGCGTATTGGTTACTACCGCTACCACATTTACTTCTGATACGGTGGTATATGCAAGATGGACGCCGATACAGCCATCCGGCAGCGGAGCTACGCCAGGCAGCACCCAGCCGGGTACAGGCACAACGCCAGGCACGGGTACAACGCCAGGCACCAGCACCCAGCCGGGTACGGGCACAACGCCGGGCACCAGCACCCAGCCGGGTACGGGCACAACGCCGGGCACCAGCACCCAGCCGGGTACGGGCACAACGCCAGGTACCAGCACCCAGCCAGGTACAGGCAGCGGTACTACGCCGGATACCGGTACTTCCAGCCCTTCCAATACAGGCCGTAAAGTCACGGTAAAGAAGGTCACGGTCAAAAATGTAAAAAGCCCAGCCAAAGGGAAACTGAAAATCAGCTGGAAGGCTTATCCATCCGGCGACGGGTATCAGGTATCGTATTCCAAATATAAGAAATTCCCGGCGGGCAAAACAGCCGTAAAGAAAGTTTCTGCATCAAAACAGTCCATTACCTTTTCCGGCCTATCAAAAGGGAAGAACTATTATGTCAGGATACGTGCATATAAAACCGTAGACGGCAAAAAACAGTTCGGCAAATGGAGCAGCGTAAAGAAAGTTAAGATTAAAAAATAAACCTGTGATCAGCCTGCCTGCGCCAGTAAGTGCAGTGCAGGCTGATTTAGCAAACTTTACCAATTAACGCCGGCTCACGGGCGTTTCTGTCAAAAGCTATATGGCAAACTTTACCGCCCGTGGGTATAAATCCACAGCTATAGGTATAAGGGGTGTATGATTTATGGCAAAATATAAAGTGTTGCTTGCCGATGATGAATATTGGGCCAGGGAGAAAATCCGGAACATGATCCAATGGGAAAATTATTCCCTCGAATTTTTGGAACCGGCTAAGGACGGGGAGCAGGTATTGGAAAAACTGGAGCGGTGCAGGCCAGATATTTTAATTACGGATATTAATATGCCGTTTGTAAATGGGGTGGAGCTGCTTGGGATCCTGCAGGAAAAATATGCGGATATTGTTACCTTTGTCATCAGCGGGTACGATGATTTTGAATATGTAAAAGGGACCTTCCTGGCTGGTGCGATCAATTATTTGATCAAGCCGGTAAACAAGTTTGACCTGGTCGATGCGCTGTCCCGGGCACTGGAAATCATCAGTAAGCGGCAGGCTTCCAAGGAAGCGTTGCTAAAGGCGGCCTCTATGATACAAGACAGCGAATACAGCCAGCTGTTGGAACGGGAAGATACTTGTTTTGCGGCACAGGGCGCTATTGGGGGCAGCCTGGATTTTTCCAGGCGGCGTATGGTATTTGTGAAGCTCCACCATATGAAAAAACTATCGGAAGCATACCAGTACGACCGCAGCCTGTTATCCTGGTCGATCAAAAAGCAGATACTTCAAAGCCTGGAATGCAGCAGCCCAATTATATTTAACCATATATACCATGCAAATGAATTTATCGCTGTAACTAAGATGGAGGGGCAGGCGTTAAGCCGCAGTGCAGCGCGTATCCTGCGGGATATGGAAGCGCTTTCGAAAGGCCCAGTTACGGTTGTGGTAAGCGAGGGTTCCAGTGTGGTCAATACGATTTACAAAGGCTATATCCAGGCTGCTACGGCATGGATGGCCCGGCCTTTTAGCAGGGCCAGCGTCCTGCTTTCCTGTGGGCAGGAAAAGGTAAAACAGGCCCAGGCAAAACCGTTTGGCTGTTTTGAGGGGGCCAGCTGGAAAGAACTGGAGAAGCTTTTGGCGGAACGCAAAAAAGATGCTGTGAAAAAGCTGGCGTTTGGTGGGCTGGGGTTTTTGGACGGCAGCGTGCGCGAATGGGAATATCTGCAGGTGAAGCAGGCTGTCCGCCATCTGGTGTCGGTTGCGGTGGATACCTGTACCCCGTACCGGGCAGCGGAAGCGTTGATAGCAGCAGAAACACTGGCCGAATTTGTAGACAAAGCGTTGGAAACGCTGGATGTGGCACTGGTATGGGAACGGATGGAAGAATTTTTGGATGAGATTATGTATGGGGAACCGGAAGGGGACGAAGGCTCCATCAAGGATATTGTAAAAAAGGCAGCGAAATATGTGGATGAAAATTACTTTGAAGAACTGACCTTGTCCGCCCTTTCCAAACGCTTCCATGTCGGGCACTCTTATTTTTCACGGATGTTCCGTAAAGAAATGGGGGAAACCCTGATGTCTTATATTTCAAAAGTCCGGGTGGAAAAGGCCAAGGCATTGATCCGCCAAGGCATGGGCAATTTGACGGAAGTTGCCTTTTTGGTAGGGTATAGCGACTATACTTATTTTAGCAGGGTATTCCGCAAAGTGGCCGGGGTAAGCCCAAGCGACTACCGTGCACAGGTATCCTCCCCGTAAGAAGGTATACTGTAAATTTAACTGGTTTGCAATATAAATAAGGAAGGCAAAATAAGCCAACTGTTTGTTCAATTTTGTCCTAACACGAAGCAGCGGCAACCCTTATAATGAAGGAAATATGGCTGCCCCAGGGGAAAGCCAGCAAACAGAAGGCCCGATTACTTATCAATAAACCAGTCAAGGGAGGAAAAAACATGATCCAGACAAAAAAAGCATACCAAGTATGGTTCTGCACCGGTTCACAAGATTTATACGGGGAAGAATGCCTAAAAAATGTAGCTGCCCATTCCCGTATTATGGTAGAAGCATTCAACAAAAGCGGCAGGCTTCCATTTGAGGTAGTATGGAAGCCGACAATGCTTACCAATGCCATGATACGCGAAACCTTTAACCAGGCCAACCAGGATGCCTCCTGTGTCGGCGTCATTACCTGGATGCATACCTTTTCCCCGGCCAAAAGCTGGATTTTAGGGCTGCAGGAATACCAAAAGCCGTTATGCCACCTGCATACCCAGTTTAACCGGGAAATACCTTACGATACCATTGATATGGATTTTATGAATGAGAACCAGTCTGCACACGGCGGCAGGGAATATGGCCATATCGTAAGCCGGATGGGGATAGAGAGGAAAGTAATTGTAGGGTATTGGGAAGATGCGGCTGTACAAGAGCAGCTGGCATCGTGGATGCGGACAGCGGCAGGTGTTATGGAGTCTTCGCATATCCGTGTAATGCGTGTAGCGGACAATATGCGTAATGTAGCGGTTACAGAGGGCGATAAAGTGGAAGCGCAGATCCAGTTTGGGTGGGAAGTAGATGCTTATCCAGTCAATGAAATTGTAGAAGCAGTCGATGCCGTAGCGCAGGCCGATATAGACACGTTGGTAGAAGAATACTACAGCAAGTATGAAATCGTTGCCGAAGGCAGGGATCCACAGGAGTTCCGCCGCCATGTAGCAGTACAGGCACAGATCGAGCTTGGCTTTGAACGGTTTTTGGATGAAAAAGGATACCAGGCGATTGTAACCCATTTTGGCGACCTGGGCGGTTTAAAGCAGCTTCCGGGCCTTGCAATCCAAAGGCTGATGGAAAAAGGCTATGGGTTTGGCGCAGAAGGCGACTGGAAGACCGCGGCGATGGTACGCTTGATGAAGATTATGGCTGCCGGCAGCAAAGATGCAAAAGGGACGACATTTTTTGAAGATTATACTTATAACCTGGTAAAAGGGCATGAAGGCATTTTACAGGCGCATATGCTGGAAGTATGCCCTTCGATTGCAGATGGAAAGATTGCCATAAAAGAATGCCCGCTTACTATGGGGGATAGGGAAGACCCGGCTAGGCTGGTTTTTGAGGCAAAAGAAGGGCATGGCACAGCGGTGTCCCTCATTGACCTAGGGGAACGGTTCCGGCTGATTATTAATGAGGTGGATGTGAAAAAAGCAGAAAAGCCTATGCCGCACCTGCCGGTAGCCAATGCATTCTGGACGCCGCAGCCTTCCCTGGAAGTAGGCGCAGCTGCGTGGATTTATGCCGGAGGGGCGCACCATACAGCGTTTTCCTACGACCTGAGCGCGGAACAGATGGGCGACTGGGCTGCATATATGGGCATTGAAGCGGTTTATATTGATAAGGATACGAACATACGCCAGTTCCGGAATGAATTAAGATGGAACGAAGCATACTATAAATTCCATTAACTTTGTGCATTTTGCTGATACGTTGCGGGCGTGTTTGAAAATTGCTTTCCGTAAGGTTGTGTACCGGTTGCGGGGTGCGTTTTCAGGCACGCCCAAAAACATTTCACTGGAAGGCGGGGATAGATGGTGCTGAAAGTATTTTTAGTAGAAGATGAAATCATTATGCGGGAAGGCATCCGGAAAAATATAGACTGGAAAAAGGAAGGTTTTGAGTTTGTAGGGGAAGCCAGCGACGGGGAATTGGCTTATTCGTTAATCCAGAAAGTAAAACCGGATATATTAATAACCGATATCCGTATGCCATTTATGGACGGCCTGGAGCTGGGGCGGCTGGTCAAACAGGAATTGCCGGAAGTTAAGATTATTATATTAAGCGGATACGATGAATTTGAATATGCCAGGGAAGGGATTGAGATCGGAATCACAAAATACCTGCTCAAACCGATTGCTGCAGCCAGCTTATTAGAAGAAGTCAAACAAGTAGCCAAAGAGATTCAAAAAGAGCGGGCCTCCCAGCAGTCCTTTGAACAGGAACGGCGGGAGCATGCCCAGCTTATGCGCCAGAAATTTTTCCGCAGGCTGGTCCTTGGGCACAATACAGCCTCTGAGATCTTAAAAGAAGGCCGGGAAATTGGCATGGAACTGGCAGCTGACCGGTATAATATCCTGCTGTTCCAGATTTTTGCAGAAGAAGGGGCAAGTGCCAATACCGGGCAGCGCAGCCTTGCGGCCCGTGATATGGAGCGGCTGGCGGAACATACCACGCAAGTGCTGATGGTTGAGCTTGGGATTGAAGGCTGGGCATTTATCTTAAAAGAAACCGGGGAGCAGCCGTTGGAAGCGGTTTTACAGGATTTTTCCGACGGGCTGCGTGCTGTGATGCGGCAGTATCCAGATATTGAATATTTTGGCGGGGCAGGCCGGCCAGTAAGCAGGCTGAGTGGGTTAAACCAGTGTTTTGAACAGGCTAGCCATGCATTTGCCTACCGTTATCTGGAAAAACGCAACCAGATCGTAAGCAGCGGCGGGCTGGAAAAGCCATGCGCCCCAAAAGAGGCGGATATGGAGCTGGAGCTTGGGGCACTGGAAGTAAAAAAGCTGGACCGCAAGATCACAGAGCGGTTTTTAAAGACGGGGCGAAAGAGCCAGGCACAGCAGTTTGTCGAGGAGTATTTTCAAAGCTTTGGTACGCAGGCGGCGCAGTCGTTCCTGTTTCGCCAGTATGTCGTTATGGATATGTATTTTGCAGCCAGGGCGCTGTTGGAAGAGCTTGGCTATGAACCGGATATTCTGCAGAAACGCTGTGGGGACTTTCAGAAAATGGGGGCGGTCTTTACAACAGAAGCCTCAGGCAAAGCGTATTTAACGAACGTGCTGGAAACTGCGCTGGACTTAAGGGATTCCATATCCGGTAAAAAATACCGTTCCATGCTGGCGGATGCAAAAAGCTATATCTGCCAGCATTTTGACGATGAAAATATCTCTTTAAATTCCGTAGCTGCCTATGTGAATATCAGCCCAAACCATTTCAGCCGGATCTTCAGCCAGGAAATGGGCCAGACCTTTGTAGAATATCTGACGTCGGTGCGGATGGAAAAAGCAAAGGAACTGCTGCGTACCTCTTCCATGAAAACTGCGGAAATTGCATTTGCCGTCGGTTATAAAGACCCGCATTATTTCAGCAACCTGTTTAAAAAAACACAGGAATGCACACCAAAGGAGTTCCGCAGCCAGTCTTAGGGCATATATAACTATGGAAAGGTATGGACAAGTATGAGGAAAAAAAGTTCACCCTTGCAAAAACGCCTGTATATGCTGGAACTTGTGTGCCTGGCACCGCTGACGGCAATGATTTTGTATTTGCTATACACCGTCCATAATTTTTCGGTATGGTATAATGCCATTGTGGAAAACATTACAAAAATAAGCGATTATAGCATTGACTTTAAAGAAGATATGGACTATACGATGTATATTATTGTTGCCAATATGGAACGCGCCGCAGAATTAGTGGATACGGAACAGCCGCATATTATGATCAGCCAGGCCAGGGGGGATTTCCAGGCGCTTTACGATGATTCGCAGTCAGAATATGCCAGGAGCCAGGTGGGCAATATTTTAAAAAGCCTGAATACACTGGAAAACTGTGTGGAAGAGATCGAGGCGGATGCGTTGGTCAGCGGTTCTTATGATACCAATATGGAACGGCTGGATATGAATATCCGTGTCCTGACGGAGTTGATCCAGGAGCAGATCCAGGCATATATCAAATATGAAACCGACCGCCTGGAAACACTGCGCAAAGGCATCCGTTCCGATGTTTCGGCCGCGATCCGGACAAGTATTTTTGTATTTGCAGGCATTTTGTTTGGGGCGGTTTTTATTAGCCGCAAGATCGTAGCCGGCATTACAGAACCGATACACAGGCTTTGTGAAGCGACCAAGCAGGCAGCCAGCGGGGATTTTGCAGTCCGGGCGCAGGAAGGCAGCGACGATGAGTTGACCGTATTAAATACCAGTTTTAACCGGATGGTAGAAAAAATCGGCAACCTGGTCGACAGCATCCGGATGGAACAGCGGAATTTACGGCAGGCAGAGCTAAAACTTCTGCAGGCGCAGATTAACCCGCATTTTTTATATAATACCCTAGACAGTATTATCTGGCTGGCGGAAGCTGGCGAAAAGGGTCAGGTAGTGAAAATGGTGTCTGCCCTTTCCAGCTTTTTCCGTGCGGCATTGAGCAGGGGGCGGGATTATATTACACTGGAAGAAGAGGAAATCCATGTAAAAAGCTACCTGCAGATCCAGCAGCTGCGTTACCGTGATATTTTGGAGTATGAGGTCGCTATCCCGCAGGAATTGCTGGGGTATCAGGTTTTAAAATTGACCTTGCAGCCATTGGTAGAAAACGCCTTGTACCACGGCATTAAAAATAAGCGCGGCATTGGGCATATTATCGTTTCTGGAAAAGAGGAAGATGGGAAGATGGTGCTGTGTGTACAAGACGACGGCATTGGGATAGAATCGGGCCACCTGGCGCATCTGCAGTCTGTGATAAACGGGGAACTGGACGAGGGGGAAACCTCTTCCGGGTTTGGGCTGTTTAATGTAAACCAGAGGCTGCGGTTAAATTATGGGCCAGATTACGGACTTACTATTGAGAGTGAATATGGTGCATGGACGAAAGCAGCCGTAACCGTGCCAATCATAAAATAGTCCCCTTTTTTCACAAATAATTCTATATTTGTTCATAAAATGTTCAATATATGGACAAAAATTGGTAAATAATTATACTTTATTGCAAAGGCAGCCTGTAGAAATAAAGTGCCGGTTCCCGTAAAATACCCTTATCAGAAGAAAGTACAGACGCTCGATATAGCATAAGCGCCAGTACGAAACGTAAGGGAGGAATTAGGCAATGAAACGAAAAATTTTAACGGCATTTTTATGTACGGCAATGGCGGTTACAATGATGGCTGGATGCGGTGACGCAAAAGAAACGGCCGGCACGTCAGGCAGCGGCAATGAGGGCGGCAGCGGCGACGAAGGCGGCAGCGGCGATGAGGGCGGCAGCGGCGACGAAGGCGGCAGTGGCGATGAGGGCGGCAGCGGCGAGGTAACTACGATTGGGTTTGCGCAGGTTGGCCATGAATCAGACTGGCGTACCGCATCGACGAAATCCTGCCAGGAGGTATTTTCCAAGGAGAATGGATATGACCTGCGGTTTGTGGACTGTGACAACGATTCGGCTGTACAGCTGGAGGCAATCCGTAACTTTATTGAACAGGATGTAGATTATATTATTGTAGACCCGATCGTATCCAAGGGCTGGGATATGGTGCTGACCGAATGTGAAGATGCCGGCATTCCGGTAATTGTAATTGACCGCACGATTGACGATTCGGATAAATATGTTTCCTGGGTAGGATCTAACTTTAAGACAGAAGGGCTTGCATGCGGCGAGTGGCTCAAAGCATATGCGGAAAAGAAAAATATTTCCGAAATCAACGCCTTGGTTATTGAAGGGTCTACCGGCGCATCTGCGACGCTTGGGCGTACCGACGGGTTTAAAGAGATCGCCGACCGCGAAGGCTGGACAATTTTGGATTCCCAGGACGGCAATTTTACCCAGGACGGCGGGCAGGAAGTTATGGAGTCCTACATTAAGAGCTATGAAGGTAAATTTAACGTTGTAATTTGCCAAAATGACAACGAAGCATTCGGCGCTATGGATGCTATGAAGGCAGCAGGCATTTCCTATGGCGTAGACGGGGATGTAATCCTAGTTTCGTTTGATGCATGTACGGCAGGGCTGGAACGTGTAATGGCAGGAGACATCAACGCGGATTTTGAGTGCAACCCGTTAGCTGCCCCGCTGGTAGAAGAGGTAATCCAAAAGCTGCAAAAAGGCGAAACACCGGATAAGGAAGTCTATATGATAGAGCACTGGTTTGTAAAAGAAGATATAATCCCTTCGATTGAAGTGGAAGGCAAAAGCCAGGAAATGACAGTTGTTACACAGGAAATCATTGATGCCCAGTATTAAAGTTTTCCTAGCTTTAGGGAGGGGGCCTGTTGCGGCTGGCCCCCTTTTTTCAGCAGGTTTTTGGAAAGGATGGGAGTATGGAACAAAATGTTGTATTAACAATGCGCGGCATTTCAATGACGTTTCCTGGGGTAAAGGCGCTTGACCATGTGGATTTTACTTTGCGCAAAGGGGAAATCCATGCGCTGATGGGGGAAAACGGTGCGGGGAAATCTACGCTGATAAAATGCCTGACCGGGATTAATGCGTTCGAAGCAGGGGAAATCCATGTAGACGGGATCCAGGGCCCTGTGGTCAACCACTCCACACTGGACGCACAAAAGAAAGGGATTTCTACCGTATACCAGGAAGTAAACCTCTGCCCGAACTTGAGCGTTGCCGAAAACCTGTTTATCGGCAGGGAGCCGATGACAAAATTTGGCACGATCAACCGTAAAGAAATGATCCGCCGTTCGGAAAAAATTATCCAAGATTTGGATATGCCAATTGATGTAACACAAAACTTAGAAGAATATTCCCTGGCGCTGCAGCAGATGATCGCCATTGCGCGGGCAGTGGATATGGACTGCAAGGCGTTGATTTTGGATGAGCCGACGTCTTCATTGGACGATAGCGAGGTAGAAAAATTATTCCGGCTGATGGAGCGGCTCAAAGGGAAAGGCGTTGGGATTGTATTTGTTACGCACTTTTTGGAGCAGGTATATGCGGTCTGCGACCGGATTACCGTGCTGCGCAACGGGCAGCTGGTTGGAGAATACCCGATTGCCGAGCTGCCGCGCGTAAAGCTGGTTGCAGCGATGATGGGCAAAGATTTTGACGATCTGGCGTCCATAAAATCAGAAGAAACGCCGACGTTTAAGGACGAAGATATTTTTATCGATGCAAAAGGGTTGAGCCATAAAGGGACGATCAAGCCGTTTGACCTTACGATACACAAAGGGGAAGTCGTAGGGTTGACCGGGCTGCTGGGTTCTGGGCGCAGCGAGCTGGCGCGTGTGATCTATGGGGCGGATAAAAACCAGACGGGCAAGCTGACCGTCGGGAAAAAAGAAGCCAGGATCAATGCCCCGATTGATGCAATGAACCTTGGCATGGGCCTATTGCCGGACGACCGCAAGGCAGAAGGCATTATTGGGGATTTGTCGGTACGGGAAAATATGATTTTGGCACTGCAGGCAAAACGGGGCGTATTTAAACTTTTGCCAATGAGCAAACAAGTCGAAATTGCCGATGAATATATCAAGGTACTGCAGATAAAGACTGCCAGCCGCGAGACTTTGATCCGCCAGCTTTCCGGAGGGAACCAGCAGAAAGTCATCCTGGCGCGCTGGCTGGCCACAAACCCGGATTTCCTGATTTTAGACGAACCGACCCGCGGGATTGACATCGGCACCAAGACCGAAATCCAAAAGCTTGTACTAAAACTCGCGTCAGAAGGCAAGAGCTTGCTGTTTATTTCTTCGGAAATTGAAGAAATGCTGCGTACCTGCACAAAAATGGCAGTGCTGCGGGACGGAGCTAAAGTGGGGGAAATAACGGAAAATCTGACCCAGGAGACGGTCATGCAGGCAATCGCAGGAGGTGACGCTTAATGGAACAGCTGAAAAAAATTACTAAAATGCGGTTATTCCTGCCGCTGTTTTGCATGTTTTTGGTTATGGCGGTCAATATTATTTACGATGCGGCCAGCGGAAATTTTGCGTTTAACTTTTTTACGATTTCTATCCGCAACGGCGTTTTGTATGGGCGGTTAATTGATATTTTAAACCGTGGGAGCGAAATTGCAATACTTGCGATAGGGATGACGCTGGTTGTTTCATCATCGGCTGGTACCGATATTTCCGTTGGTTCTGTAATGTCATTGGCGGCATCCTTTTGCTGTATGCTGTTGGCCGGCTATGGCGTAGATGCGACGTCAGACTTGGCAGTGCCATTGATCGTAGGCGTTTTGGGCGGGATTTTGCTTGCCTGTGTTTGCGGTGCGTTTAACGGGTTTTTAGTCGCCTATTTAAATGTCCAGCCAATGGTGGCTACGCTAATCTTGTTTTCAGCGGCACGTGCGGTTGGACTGCTGCTTTGCAATAACCTGATCGTATATGTCCGCAATGAGTCCTTCCAGTTTTTCGGCGGGTTTTGCGGGTTTATCCCGACACCGATCGTAATAGCCGCTGCCTGTATCCTGATTGTGTCAGTTTTGCTGAAAAAAACGGCGCTGGGCCTGTATATCCAAAGCGTCGGCATTAATAAAAAGGCTTCCCGGATAGCGGGCTTGAATTCGGAACGGATTATTTTCCTTTGCTATATCGTATGCGGCCTGATGGCAGGCATTGCGGGGGTCGTGGCATCGTCCCGCATCAGTTCGGCGGATTCCAACAATATCGGGCTTAATTACGAACTGGATGCTATTTTAGCAGTCGCGCTTGGCGGAAACAGTTTAGGAGGCGGCAAATTTAACCTGGCAGGCTCGATCATTGGTGCCTATACGATACAGGCGATCACAACGACTTTATTTGCACTTGGGGTTTCTTCCGACCAGGCACCGGTATATAAAGCAATTATTGTAATTATTATCGTAGCGATCCAGGCACCGCCTTTCAATGCATGGGTAAAACGGCTTTCTGCAAAGAGGGCGCTGGCGAAAGGAGGGGCCTGAATATGAAACGGAAAAAAATAAACAGCAACACGCTGCTTTTGGCCATTACCATCGTATTGTTTTTTGTAATGTACCTGGCAGGCTGTATCATCTATTCTTCCAAGGGGTTTTCAAACCTACAGACATTTTTAAACTTGTTGATCAACAATGCCGGGCTGCTATGCGTAGCATGCGGCATGACGTGTGTGATGTTGACTGGCGGCATCGATATTTCCGTGGGTTCCTTAATCGCCCTGGACTGTATGGTATTGGCAGTCGGCATGGAGCAGTGGCAGGCAAATCCGGTGGCTTTATGTATCCTGGTGCTGGCAATCGGCGTACTTTTTGGGCTGGTGCAGGGTTTTTGCGTCGGCTATCTGCAGATACAGCCGTTTATTGTAACAATGGCAGGCATGTTCTTTGGGCGCGGTATGACGGCAGTATTATGTACTGACCAGGTTTCTATCAGCAACGAATGGTTTAAGTCCCTGGCGCAGTTTAAGATTGTATTTCCATTTGCTGCTTATACAAACCGGAAAGGCGCCTTGCAGATACCGTTTATTAGGATCACGGTCGTAATTGCGCTTCTTGTACTCATCCTTATTTTTTTGATGCTGCGCTATACAAAATTTGGACGCAGCCTGTACGCGGTTGGAGGAAGCGAATCTTCCGCTGGTATGATGGGCCTAGATGTAAAACGGACAAAAATGAAAGCATATGTCTTGTCTTCCGTCCTTTGTTCGATCGGCGGCATCTGCTATTGCTTAAATACAATGTCCGGCAATGTGCAGCAGGCGACGGGGCTGGAAATGGATGCGATCGCCTCTTCGGTTATCGGCGGTACATTGCTGACCGGCGGTGTCGGGAACGTGGTCGGTTCATTTTTCGGCGTATTGATTAACGGCACCATTTCTACATTAGTAAAGGCAAACGGCAAGCTGCTTAGTTCCTGGTCAAATATCGCAGTTGCCGCACTGCTGTGCTTCTTTATTGTGCTGCAAAGCGTATTTGCAAAACTAAAAGAAAGCAAGAAATAGGCCGGCAGCAAAGGAGGATGTTTCCTTATGGCACGAAAATTTGTCTGCGCCTTTTGTGTATCCCTGCTATTTGCCATAGCGGCAGCAGGGTGCGGTATATCCGGCCGTTTCACAAAGGAAGAGCCGTTACATAACGGAATACTGCAGGATGACAATGATTTTATTGTTGTAGGATATTCACAGATCGGTTCGGAATCAGACTGGCGCAGTGCAAATACGCAGTCTTTTAAAGAAACGCTGACTCCACAAAACGGCTATTACCTGCTGTATGAAGATGCCCAGCAGAAACAGGAAAACCAGCTCAAATCGGTCCGCAACTTTATTTTGCAGGAGGTAGATTATATTGTTTTGGACCCGGTTGTAGAAAGCGGGTGGGATACGGTGCTGGCGGAAGCAAAAGATGCCGGGATACCTGTCATTATCGTAGACCGCCAGGTTGTAGTAGAAGATGACAGCCTGTATACCTGCTGGGTAGGCAGCAACTTTCAAAAGCAGGGCGAAAGGGCCGGGGAATGGCTGGCGGCTTATTTAGAAAGCCAGGGCCGCCCAGATAACGTAAATATCGTAACGGTCCAAGGGACAGTAGGTTCCACCGCCCAGATTGGGCGTACAAAAGGGTTTCGAAAAGTCTTATCCAAGCACAGGGGCTGGAAAATGCTGGACAGCCAAAGCGGTGAATTTACCCAGGCAAAGGGCCAGGAGGTTATGAAATATTTCTTAGATACATACGACGACATTGATGTAGTGGTTAGTGAAAACGACAATATGACATTTGGCGCCGTCGAGGCGATAGAGGCGTCTGGAAAGACATGCGGGCCAGATGGAGAGATGATTGTAATTTCCTTTGATGCAGTCCAAACAGCGCTCCAGTTTATGGCGGATGGCAGGATAAATGCCGATTTTGAATGCAACCCGTTGCTTGGGCCGCTGGTCAGGGACATTATTGAACGGCTGCAAAAGGGGGAAACCGTTGAAAAGTACCAATTCGTAGAAGAGCAGTATTTTGACAGTTCTATGGATTTGGAGGAGATTTTGAAAAATAGGGTGTATTAGCAACCGGCCTGCGGGCCGGCATGCAGCCATGACCGGGTTTTGCATGCTGGCTTGTAGGCTGGTTGTTTTTTGTTTGTAGCAGTTACTATTCACGGCCTGGGGGCCGCTCACAGTAACCATTCGGGGCGATATTGAACGTTTGCTTCGCAAAATCGCCCCTCACTCCTGAATCATGTCCTCACGGAATGCGCAGTTTATGCGCATTCCTGGCCCGTGAATAGTAACTTCGCTTCCGTAGAATATCCCCAATATTTTTACGACAGTCTTGACCCATTCCGTTTCCTTCGCTATAATAAAGTATATTGATTGGGCACCGAAAAAGAATTACAAGTTAAGGAGAAAGGTCATGAAAAAAGGAAAAGACAAGGCGCTTCCGGCAATCAGCCAGGAAGCACAGCTGCGTAAGCAGATAGGGCAGGCATATGTGGCTGTAGGTATTGGGGTAGCCCTTTTGCTGGGCTTTGTGGTTTTTAACCTGATGCTGTCAAAGATGCAGACGGCACAGTTAAATGCGGCAATGGCGCTTGACCAGTACCGGATCGGTTCGAAAACGCTTACATATGCGGTACGTTCTTATGCCGTTACCGGCGACGAGAAATACCACAATGCGTACCTTAAGGAGTTAAATGAGGACAAGAACCGGGATATTGCCAGGGAAACATTAAAAGATTG
Organism: uncultured Eubacterium sp.; assembly: GCA_947089855.1. Lineage (GTDB taxonomy): Bacteria > Bacillota > Clostridia > Lachnospirales > Lachnospiraceae > Eubacterium_J. Next base: position 67,549 of record CAMUML010000013.1, read on the forward strand.
CGGGCTGACGCAGCAAGAGTGGGATAGTTTGGACTCTATCGCGTCGCTGTCCGAGGAATTAGTCCCTTTGGAAGAAGCCGCGATAGCGGCAGTTGGCGAAGGCAACCTGAAGGAAGCGCAAGACCTGGTGTTTAGCGTAGAATATGGCAATTCAGTCGACGAGATCAACGAAAAGACCGACCAGACCATACTAGAAATCAGGGACCGCAAGGACGAAAGCCAGTCTTTCCTAAAAATATTGGAAACGGTTTTGATTATATTGCTTGCCGGTGCATTTGCTTATATCGTATGGCAGATTGTACGGGCCTTCCGGTTTTCAGAATTCCATCTGCTGAGGCCGATAAAAGAGGTATCCGGGCAGATGACAGCTTTGGCAGGCGGCGATTTTAGCGTGCCGCTGGAACTGAAAGTGGATGAGAGCGAAGTTGGCCGTATGGCTGGCGCGATCGCATTTATGAAAAAAAACCTCCTTGCAATGATCCGGGAAATCTCAGATGTATTGGAACAGATGGGGGAAGGGAATTACGATATACAGATTAAACAGGAATATGTGGGCGAATTTGTTGAGATTAAAGAGTCCTTTATAAAAATCGGAGGGAAAATGAGGGAAACCGTCGTTACGCTGCGGGAGGTTTCCAACCAGATCGACAGGGGTTCCGAGCAGCTTGCCTATGCGGCCGTTGACCTTGCAGAAGGCAGTACCGACCAGGCAGGGCAGGTATCTGAGCTTGTTTCGGTATTTAAAGATATGACGCAAAGCATGGAGCAGAATGTGAAAGAAGCCAAAGAGTCCGTGCGGATTGCCGGGGAAGCAAGTGAAACGCTCGCACAGGGCAACAGCAAGATGCAGGAATTAAAAACGGCAGTCGGGGAGATCAGCCGGTGTTCTGAACAGATTGGCACCATTATCGGTACGATTGACGATATTGCGGCACAGACAAACCTGCTTTCGTTAAATGCCGCTATTGAAGCAGCCAGGGCCGGCGAAGCTGGAAAAGGGTTTGCCGTAGTAGCCGACCAGGTCAAAAAATTGGCGGAAGAATCGGCAGTGGCGGCAGGAAAGACTACCAAACTGATAGAAACCGCTGTTGCAGCCGTCGATGTCGGTATCGCAATTGCGGATGAAACAGCGGCGGATATGGACCAGGTTATGGTTGGCGCAAGGACTGCTACGATGAAAATGGAACAGATCGCGCAGATGCTCCAAGACGGCGTTACCCATATGTACCAGGTTCAGGAAAATCTTGGCCAGGTATCTTCGGTCGTAGATAATAACTCTGCGACTTCGCAGGAAACAGCCGCCGTCAGTGAAGAACAAAAAGCACAGGTAGAGTCTATGGTTCAGTTAATGGAGAAATTTAAAATATAGCCTGCGTAAAAGCCAAAAGAAGGGGGCTGGACAATATGAGTAAAAAAATCGATGCAGCGAAAGGCACAGGCAAAGAAGCCGGGAAAGTGTCGTTTATCCATTCCATTTCGTTTAAAGTTGCTTTGATTGTAGTCATTGCATCTTTGGTCTGTATCCTTGCAAATGTAATCAATGCAGGGATAAAAGTAAAAAGCACGCTGCGGGGGATTGACCAGCAGTATATCCAGAGTATGGCAGCAAGCGCGGCTATGTCTATTAGTGCGCTGCCGTTAAACCAGCGGAACGAATCTACCTATTCCAGCATCCTTAGGGGGACGAAGATCAGCGGGCTGGATTCCTGTGTTGGCTGTATGGTAGATGGGGACGGCGCCATTGTGACGCACCCGGATGCCGATAAAGTAGGCCAAAAGCTCAAAAACCAGCAGCTTTTGGATATTGCGGCACAGCTCAAAGCAGATGTGATGGTCAAAAATGGGATGATTTCCTATGATGACCAAGGGGAAAAGATATATGCAGCCTATGCGGCGACCGCCAGGAAAATGTTGATCGTTGTATCGGTAAAAGAAGAAGACATCCTAAAGCCGGTACGCAGCATTATCAAGTCAATGGCAGGCATATCGGCGGCCAGCGCTTTTTTGTGCCTGCTGGCAGCACTGTTTTTGGGCCGTTTGATCTGCAGGCCGATTGCGCGCTTAACGACGGTCATTGCAGATACGGCGCAGCTGAATTTCAAAAAGAACCGATACAGCGAGAAGCTGTGCAAACGCAAGGATGAGACTGGAAAAATGGCCAGGGAAGTCCGCCTGATGCGCAACCAGCTGCGTCAGATGATGTATGATATAGAAGAAGCAGGGGGCCATATTACAAACAATGTAAAAGAACTTCAGAATGTAACCGAAACGATTGACAATATGTGCTCGGACAACTCTTCCACAAGCGAGCAGCTTGCAGCCGGTATGCAGGAAACAGCAGCCACAACCGTGACCATCAACGAAAATGTCGGCATGATCAAAGGCAGTACAGAAGGGTTGAACACAATGGCATCCGAAGGCGTGGAAACATCCAAAGAAGTAATGGAACGTGCGCGCAGCTTAAGGGAGAAAACCGTGCAGGCAAGCAGCAAAACCATGCATATGTATGAAACGGTTAAAGGCAAAGCGCAGCAGGCGATCGAAGGCTCCAAGGCAGTGGATAAGATCAACGAGCTTACACAGACCATTATGGAAATCTCTTCGCAGACAAGCCTGCTGGCACTGAATGCTTCTATTGAAGCGGCTAGGGCAGGCGACGCGGGGCGGGGCTTTGCCGTTGTAGCGACAGAGATCGGGGGCCTTGCAGAGCAGACGTCGCAGGCCATTAACAATATCAACAGTATCGTATCGGAAGTAAACGGCGCCGTATCCAATATGTCCGGATGCCTCGAAGAAACAATGGGCTTTTTAGAGCATACTGTAATTAAAGAATATGAAGGGTTTGAACAGGTCAGCGAACAGTACCAGAAGGATGCGGACGTATTCCGTACCGGCATGGACAGCGTGCGGGATGCGGTTTCCGAACTGACGTCTTCGATCGAAGCTATTGCAGCAGCCGTAAACGGCATCAGCGATACCGTAGGCGAATCCTCCGCCGGGATTGTGGACATTGCGGAAAAGACAAGCGATATGGTGGAAAAAACCAGTTCCACGCATGAAATGGTAACCGACTGCTATGATTCAGTAGAACATCTACAGGGGATTGTACGCCAGTTCGTATTAGAGTAGCCATTGCGGCATTATAAGGGAGGTGGCCGGGATGTTCCAGAAAAAGGAGAAACGGTTTCAGGTCAAAGAAGAACAAGGGCTCGGCTTTATGGGGTCTGTCAGTATTTTAGTGGATCAGGTTACGGGTGTCCATTACCTGATGGCTTCGGGCGAATCGTTGCATGGGATTACGCCGTTACTGGATGAAAATGGGAAAGTGGTGGTGGATAAAATACGGGTAAAGCCAAAATGATTCCCGGGGAAGGTAGGCCAGATAGGCATGAAGATGGATTATTTCGACTGCCATGCAGATACGTTGACGAAGATACCGTTATCAGAAACGCTGGGGAAGAATAGCTGCAGCCTGGATTTGGAAAGGGTGTTGGGGTTTAGCGGCCGTTATGCACAGATTTTTGCCCTTTGGAAAGATAAGGGACAGGTTCTGGAGGGGCAGGAAGAAGAAGCGTTTATGCAGATGTACCAAAGGGCAGTAAGTCTGCTGCAGGGGCAGGCGGATGTTATGGTATGGTGCCAGACTGCCGCGGATATGGAACAGGCGCATCAGGCTGGCAAAGCGGCTGCATTTTTGTCTGTAGAAGATATATCGCTGATGGGGAGCCTGGCAGCACAGATCCGTGAGCTGGGCATCCGGTTTGCTTTGCTTTCCTGGAATTATGAAAATAGCTATGCTTGCGGCGCGGTGGCCTGCCAGGATCAGGGTTTGACGCAGGCGGGGCGGACGCTGGTAGGGCAGCTGGTACAAAACCAGGTGGTTTTGGACATTTCCCATTTATCGGACCAGGGGGTGGAAGATGTGTTTGCTATCACAGGCAAGCCTGTGATGGCGTCCCATTCGAATGTACGCAGCGTTTGCAGCCATCCCAGAAACTTGGAAAAAAGGCATATCCAGGAATTAATCCGCCGCCGTGGGCTGATGGGCATTAATTTTTACCGCCAATTTGTTGGCAGCGGTACTGGGCTGTCCGGGCTGGTCCGGCATATAGATGCTGTGCTGGAGCTGGGAGGGGAAGATATACTGGCGATAGGCAGTGATTTTGACGGGTGCAGCGAGTTTCCACAAGGGATCCTAGGGGTGCAGTCGCTCCCTTATATCCAGGATGTATTTGCACGGGCAGGGTTTGGCAGCAAGCTGCTGGAAAAGCTATTTTTTGAAAACGCACGCAGGTTTATCCTGGAAAATGTGCATTGATGCAGCACTGTCCATATAGATGCTTTTCGGCGTATGAAAAAGATTTTGTTCCGGTATATCCGGATAAGGAGGAAAAAATGGAAAAAAGGATTCAAGGGTCTACCAAACTGCTGGCGCTTTTTGGAAGCCCGGTATCACATTCCGGTTCACCGGCTATGTATAATTTCAGCTTCGCCTACCATGGACTGGATTATGCATATCTGGCGTTTGATATAAAAGAAAGCCAGGCAGCGGAAGCAGCCAGCGCAGCGCGCCTGTTTCAGCTGCGGGGGTTTAATGTTACAATGCCATGTAAAAATAAAATGGCTGAATGTGTAGATGAACTCTCCCCAGCGGCAAAAATTATTGGCGCTGTCAATACTGTTGTAAATGAAGGCGGCCGCCTGATTGGCCATATGACGGACGGCGGCGGTTTTGTACGCAACCTAAAAGAACATGGAGTCGAAGTAGTGGGGAAAAAGCTAGTCATTTTGGGTGCAGGCGGGGCGGCAACTGCCATCCAGGTTGAATGCGCGCTTCAGGGGGCAGCCGCTATCTCGATTTTTAATGCCAACGACCCATTTTTAGAACGGGCAAAAGTGACCGCGGCGAAATTAAAACAAGAAGTCCCTGGCTGCACCGTAACCGTCCTATGCCTGGACGAACAGGATAGGCTAAAAGAAGAAATTGCTTGTGCAGACATCCTGGTGAATGCAACCAAGGTTGGTATGAAGCCGAACGAAGATGCATCCCCAATTGCCGATACCAGTGTATTCCGTCCGGACCTGGTAGTAGCGGATACGGTATACAACCCACTGGAAACCAAGATGATGCAGGAGGCCAAGCAGGCAGGCTGCCGGACCATTATCGACGGGGAAGGTATGCTGCTCTGGCAGGGGGCAATTGCCTACCAGCTGTATACCGGTCTGGAAATGCCAGTGGAGGAGTACCAAAAATTTAAAAACGAGGGAAAATAATTTTTCAGCGCATCCAGTGCGGTTTGGTTATACTGGTACAATACCGATTTATAAACGTGGCCTTTCCCGTCATATCCGCAATCTGCGTAGTGGCAGATGCCTGTCAGTTTTTTATTGTGATCTTTTGTACCGTTTCCACCGTTTTACGGATATTTGTTACTACGCACGGCCTGGGGGCCGCTCATAGTAGTTGTTCGGGGCGATACATTATGGCTTCCCGGACGCTGGACGAGGGGGCGGCCCTGCCTCATGCACCGCATCCCTCCCCATACGGTAGCCTATAGGGATCCGAAACGCTGTCTGTATTCTGCACGTCTACCACATTTCCCGATTTTTTTATTTTCTTAGCGACCATTTCCACCTTTCCCGCATCTAATAAATGTAAAAAGCAAAGCTGAAATGAGAGAAGTCAAAATTGCGCAATATATAAAATCTCGTTTACAGGTTCAGAAAGCAATAGCAATAGCTGGCCAGCAGAAAGGATATTATGAAAAAAGAGCAATTAGGTGAACTGGTCATCCAGAATGAAGATGCGCTGTACCATGTAGCAAAAACGCTGCTATACAGTGATGCAGACTGTGCAGATGCAATACAGGAAGCGATTGTGAAAGCCTTCACAAATTTACATACATTGCGGAATGATTCTTTTGCGAAAACCTGGCTTATCCGGATACTGATAAATGAATGCTATGCCGTAATGCGCAGGGAAAAGCGTATTGTATCCTTAGAATCATACCAGTATGAAGAAGCAGGGGACACAGCCGATTACAGTGACCTATACGAAGCAATCAGCAGGCTTCCACAAGAAATCCGCCTCTGCGTTACCTTATACTATCTGGAAGGGTACCGTGTAAAAGAGGCAGCCAAGATACTTGGCATTACCGAAAGTGCAGTGAAAAACCGTCTGGCACGTGCCCGCGCCAAACTTCGGGGCGAACTAGAGGAGGCAATGGTATAGTTGTAAATTGGCGGTAAGTAAGGCAGCAGAGTGGAAATGGCATGTAGCAGGCAACTATAAGCCACAAAGAAATCGGAGGACGCGTATGAGGTTAGAAAATATAAAATATGATTTTCCAACAATGCCAAAGGAAATAAAGGATATGATCGAACAGGAAGTAGAAAAACAGGCAAATATAAAATATCCAAAATTTAAAAAGGCAAAACGGGCAGCCGGACGCACGCTGGCGGCATCGTTAGCAGCAGTTATGCTGTTTGGGACAACGGTATTTGCCGGTGTCAGCGTTTACCGGATGCGGCAGGAAAAGGCCGGGGCAGCCGGAGTCAATGTTAAGATCACCAAAAGCGGCGGCACACAGGAAAAGGGCGGCACAGCCACAGCAGGCAATGCAGCAGCGGCAGGCAGTAAAGCGGCAGCAGGCAATGCAGCAGCAGAGGGTAATGCAGCGGCAGCAGGCTCCGCAGTAGATATAGCAGCAGCCAAAGAACCAAGGGATATTCCATATGTAAAAATGGAGGCCAGCTACCTGCCGGCCGGCATGGTGCAGACGGAACAGGGGAAATACAGCTATCAAAATGCCTTGTACAAAGGCGGCATCTCCATTGTATTTTACTATATGGATACCAAAGACAGCGATTTCCAGATGCTGCATGGGGATGTCATATCCAGCGAAGACATTACCGTAAACGGCCATGAAGGCGTTTACCTGGAATACCAGAACCTGCTGCCGGAAGATGAGATTGCCTTTAACCAGCGTATCTATGTAGCATTTACGGATCTGCATTATGTTATGGAAATGTACGTGGGCTCAGATGTAACCAAAGAAGAAGCATTAAAGACCGCAAAAGGCATAAAATTGGCAAAGGCAGCAAACGGCAAAGAAGAGGGCGTTGTCCAGGCATTTAACTGGAGCGAATACCTTGCACGCGAGCAGGAACAAGAAAGCCAAAAAGACCAGGACTTTGTATTCCAAGATACGGCTACAAAAAGCGAAATGGAACATACGCATATCATTGGCGAACAGTTCGAATTGGAAGACGGCCTTATGGCAAGCGTAACGGATGTGCAGGTATCCGATAATTTCAGCCTGCTTCCACAGTCAGCCATTGACGGGGATTTCCAAAAAGAACTCGGTGCTGATGGAAAACTGCGCCCGGCGCTTATCCAATATATCAAAGGCGGCAGCGTAGATTCCGTCAGTGAACTGGTAAAATCACACGAAGTACCGCAAAAATTAATATACGCTACCGTCGAATATACGAACACAGGCAGCAAAGAACAAAAAGACGTACTGTTTTTTGGGAGTTTAGCCCGTATCAAAGAAGAAGGAGGGCAGATGCGGATAGCGGCGGAAGGGCAATACGAGAAGCCGTCCAAAACAGATACCTGGACACAGGCATCCAACCGGAGCCTCTCCCACGCATTTGAGATGCAGTATTATGACGTACACGGCGGAGAACGCGGCAATAACTATATTGCAAGCATAAAACCAGGGGAGACCGTAACCGTACATATGGGGTGGCTCGCAACCGAAGAAGAACTCGGGCAGTTATATATTAGCTTGGATCCGGCTGGCGGGGCGAGTGAATTTACGGATTCTAGTTTGAAAATGGGGTATGTGGATATACGCCAAAAATAATGGATAGGAAAAGCCTGGCTACGCGGGAGTGGGCGGCTGGAAGCTGGCGGATTAGCTGGCTTCTGGCCGCTTTTTTTTTGAAGGGGGGGGTGGCTGTGCGGACGCCGGGAGATGGGGCGGTGGGCTGGCTTCCTGCTCCTACTCCGGAATGTTAAGAATCCCTAAGTATTCTGCATCTAGGCGGTGGTACCGGACGGGCGCGGCACCTTGTCCGCCCTGGCCTTCGGCCAGCAGCTACAGGTGCCGCTTCGGCTTCGCCGCCTGTTTTCCAAGCAGAATACTAAGGGCTTCTAAACATTCCTCCAACGTCGCTGGAAGCCAGCCCACCGCCCCATCTCCCGGCTGGTTTCTTCAGGCTTTCCACGTGTATCCTCATAAACACTGTGGCAAAGAAGAGGGCAGGTGTCTAAACTAAGGTCAAAAATAACAAAGGAAGCCGAATTGTAACTCAATAAAAGGCGTATGCAAAACTGCGAATAGATGGAACCCACTGACTCCATAGCCAGGATAGATAACACCAGCAGGAACAGTGTTTCAACTGTCGGCATGGAAAAAGTTCTTGAAATATAAAAAACCGTTCTGAGAGTATAATGAACTGTCTGAAAATTCGCGGTCTGAAAAATGTAACCAAATTTCTAGGATGAAATATCTCTGCTGTAGACAGCACACAAAGGCATAAATGAAATCGCACCCATGCCTAACTGGATGAAGAAGTTAATGATACAGTATCTAAACGACACAAATATAAACAAAAATTCAAGGAGAAAAAGGAATATGCAAGTAATAGCACGTAATCTATTATCACAGTTTTCAAACAGACAACTAAATATTACATCAAAGGAAAAAGAAAAAAGTGCAAAAAAGTTATCATCTGGTTATCGGATTAATCAAAGTGCCGATAATGTTGCAGGATTACAGATTTCTGAGGAATTGCGATGGCAGATAAGAGGGTTGAACAGAGCCTCGGATAATATACAGGATGGTATATCGTTAATACAGGTGGCAGATGGAGCTTTAAATGAGAGTCATGCACATTAGAAAGTACCTTGTGCGTTATTTTATTTTTCAAAAAGTTGTAAAGCGGTGTAATATTAGTAAAGCGAAAGAAAAAACCAGCCGGATCGATGAGTGCGTGCAATAATGGAAGAATAGCCACAGTGTTGCTTGTAAAACTTGTAAAGCAAGAGAAAACTAGCTGGATGAGGGGGCGGTGGGCGGGCTTGCAGCGACGTTGGAAGAATGTTTAGAAGCTCTTAGTATTCTGCTAGAAAACCAGGCGGCGAAGCCGAAGCGGCACCTGTAGCTGC
>CAMUML010000014.1 GCA_947089855.1 uncultured Eubacterium sp.
TAGTACCGGGCGAGGAAGAATCCAGCGCAGTAGTACCGGGCGAGGAAGAATCCAGTGCAGTAGTACCGGGCGAGGAAGAATCCAGCGCAGTAGTACCGGGCGAGGAAGAATCCAGCGCAGTAGTACCGGGCGAGGAAGAATCCAGTGCAGTAGTAGATAGTTCAGTGGCAGTTAGTATAACATCAGATTCAGTTACATTTAGTGGTAGCGTATCGGGTAGTGCAATTGTTACAGCAGGGTCAATTACTATTTCTAGTTCGGGTATTAGTGTAACGGGCACTACGGATCAACTGAATGGCATAGGTACATCGCCGAATCCAAACACAAAAAAAGATGTGGTATTCGATGGTATTGCAGTAGGTGCAACAGGTGACAGTTTAAAGAAAGAATTTTATATAGTGGTTGGCACTCAAGAATATACTGTAACAGTACAATTTACATTAGGTAACAACTCTGTAAACGTTGATCAAGTTACGGTTTCAGGTGGTAACGGAGGCAATAATCCAAGTACAAACAATAGTGGTTCATAATGTAAACTGCTTTGATAAATAAGCAATTGAATTACAAAGTAAAAATCTCAGAGGTTAACAAATCTCTGAGATTTTTACTGATAAGGCCAAAACACAAGGATAAAGAAGGAAGGTTAAGCTATATTATGGAAAAAAAAATGAAGGAAAAGAAAAAACTTTCGCTTATAGTTCCATGCTTTAATGAACAAGATGCTTTGCCTTTTTTCTATAAAGAAGCAAAGGCAATTTTAAAACAGATGTGTTACGATTACATATTTATTTTTATAGATGATGGTTCAAAAGATAATACGCTTCAAATCATTAAAGATTTAGCTAAGAAAGATCCACATGTATGTTACTTGTCGTTTTCAAGAAATTTTGGAAAAGAAGCGGCTATTTATGCTGGATTTTGTAATATGGATGGTGATTATGCAGCTGTGATGGATGCAGATATGCAGGATCCTCCATCTTTATTGCCTAAGATGATGCAGATATTAGATGATGGGGAATATGACAGTGTTGCTACAAGGCGTGCGGGCAGGGAAGGCGAGCCGCCAATCCGGAGCTGGTTTGCACGGAAATTTTATAAAATTATTAACAGGATTTCGGATGCGGATATTGTGGATGGGGCAAGAGATTTCCGTTTGATGAAAAAAGAAATGGTGGATGCAATTGTGTCTATGGGTGAATATAACCGTTTTTCAAAAGGTATTTTTGGCTGGATTGGATTTCAGACATATTGGCTGTCTTACGAAAACGTGGAGCGGATTGCAGGGGAAACGAAATGGAATTTTTGGAAATTATTTAAATATGCAATTGATGGAATTATTAATTTTTCACAGGCACCATTGAGTATCGCATCTTGGTTTGGAATTGGGATGACTGTATTTTCATTTATTATGCTGTTGGCAGTTATAGTGAGGAAAGTATGCTTTGGCGATCCGGTGGATGGGTGGGCTTCTACTATTTGCGTAATGATATTTATTGGAGGTATACAGCTGTTTTGTATGGGGGTTATGGGACAGTATATAGCCAAAACATATATGGAGACAAAAAAGAGGCCACATTATCTTGTTTCTGATAGTAATATAAAAGATGCAAAAAATATCGGATAAAAATAATAAAAAATGGCATGGAAAAATACAGAGGAGGATTTGGTAAATGAAAAAAGAAATTATGGCGGATGATACTGTTATTTGTTTGAAAAGACAGTCATGGATAAAATCTTTATGCATTTACCTATTGGCATTTGCCGTGCCATTTACAATTATGTGTGTAGCATTTGCATATGTGAAAATATATCCTTTTGGCGGTCAGCAGGTATTGACCATTGATGCGTGGCACCAATATTATCCTTTTTTATTGGAGTTGAAGAGAAAAATACTTGGAGGGGAATCATTGCTTTATTGTTGGCGTATGGGGCTTGGAAGCGGTTTCTCTGCATTAATGGCATATTATCTTGCGAGTCCCATTAATTTACTGTTTATCCTATTTCCTCAGGCATTTTTAAAGGAAGTATTTGCTCTGCAGATTTTGATAAAAATAGGGTTAGCCGGTTTATTTTGTACATTTTCGTTAAGCAAGATATTCAAAAAAAAGGAATATGGCGTTGTTATATTTTCAACACTTTACGCTTTATGTAGTTGGCTTCTTGGTTATTATTGGAGTATCATTTGGCTTGATACATTTGCAATTTTTCCATTGGTAGTGGCAGGGATTATATTGTTGATACAAGAAAAAAAGTACAAGCTTTATACAATATCGCTTGCTGTAGCAATTGTAACAAATTACTATATTGGCTTAATGGTGTGTATTTTTACAGCTATTTACTTTTTTGCACAATGTATAATTTGTAAAAACAATAAAAGGGAGTTATTTGAAAATCTTAGAAATATAATTGTTTTTTCAATTATATCAATACTAATGGCGGCAGTTGCTATATTGCCTACAATAATAGCTTTAAAGCGTACTGGAGGGCAGGAAAATGCTCCTGTTAATTGGGCTGCTATTAATGGTTGGTTTGAAGTGCTCGCAAATTCTTTGGCATATTTGGAGCCTACTTTTCGTGAAGGGCTTCCTAATATTTACTGTGGTGTAGTGAGTATTATTTTTTTGTTTGTTTTTTTTAAATTAAAAGATATACCAAATCGAGAAAAAATCGTGTATGGTGCATTGCTTTTGATTTTTTATTTAAGTATGAATATTAATATGCTTAATTATGCGTGGCATGGTTTTCATAATACAAACCAGATGCCATACCGATATACTTTTATGTTTTCTTTCCTTTTGATTATGATTGCATACAGAGCATATTTGACAATAAAAATAAATGGAATGAGTGTAATAAGTAAAGCAGGCATTAGATTTGTATGTATAGCGGCAGCGGCATATTTTTTTGTTGCAGCGTTACAGCAGATGGATGGTTATTTTGTTGATGAAAGTGTTGCAGCCGATTATACGTCGCTATGGGTGTTTTTGATTAAAAATTTGCTGATCATAGCCGCATATTTGGGTGTTTTATTACTAGTTATTAAAAAGAAGATAGGTAAAAGGGTATTTACCTTCGTATTGGCAATTCTTGTTGGATTAGAACTTGTCCCGACGGCTATAGCAGCGCCAAAAGCAGTTGGGACGACAGAAAGAGATGTTTATCCAGACAGGAATAATGCAGTTCAACAAATATTAGGGGATATTAATTCAGAAGAAAAAGGAAGTGATTTTTACAGGATAGAACTTGCCAGACGCTATTCGAGAAATCCATCTATCTTATATGGGTATAATGGCCTTGCATCTTTTACATCAACAGCAGATAATGCAGTTCGTCAAATATATGAAAATATGGGGCTACCAGTTTATAAGAAGGCGGCGTTGTGGTATTATTACCAGAATTCGACGCCGGTTAACAATGCGTTTTTAAATATTAAATACTTAATTGCATCAGGATCGAAAATTGCAAATAGAGAATATTTTACGCAGGTAAATAGTGTAGAGGATGTATATGCATATAGGAATGAAGCTTATCTGCCAATGGGCTTTATGGTAGAAAATACGATGGCAGATTTTGAATTTGAAGGTGAAACCCCATTTGAAAAGCAAAATAATTTGTTGAAAGCTGCTACTGGAATAACAGAAGATGTATTTGAACCATTAGATATTGTGCATGTTGGACATGAAAATATTGATGTGGAACGGATAGATTATGGCAAATACAGGTATCAACCATCAAAAGATGCAGATTCGACGAAAAACGAAAAATTTAAATATAATTATGAAATGCCAGAAGATGGATGTGTATATACATATGTGAATATGAATTTAAATGAAAATAAGGATGCATATGTTGGAATTGATGAAGATACAAATGCTTATGAAATCAGGGATGCATGCATTTTTCCGGCGGGAACCTATGAAAAGGGCCAAGTATTTTCCGTAAAATCGGAGTTGGAGGCTGGAAGGTCTGGAGATTTGGAAGTATACGTCAGTATGCTGAACCAAGATGTATTTAATAAAGCATACGATATACTAAAAGATGAAGTGCTGGATGTAACAGAATATACGTCCAAAAGTATAAAAGGCAAAATCGCAGCGAAAAAAGATGGATTAATGTATACGTCAATCCCTTATGAGCCAGGATGGAAGGCATATGTAGACGGCAAGAAAGTGGATATTAAATTGGTCGGCGGTGCATTAATGGCTGTTTCATTAGCGGAAGGGGAGCATGAAGTGGAGTTTCTATATGCCCCAGCACATGTCTATGTGGCTGCTCTCTTATCAGTGGCAGGGATAGGGTTGTTTATCGGTATATGTATAGTGGATAAGAAAAAGAAATTATTCAGTTCAGGCAATGCTTTAAAAAATCCGGATACTAAGAGGAAGATTTCAAAAAATGCAACTGCTAGGCACAAATAGGTTTGCGGAAAGGGGGATACGCACAGATGAAGATTCGGCAAAAATATTTTATCTTTGCAATTCCGTTTTTGCTAGAGTTCATTGTTTGTAATGCTGGATTTTGGACATCTCGTATTTCAAATTGGCAATCAGAAAGAAGCTTGGTTTCGTCAGAGTTTCATGCGGAGGGTTTACAGCAGGAACAATCAGGCGGGAATACATTTAGTGTAACAGATTCAGAATCAGGGCAGCATTATCTGGAATTTGGGCCGATGGATGAAGATGCTAGGTCAATTTATCTGGATCTTGCATTGGAAGGGGCAGATTATGTAAGTTGTGATATTTATGCAAAAGATGAAGGGAATAGCGCATATTACCATATACCAAGTGATGGTGCCAAATCGATAATTGTACCTTCGGTTTCGGAAAGCAAGTGGTTTCGGACACACTTTTATGGAAAATTACAAGGGTTGCGGATCCAGTTGGATACGTCGCAGGCAGTAGTAGGTTCTAGGGTATCAATATCTGAAATTAGTATAAATAAACGGAAAGCAATGCATTTTTCGCTTCTTCGTGTATTGGCAATGGAAATATTCATTATGCTTGTTGCTATTTTTAGAAAAGGAAGCAGTTATTATGATTTGAGTTATGATGAACAGAAAGCTTGCCACAAAGCGGGTGTAGGAGCGGTAATATTAATTAATATCTTGTTTTTTGTGTTTCTGACTAAAACAGTGAGCCCATATATAGAGAAGTATTTAACAGAAGGCGGGAGCCATGAACAGTATCAAAAGCTTGCAGTAGCGATGACAGAAGGGCATGTGTACTTAGACGATAAAGTTCCAGATTGGATGATAGAAATGGATAATCCATATGATCAGAATGAACGGGACAGGGTAATTAAGGAAGCGGGCGGGGAACCATATTTGTGGGATAATGTTTATTATGATGGGCATTACTATGTATATTTTGGCATTGTTCCAGTTTTGCTTTGTTATCTGCCTTATTATCTTATTTTTCATACAGGGCTGCCTAATTATATACCGATATTGATCAGTTGGATAGTAACGAGCATAGTTTTAGTGCGTCTAATAGGGACGGTTATTAAAAAATGGTTTCCTAAATTTCCTTATATTATGTATTTGCTGATGGCAGCAGTATTGCCATCTAGTATTGGCAGTATTGCGATCTTACAGAGGCCGACTATTTATGAAGTGCCGATTTCTATGGGGGTAATGTTTGCTATTTTGGGCCTGGATTTGTGGTTAGAAGCTGTTGAGGGTAAAGAAATTGTATCTATCCCTAAAATGGCAGCAGGTTCACTGTGTATGGCGTTAGTTGCAGGATGTAGGCCAAATGTTTTTCTGATATTTTTGTTCAGCTTTTTTATATTTGGTAAATTTATAGTACGTGATAAAAAGCTGTGTATTCAAAAATATTGGAAAGAGGCGGCTATATTTGCTGCGCCATTTGCCGTTGTTGCAGCTGGATTAATGTATTACAATTGGAGCCGTTTTGGATCAGTCTTTGATTTTGGCGCTAATTATAACCTGACAAATAATGATTTAACAAAAAGGGGAATAGATATAAGCAGGATTGGGGTCGGTTTGTTTGAATTTCTATGGAAACCGTTTTCTATGTCAGTTAAGTTCCCTTTCATTAAAACGCAAGGTGTGGAAAGTGCGTATATGGGCAAAACAATTGCAAGCTGGGGAATTGGAGGGGTTTTATTGCTTTGTCCGTTTTTAATGTTTGCATTATTGGTATTTATTTTAGGAAAACGGATCAAACAGTATAAGCAACCGTTTCAATTTGCAATTGTCTCAATAGTATTGACCCTAGTGCTTGTTATGGTCACAACTAATACGGCAGGGATTTATCCAAGGTATAAAGCAGATTTTTGTTTCTTAATCGGTCTTGCAGGTGTGATCGCAGTTTGTATGGCGGATAAGTATTTCGTAGCAGAAAAACAGGAAATTGATATGCTGGGAAGTTTCCGTTGGATTGTGTTTCTTACATGTATGATAAGTATGATATTGAATTTCTTATCATTTTTTGCATCTGTTGAATTTGCTTTATGGAAACATAATCCAAACTGTTTTTATACATTAAAATATATCTTTGAGTTTTGGAACTAAAGCGTAAAAGGAAACGGCGGGAGTAACGCAGGATGAATATTAAGTTAAAAAAATATTTTTGGGTCATTTATCTGGTGGAAGCTATCATTTTAATAACCGCTGGGGCGATGGCTTATACAGCCTATCACAATCATACTAAGATTGAAACGTCATTAAGTGATTGGAAGTCTAATCTTATTGCATTTGATAATGGATGGTATGTAGATGAAGAAACCGTACAGTTATCAAATGAAGCAGGCATTATTTATGGGCCGTATATTGCATTGGAAAAAGGCTCCTATTCGATCAATATCCAATACGAATGCAGCAGCGAGCAAAGTTTTAAAGCTTATGCAGCGAATGGAAATGATGCCTATATTAAAGGAGGGATAGCAAGGCTTGACCACAGCCAGACTGCTGTAACATATAAAGTAATCCTTACAGAAGATATAGATAATTTTGAAGTTGTCGTAAATTATAACGGAAAAGGTTCCCTAAGAATTAGGGATATAACAATTACGACAAATGCTGTTTTAGCAACAAGACGGTTTTTTGTTTTACTGCTATGTTGCATTTTATTCCATAGTTGTTTGCTATTTTATAGAAAGATAAAGCAGCATAGGAATTTTTTGCTGGCATTCGGCGGAGTGGTTTTTCTATCCTGCATTCCGTTATTTATGAAAGGGATCGTTAGAGGGCATGATCTAACGTTTCATCTTATGCGGATAGAAGGGATTGCACAAGAGCTTCGCATGGGCAATTTTCCAGTTAAACTTTCTTCTATATTTATGGGCGGTTATGGCTATCCAGCTTCTATATATTATGGAGATTTACTGTTGTATATTCCTGCATTTCTAAGAATTGCCGGATTTTCGGTTGTAGAATCTTATAAAGTATTTATCTTTTTCATTAATACTTGTACAGCCATTGTATCCTATTGCTGTTTTGAAAAAATCTTTAAAAACAGGCGCACTGCATTTTTAACCTGCTTTGCATATATGACTGCCAGTTATCGTCTTGTTAATATATATGTCCGCGCAGCAGTTGGTGAATATAGTGCAATGTTGTTTTTGCCGATTCTTGCGTTAGCTATCTATCGTATTTATACGCAGGATACGGTAGATTGGAAAAAATATAAAAAGAATGCAGTGTTATTGGCGGTAGGGATGAGTGGCCTTATAGGGACGCATGTGCTTACCGTAGAAATGGCGGTCAGTATCATGATATTTCTATGCATGGTGCTTTGGAAGAAGACAATAAAGAGAAATACCATTTGCCTGTATATATGTGCGGTGATACAAACGTTGCTGTTAAACCTGTATTTCATTGTTCCATTTTTAGACTATTACAAAAATGTCAAGGTTAATATTAACAGCATCGTATCAGATTCGGTTATGAAGATTCAATCCAGTGGAGCGGATGTTGGATATTATTTTTCTTTCTTCAGGAACATATTTGGGGATGGTATTATGACAATATCGCCTGGGCCAGTGCTAATGATTGCATTTATTTTGGCAATTATTTTATGTATCAATGGCAAAGTGGCTAAGAAAATGTATCTGTTGGTTATTTGCTCCGTATTGACATTGTATATGGCTTCCAACCTGTTTCCATGGGATCATTTGGCAGCAAATTTCAAATTAGGAAATTTCCTGGCACAAATACAATTTCCGTGGCGGTATATGGAATTTGCAGTTATCTTTCTTACCGTGCTGCTTGGAGTTGTTTTGAATCAAGCGCTAGATGGTGTGGAATGTTTATCGTTAAGTTATCGGCAGCTTGGAACCGGGGTTTTTACAATAAGTGTATTGATGGCTGTTATCTTTGCAAGCAACTATAGCGAAAGGATAAATTCAGGAAATGTTATGGTTGTAACCGAAAGCTTTGAAACGGCAGAGTTAAGTTCTTATTCAGCTGGGGCATGTGAATACTTACGCGCAGGGACAGATAAAAATGCTTTAAATGGTGCATATTCATATGCAAATATGCAGACAGTTGCACTTGTTTCCAGAAATGGCACACATATGGAACTATATTGTGAAGGTACGGATCAGGATGGGATGATAGAAATCCCAGTCTTTCATTATAAAGGTTACCATGTCAGGGATCAAAATGGTACTGAATATGAGATTAAAGATGGAACTAATAATGTGATAAATTTTTCGCTTCCAGCCGGATTTTCTGGCAATGTTACGATAGATTTTGAAGAACCGTGGTATTGGCGCGTAGCAGAATTATTGTCGTTGGCCACAGCAATTTTGTTAAGCCTCAATTGGATTTTACAAATTGTAGGTAGTAAGCAAAAAACGATAGGAGAAAAGAAATGAAAAGAGCATTGATTATAGGGGCGGGCCCAGCTGGGCTGACAGCGGCTTATGAATTATTAACCAAATCAAAGGATATAGAGGTTGTGATATTTGAAGAAAGCGATTGCTTTGGTGGAATATCAAAGACGGTAGAATATAAAGGGAACCGCATGGATATGGGAGGGCATCGTTTCTTTTCCAAAATGCCCGAGGTGAATGAATGGTGGAATAAAATGTTGCCAATGCAAGGGAAGCCAGCATGGGACGACATTTTGCTTGGCCGTAGGGTGCCGCTTACATCTGGCGGGCCTGATCCAGAAAAAAAAGAACGTGTTATGTTGACTAGGCATCGTGTTTCACGTATTTTGTTTGACTCTAAATTTTATGATTATCCGATTTCGCTAAAAGTAGAAACGTTTAAAAACATGGGTTTACTTAATACGATAAAAGTTGGGTTTAGTTATTTAGCTTCCCTGATACATAAACTTCCCGAGGATAATCTGGAAAATTTCTATATTAACCGTTTTGGGCGGAAACTTTATTCGATGTTTTTTGAATATTATACGGAAAACCTATGGGGAAGGCATCCGAGGGAGATCGATGCATCTTGGGGTGCCCAGCGGGTAAAAGGGCTTTCCATTATTGCGGTAATAAAAGATGTATTTGGAAAAGTGTTTAAGAAAAAAAACCGGAAAGTAGAAACCTCATTGATTGAGGAATTTAAGTATCCAAAACTCGGGCCAGGCCAGCTATGGGATGTAACTGCAGCAGAAGTAGAAAAACTGGGCGGGACAATTATTAAAAACGCAAAGGTAGTTAGGTTGAACAAAAATGTAGATAATGTAATTACTTCTCTAGTGTATGAAAAAGATGGGAAAGAAATTTCTATGTCAGGAGATTATTTTATCTCATCCATGCCAATCCGGGATTTAGTAGGGGGTATTAATGATGTCCCTAAAGAACCTGCCAGGATTGCGGCAGGGCTCCCATATAGGGATTATATGACATTAGGGGTTCTGGTATCTAAGATTGATTTGAAAAATAAAACAAATATGCGTACAGTAGCAAATATTGTGCCAGATTGTTGGGTATATGTGCAGGACCGGAATGTAAAATTAGGGCGGTTTCAGGTGTATAATAACTGGTCGCCTTATATGGTGAAAGACCTGGCACGTACAGTATGGATTGGCTTGGAGTACTTTGTAAATGAAGGAGATAAGCTATGGTGTATGGATGAAAAAGAATTTACAAAACTTGGCGTTTCGGAAATGATGAAATTGGGGTTGATTCATAATCCGAAAGTGGTATTAGATACACATATGGAGAAAGTAAAGAAAGCATATCCGGCATATTTTGATACGTATGACGAAATAGACACACTGATTGATTATTTGAATACAATAAGTAATTTGTATTGCGTAGGCCGTAATGGGCAGCATCGGTACAATAATATAGATCATTCTATGGCTACATCTTTTGAAGCAGTTAAAAATATATTGTCAGGTTCCAAGGATAAGGCTAACATTTGGAATGTCAATACTGAAACAGAATATCACGAGGAAAAATAAGCCATAAAAATGGCAAAGAGGATAAAAGGAGAAGCAGTAATACGATGAACCAACTGAAAGAACTATATAAAAAAAATAAAGAGATTATGAACTATTTGTTAGTAGGAGGTACTGCCACTGTAATAAGTTTGGGTACTTATTATTTAAGTGTTTTGACTATTTTAGATCCTAGTTCAGCGGTTCAACTGCAATTGGCCAATATGCTTTCCTGGTCGGCAGCAGTTATTTTTGCATATTTAGCAAATCGGATATATGTATTTGAAAGTAGCAATGAAAATAAATGGAAAGAAGCAATGTCTTTTATTTTATCCAGATTTTTTACTTTATTAGTTGATATGGGAATCATGTTTGCAATGGTTACGGTTCTTGGATTAAATGATAAAATAATTAAAATGCTAGTTCAAGTAATTATAACTATTTTGAACTATATTTTAAGCAAGTATTGTGTCTTTAGTAAAGTAAAAAATTAATTTGTATAAATTATAATACGATCCTTTGCATTTATCATCAGTGCCAGAGAGGAAGCGATCTTTATGGTACGGCAAAAAAACATCCATACAGCCAGGGCCAGGCCGCCTCCCGCCTTTGGGTTCGACAATGCAGGCATAAAAAATCAAGGAGGGAAAGCATGTTGAAACGCAAAGGAAATCTAAAAATGATAGCAGCGTTGTTCTGCGCATCTGCCTTTTTCGCTGCAGCCGTTCCATTCAACGGCCAAGCTGCCCAAGCGGCTGCAAAAAAAGCCAGTAAAATAACGCTGAATAAAAGCACTGCAACCATGCTTGCCGGCAATAGCCTAAAGCTAAAAGCCAGCAAAGTTTCCCCGGCAAACGCTTCCAAAAGCGTAACCTGGAAAACATCCAACAAAAAACTGGCTACGGTTACCAGCAAAGGCGTTGTTAAGGCAAAAAAGGCAGGTACGGTGAAAATAACCGGAGTGTCCAAAACGAACCCAAAGGCAAAAGCAAGCTGTAAGGTCACCATTTATAACAAGACCAAAAAACTCACCCTGTATAGCGACAAAAACTATACATTATCAATCGATGAGTTTTTACAGCTGGAAGCGGAAGTTACCAGCCCATCCAGCAAGACGCAGCCAGTGAGCTGGAAATCCAGCGATGCCGATATAGCAAAGATCAGCAAAAAAGGTTTGGTAAAAGCTTTAAGCGAAGGCACCGCAAAGATGACAGCTACATCCGGCGGCAAAAGCGTATCGGTAAAGATTACCGTAGAAGAACCGGAGGAATACAATCCATCCGGCAATGAAACACCGGTATCGACTTACATAGTAGCATTTGACCCATCCGGCGGCAGTGCAGTCAATGCACAGAATGTCGTAAGCGGCAATACAGCTGTAAAGCCGGCAGATCCAGTACTCGCAGGTTATACATTTGCAGGCTGGTACAAAGACCGTATGCTGACGATGGCCTATGATTTTGCGTCTCCGGTTACTGAAAACCTGACGCTGTTTGCGAAATGGGAAATCGTAAAGCCGGCATCCTACCAGGTAACCTTTGATTCTAATGGCGGCAGCGCAGTAGCGCCGCAGACAGTGGAAACGGGGAAGAAGGCGCAGCGGCCGGAAAATCCAAAGAAGCCAGGCCGTGTATTTATCGGCTGGTTTACGGATAGCAGTTTCAAGGAAGCGTATGATTTTAATGCTGCTGTTACCCAGAATATCACGCTGTATGCAAAATGGGACAATACCTACGACAACCGTCCGCCAAGCGGGTCAAACAGCGGCGGCAGTACGACACCGTCCCCGTCGCCATCGCCGGCAAGCTATACGGTTGCATTTAACAGCAATGGCGGCAGTGTAGTAGCATCCCTAACCGTAGAAAGCGGAAAAGCAGCTGCAAAACCAGCAGACCCAACAAAAGCAGGCTTTACATTTGGCGGCTGGTATACAGACGCGGAATTAAAGCAGGCATATGACTTTCGTACCAATGTATCCGGGAACATTACATTGTACGCGAAGTGGAATGCAATTACCCCTTCCCAGCCAGAACAAAATGTTCCGGTAAAGGGCTTGGACGACAATGACCCGGATATTGAAATTTACAGTGCGCAGGCGGATATAAAAAGCGTTGCTGTTAAGCAGCCTACGTTGGTTACCTTTACGGCAAATATCTTTGCAAATGTTGTATTAGGCAATGAAGATATACGGGTAGTTGCAGGCAGTACCTTGGTTGGCTATATGAAAGACGACGGTACGCAAGGCGATGCGGTTGCAAATGACGGCATCTATACGCTGCAGGCCAGCCTTTCCAGTGAAAAAGAGGAATATGCCGAGTATCAGGTTGTTGCAAAAGACGTTTCCAGTGAAAAGATAGGGATCGGTTTTTATGTACCTCTTTCGGATGCTGAAATCAGAGCTATGCAGCAGGTAGATACGCAGATTTCCAGCTTATTTGCACAGGCGCGGTTTGCAAGAAGCTCTGACAACACAAAGAAAGATGCTGTACAAAACCTGCTGGATGGATTGGCAGCGCAGGATCTGGTCAAAGCGGATTCCATTTATTATGATGATACACAAAAATCGTTTTCTTTCCAATATGCATGCGGGGTTGATGGCGGCGTTTCCTTCCAGCAATTTAATGATGAGCTGGATTCCGGCATGGGCGGCAAAGCAGCCAGGGATACCCTTTATGCGGCAAATGCGGATAACGGGGACAGCGGTGATGCAGGCGCGGCAGGGACGGACCCTTACAAGGCCATTGTATTGAATGGTTTTGAAAATACATCGTTCCGCAGGGATTTTTACAATTCGTTGAAAAATGACTGGGACAGGCTTGGAATGCCAACCACAGTGGATACAGATGTGACAGTTGCAGATTTAAAGGCATTGCAGGGCTATGATGTTGTAGTCTTTGCTATGCACGGCAATGTTTATGTACAAAATGCAAGGTCGAGGAAAGTGCCTGTTTTATGTATTAACGAAGCAGTTTCACCAGTTACAGATTTGAATTATTCCTATGAACTGCGTTCCAGAAAATCGGTAAAGAAAGTAATGCGTATGGATGGTACGTTAATGTATCTTATTATGCCGTCATTTTTTACCGATAGTTATGGGCTTAAGGAATTAAGCGGAAAATTTATCTATGCACAGCCATGTATGTTCTTTGGATGCGACTGCCAGGGTACGGATCCTGACTACACAATGGCCCGTGCGCTGACTGGGCGTTCTGCAGAAGCGGTCGTAGGGTACCATAACAGCGTCCGTTCCACATATGGCCGTGATGTTATGAAATGGACGGTTGAAAGAATGCTTGAGGGTGCGACAGTGCGCAATGCGTTGACTGCTGCAACCAGCAAATATGGCGCCAATGATGGCTGGGAAGATCCGTCAGATGATAAATATAAGGCATATCCAATGATCGAAGGCAATGAGCGCTTTACATTGGGAACCAGTGAAACACCGACGCAGGACAGCGGTATTTTAGTAGGAAAAGTATTAAAAGCATCTGACAGCACCCCAATTTCCAACGCTTTGGTTAGGGTTTACAAGGATGGGGCGCTAGTAGCAAGTGTACGTACTGGAAGCCGGGGCGACTACAGGGTTTCAAACCTTGCGCCAGGTACTTATTACGCACAGATTACAGCCGGGCACTTTAAGAGTATGCGTGCCGCAGTTGAAATTACAGCAAACCAGGTAACGTATCTGGAAAGCGCGCTTCTGATACAGGTAAGCGGCGTGAATTCTGGTATTGCAAACGGCACGATTACAAATTCTGTTACGACGGAAGAAGTAGGCGGCGTCCAGGTCCGCATGCGCAGGAACTGGAATAATAAGGCGGGGGCAGTACTGCATACTACTACGACAAATGAAAACGGGCTTTACAACATTTCGTATACGCCTGGTTTCTATACGTTGGAGCTTTCAAAAGAAGGTTTTGTTACTGCCTATAAAAATATCATCATCGGGATTGTAGACCTTGCGGCACAGGATGCAAACATATCCCCGGCTATGGTTGAAGGGACGTACCGTATCGTGCTTACCTGGGGCGAAGATCCAAGGGATCTGGATTCCCATGTTGTTGGTACACTTTCCGACAATGAAAGGTTCCATGTATATTTCTCAGATAAGGAACAGTATGATGGGGATACGCTGGTTTGTGACCTGGATGTGGATGATGTAACCAGTTACGGGCCGGAAACGGTTACCCTGACCACACAGAATGACCAGCCTTACTATTACTATATCCACCATTATTCCGGGGACGGTTCTATTTCCAGCTCATATGCTAAGGTAGTTGTTTATGAAGGAAGCAGGATCGTTGGTACTTACAATGCACCTACCGACCAGGGGACAGAGATTTACTGGAATGTATTTGCAATTGTAAATGGCCAGCTAGTTGTGAAAAATACCATTACGGAACGTCCGGATGTAAGCTATGCCGGTGCAGGCGGCAACGTGGATGGCCTAGTGGATGGTTCAAAAGCGCGGCGTTCTTCACAGCGTGTGGAAGATTTTGTACAGAAACTGGTAAATGACACGAAAAAGAACAAAAAAGCTGCTTAACAAAGAAGCAGGCGGGATAGAAACCGCCGCGGGAGGCCAGGGGAAGCCAGGCCTCCCAGGCTTTTTAGGTTCCATAACATTAAATGGCGCCAAAAGGGTTCCTGCCGGTAGGGGAGGGGGAGTAGGAGTATTTTTGGTACGGTTTAATTTCGGAAACTTAAATGATCGGCAACTATTGGCTAGCAGTTACTTGCAACTGCTTAAAAATAAATAAAGGAGAATTTGTATGAAAAGAAAAATGATTGCAATGACACTTGCAATTACAGTAACCTTGTCAGGAGCAGCGGTATCGGATGTGTACCAGGCGGATGCGGCGGCTGTCCAGGAAATCGGTGCAACAGACGGTGCGGTCACGGAAGATGTGTCGGGCCAGTTGATTCAAAATGGCGGGTATCTGGCGGAAGCACCAGACGATGGGGTGATGCCGCTGGCTGACATTGATAATGCCAAGAAACAGCGGATACAGGAGAAGCTGAAAGCAGCGTGGGATTCGGTTTCCGATGGGTGTGATTTAACCGAATTCCAGCTTACAAGGGAAGAATTAAAATCTATTTATTTTGAAACGGTCAACCAATATCCGAGGTATTTTTACGTAGCAGGCGGATATAGTTCGTATTATGATTCCGAAGGCTGGGCTACCAGGCTGGTAAATATTGGATATTCCACGCAGGATACGGCTAAGATCAGGGATATGCTGAATGAGTATGATGCCGCAGTCGCAAAGGTAACAGGGGCCGCACAGGCTTCCTGGAGCGATATGGAAAAGGCGCTTTATATCAACGATTACCTGGCCCGCAATTGCGCTTACGATACGACATATTCCAAACATAATGCCTATGATGTATTGGTCGGGCGTTCCGCAGTCTGCCAGGGGTATGCGCTTGCATTTAGGGAACTGGCACAGCAGTTAGGGCTGTCTTGTGAAATTGTAAGCAGTACTGCGTTGAACCATGCATGGGATCTGGTAAAGGTCGGTGGGTCATACTATCACGTAGATGTTACGTGGAACGACCCAGTCAAAGACCGCATTGGAAGGGCCAGGCACCATTATTTTATGAAAAGCTCCAGCTTTTTCCAGAGTACAGCGGGCAAACATGCCGCCAATGACTGGGAGATTACCGGGGGAATAACGGCTGCAGCCGCTGCTAATACAAGCTATGACAGCTATTTTTGGAATGATATAGATACTGGTTTTGAATATGTTGACGGAAACTGGTACGGATTTGACGGGGTAGATGCCATCAAAAAATATACCTGTGATGGCGCAGGCTTTACCCCAGTTGAAGATCTGGTAAAAATCGAAGACGTCTGGACCGTTATTGGAAGCACTAGTTATTATACGGATAAATTTACTGGTTTAGGTGTTTTAGACGGGGCATTGTGCTATTCCGGAAAAGACAAAATATATGAACTAAATCTGCAGACAAAGACAAGCGAAGCCATCTTTGAATTGCCGGATGCACAAAAACAGACAGGCTGGATTTATGGTATGAATATATCGCCAAGCGGGGAAATCCAATATGTCCTTGCACCAGATCCAAATGTGGAAGGTACGGTATATAAGGCGGAGCTAAGTTCCTGCCAGGTTACCTTTGACGGAAACGGTGCAGACACCGGTAGTATGGCAGCGATGCTGCTGCGCAGGCCGGGCCAGGAATACCAGCTGCCGGCAAACGTGTTTACAAAAAAAGGCCATGATTTTAAAGGCTGGAATACCAGGGCAGACGGCAGCGGGGATTCTTTTGCAGACCAGGCAGCAGTTACCCAGGCAGCCATTGGCGGCAGCGGGGCTACCCTCTATGCGCAGTGGGAGATAGAAACAGAGCATACAAATACCGAAGTACGGAATGCAAAGGAAGCGACCTGTACCGAAGAAGGCTATACCGGGGATACCTACTGCAAAGATTGCGGTACCTTAGTAGCACAAGGGGAGGCAATCCCAAAAACAGAGCATAGCTGGAATGACTTTTATACAGTAGATAAAGCGCCAACCGCACAGGAAGCAGGCAAGGAATCAGTCCATTGCCAAAACTGCGACGCTACCAAGGATGAGCGGGAGATTCCAAAGCTGGAAGAAGGCGAAACGCAGGTATACCAGATCACGTTCCAAGGCAATGGCTCCAGCAGCGGGGAAATGGAAACGATGCCCCTCTATACCGCAGGCCAGCAGTATATCCTTCCAGAAAATAAATTTACCAGGGACGGGTATATTTTCAAAGGCTGGAATACCAAAGCAGACGGCAGCGGGGACGCTTATGCAGACCAGGGGGCGGTTAGCCATGCAGAAGAAGATACCAGCACAGGGATGGTGTTGTACGCACAATGGGAAGAACATGAACATACAATCGTAATTAAAGACCAAAAAGATGCGACCTGTATCGAAGACGGCTATACCGGGGACAGTTATTGCGAAACATGCGGAAAACTGGTTTCACAGGGCGAGGTGGTTGAAAAGAAAGGCCATACGGAAGTCATTGACGAAGCGGTTGCAGCGACCTGTACCGAAGACGGCAAAACCCAGGGAAGCCACTGCAGCGTATGCAACGTTTTTATCATCAAACCGGAAACGGTCCCAGCCAAAGGGCATAGCTGGGAAACTGACTATACGATAGACAAAGCGCCGACAACAGAAGAAACGGGGTTAAAATCCATCCATTGCAGCAACTGCGACGAAAGGAAAAACGAACAGGAGATTCCTAAGCTGACAGAAGGTGAAGAGGCATACGAAGTCACCTTCGACGGGAACGGCGCTGGCAGCGGAACAATGGACAAGCTAGTAATAACAGCTACAGGCCAGCCATTTAACCTTCCAGCAAATAAATTTGCAAAGCCAGGGTTTACTTTTAAAGGCTGGAATACCAAAGCAGACGGCAGCGGGGCTTCCTATGCCGACCAGGCCGCAGTCAGCCGCGCAGAAGGGGATACCGGCACAGGGATGACGCTGTATGCACAATGGGAAGCGCAGGCCGTACATGTACATACCACCGAAATCCGCGGCAAAAAAGCGGCAACCTGCACCGAAGACGGCTATACCGGCGATACCTACTGCACTGATTGTGGGGAATTGGTTGCAAAAGGCGAGAAAATCGAAAAACTGGGCCATTCCTGGAATAATACCTATACAGTAGACAAAGCGCCGACTTATACAGAAACCGGAGTCGAATCCATCCATTGCAAAAACTGCAGCGAAGTCAAAGACAAACGGGTAATTCCAAAACTGGCTACAAGCAGTTCCGGAAACGGCGGTTCTGGAAGCGGCGGCTCTGGAAATGGCGGTTCCGGCAATACAACCAATAATAACAACAACAATAACAGCAATAACAACAATAACAACAATAACAATCAAAATACGGGCGCAATTAAGCCAGGTAACGGGAATCCGTCTACGACAACAGTAAATAATGCGGACGGAAGCGTTACCGTAACCAAAGAAACGACGGATGCCCTTGGCAGGACAGAAAAAAGGGTAACAACAACGCACCAGGTAAGCCCGACTACGAAAAAAGTAACGGAAACGGTTACAACCTATGCTGGGACGACAAAGACCGAGACTATCACAGAAAACAGGGCTGATGGATCAATCGTACAGACCCAGACGGCTATTTCTGCAGACAACAAAGTGGTGGTAACAACAGCGGTTACCAATGCCGATGGCTCTGCGGTCAAAACCGAAAATAAGGCGGTTGCCAATGCAAACGGTTCGGAAACATCTGTTACAACCACAACTGCATTAAACAGTGCAGGGCTGGTTACAGGGGTAACAGAAAAATCTGTCTTGAATGGCATAGCAAATACGCAAGTAGCGGTTACTGTCAAAAAAGATGGGTCGCAAAAGGTATTTAGCGCTACAGC
Organism: uncultured Eubacterium sp.; assembly: GCA_947089855.1. GTDB lineage: Bacteria > Bacillota > Clostridia > Lachnospirales > Lachnospiraceae > Eubacterium_J. The sequence continues at coordinate 18,763 of CAMUML010000014.1, forward strand.
TGCAGCAACCAGGCAGGCGGGCAACGGGGATACCTGTATCCTGGATGCAGATATGGTCAGCCAGGTCAAAGAAGCGGCAGGCCAGGATGTAGCGATAACCCTGACCGTAAAGGAAGCGGACGGCACTAACAAATATAAGTTAAAAGTCGATACAAAAGACCTATCTGCCGGAAACAAGCTGTTTCTATACAGGCTAAAGTCAACAGGGGAATATATTATGGTCAACGGGGATATTTATGCGGTCAGCGATACTGGGGCGGTAGCGGTTTTTATGGAAGATAAGGTAACATATGAACTTGTCAGCCAGGAAAAAGCATCGCAAATTAATAAGGAGATTTTAAAGACCGTAGCGGCAAGGAAATCTACCGCTTCCCTTAAAAGGAAAGGCAGTACCCAGTTCAAATTCAGTACCAGGCTGAATAAGCGCAATGTAAAGGGTATCCGGTATAAAACGTCGAATAAGAAGGTCGCGGCTGTGTCAAGCACCGGAAAGATTACAGGCAAGAAAGCTGGAACGGCAACCGTAAAGGCAGTGGTAACATTGAAAAATGGGGCTTCCAAGACGGTTTCTGTGAAGGTGAGGGTAAAATAGGCAACATTGCCGTTACCAAATAAATGGCAATGTTAAGTTGCATATGTAATACATGCTTATATTACTTTGTGGTTAAAGTAATATTTATTTAGTTACTCCCTGTCAAATCGGAAGATAACGGTTTGACGGGGAGTTTGGAATCAAAAAGCTGCTTTTTAAGTAAGTAAAAGGGATATGCAAATTAAATATTGCCAAATAATTTTATGGAGGAAAAGAATGAGAAAAAGCTTTATGAAAAGAGCGGTTGCGGTTGTATTGTCAGCAGCAATTATAGTTTCAATGCCTTTTGCAAAAAACATTACAGCCGTATCAGCAGTACCTAAGTATGTTGGATTGAAAACAAAATTTAAGACTTTGAAAGCCGGCGATATTTATAATTTGAGGCTCCAGAATAATACGCTTAACTGGAAAATTCAAAAGGCTGTTTCAAATGACACATCTATCTGCCAGGTAACAAACAAGACGAAGTATGTAAAGATTACTGCCAAAAATAAGGGTAGGGCATCCGTATGGGTGACTTTAAAAACAACCCAAAAACCAGCAGGACGCAAGGATACTAAGAGGTTGAAATGCCGGGTAAATGTCAAATCGGCAGATGCCTCAAAGCCAGCAGACCCTATGGAGCCAATCAGTTCATCAGAGCCAACCAGCTCTTCGCAGCCAGTGGTTGATACAGCCAAAACAGTTGCAACGCAATCAGAGCTGGACGAAGCATTGTCGAATGCAAGCTTTACTAATATAACAATTAAGTCTGGCGAAGAGGATTTGGTAATAAAAGCGGGTGAATATAGGAATGTAAACTTGATTGTAGATGCACCAAATTCAGAGGTTGTTAACAACGGTATCTTTAAGTCTATTTCAATAAAGGCGATTAAAGATAACACTTGGACGGAAAAAGTATCCGGCAATAGTATCAAAGTAGAGGCTTTAAAAGCAAGTATTATTCTGGAAGATAGGACTGTATTATCAAATATATCATGCACAAAACCTGGAGCAGATATAAAATTGATTATAAAAGGTTCCGGACGAGTAGAGGCGGTTTCATTGGATGCAAAACTGAAACTAACGATACATGGTGATTCTGCAGTTCAGGTTCCAGTCATAATCAATGCGCAGGCAAAAGATGCAGAACTGGTTACAGACCTATCAGCAGCAGTTACAACATCGATAGATGCATCCATTGTTTTCCAGAAAGGCGCAGAAAATAGCACAGTTCAGATTAGCAATGCCGCAGCGGTTGTTAAGGTACAAAATAACAGTACAGCTCCGATTACCGTTACGAAAGCCAACAATTCTACACAAAATGTGATAGCAGGGATGGTTGTTACCTTTAAGCCGGTATCGGACAATACGAGCAGTGGCAATTTTACCGGGGGGGGGTATTATCCAAACGGGGGATACCATCCAGGTAGCGGAACAAACCCAGGCACCAGTGAACCAAGCAGCAGTGAACCAGTAAACAGCGAACCAAGCAGCAGCGAACCGGAAAATAGCGAACCAAGCAGCAGTGAACCGGTAAACAGCGAACCAAGCAGCAGCGAGCCGGAAAATAGCGAACCAAGCGGAAGCGAACCGGGTAGCAGCGAGCCGGAAAATAGCGAACCAAGCAGCAGTGAACCAGCGAACAGCGAACCAAGCAGCAGTGAACCAGCGAACAGCGAACCAAGCAGCAGTGAACCGGCAAACAGCGGACCAAGTAGCAGCGAACCAGTAAATAGCGAACCAAGCGGAAGCGAATCGGGCAGCAGCGAGCCAGTAAACAGTGAACCAAGCAGCAGCGAACCGGTAAACAGTGAACCGGACAGCAGCGAGCCAAGCAGCAGTGAGCCGGTAAATAGTGAACCAAGCAGCAGCGAACCGGGTAGCAGTGGTTCATTTGTTGGTAATACACCTGTAAAAGTACATAATGATTTGGGGGATATTATTCTAGAACAATCAAAAGTAAATGAGACAGGTTTAACAATTAAGATAGAAAACGTTGACAATATCTTAAAAGAAGGAAATGCAGACAAGGTTAAAATTACTGCAAAAATGTATTATAATGATATTGCTACGCAGGAAGTCACAGAAATAATTCCATTAGAAAATAATAAGCCGGAATACTTTGTGGATCTTAATAATTTTGGTAAGTTTACAGTGGATGTAGAATATGTAAAGAATGAGGAAACCCTATCACCATCAGAACCGGTTATTGTAGGAATTGCATCAGAATCTTATAACCTGGCCCCAATCAGTGCAACTTTCCCTGCGCTGCTGTTTTCGCTATCAATATGGGAAGGGTCTGATTATTGCATAACAAAAAGAGCAGATGGCACATATATTCCAACGATTACTGTTTTTGAAAGGGCGGATTCGTGGAATTGGGGCAATCTTCCGGAACATGTATATAAGCTTCCGACAGCTTCTGAAGAAGATTTTACAGGCGTAACTTGGGGAGGGCAGAAATGGCTGGATTGCAGAAATAAAATGTCTGCTTACATTAAAGATTTGTATGAAATCAGCCCAAATGCAGAATTTAACCTTTATTACACAGACAATTACGTAGAAAATATGCTGATGCTGCTTGTAGCAAACCAGATACCAGAGTCACAGTATCATGTTGTCCTTCTATCCGATGGCAGTGGGACATATTCCTATTTTAAAGAGGCGTTCCAAAATGATACAGATGGATCTTTATATAATGCTATGCGCAAAGATTGGGAAAATCTAAAAGAGCAGACGAGGAAAGAAGGCAAGTTTGACCCATCGAAGGCTGCTTATAGGGATTCTGTAAACCTTAAAAATACATGCCTTCCGAAATATGCTGCGGTTGCGGCAGAGGATGAAAATGTGGAATGGTGGGTAAATAGGGCCAGAACAACCGATACGTTCAACATTAGCAATACAGAGCTTTCTGAAAAAGTTGTTGGGAATTGTACAGAAAGAAATGCATCCAAAATGCTCCAGTCATTAAGCGACGCTGATAAGGCGGATGATTTTAAGAATTTATATCATTTTGATAATGAGATGTTTCACCAGGCAGGTGAAGAAGGAAAACAAGTGATGCTGATTTTAGGTACTACAGTTGGAAATGAAAACAGTGAAGGTAATTTTAGCTCCTATGCCAAATTGGTAATGGATTATTATGGTGATGGCTATGTATATTACTATAAAGGGCATCCAGGTACCCCAACCATCTTGTACCCTTCCAAGCAAAACCAATTAAATGAACTTGGTATAATAGATGTAGATTCTAGCATCCCTGCAGAGTTGATATTGTTCTTCTATCCAGACCTTTCGTTATGCGGCTATAATTCAACGACATTCCAAAGTGTGCAGTCTGCGCAAATGGCTTGCGGCATGTTTAATATGACAAAGGAAAATGGGCTGGCAGAGCCTTATGGGCAGCTGCTTGATTTCTTTACTTACCGCATTAATAAAGACCATACTACTTATGGGTCTTATTGTTTAGAAGATAGCCACGCATATTTTGTACTGGAATTTAATGATACGGCGGACCATGAATTTGGAATTTACGATGCACAATTACAGACTTTCACCTACCCAGAAAATACGGAAGAAACATTAGATCCAGCAGCATAATGCAGATTGGTTTTATTTTATTGTTATAAATTGCTTTTATTCTTGATATGACGGAAATGGCAAACAATAAACGAAGTGGGTTAAAAATCTATAAAATAGATGGTCGCAGACAGAAAATATATTTTGACTGGATGTACTGCAAAACATCGTTACCATGAGCGGCCCACAGGCTGTGAATCAATGTCATTAACTTAAGCCATCTGGCCCTTGATCCAGGAATATCAGGGATTTTACGGAAAGCAGGGTGGTGTTTACCTTCCGCAATGGGAAGGAAGCCAGCGCAAGGATTTGAAGGCGGCGGGCAGGTTTTGGGGAGTTCCAGGTATCCTGCCCGCTGTTTTTGTGTGTATGAAAAGGCCAAAAGGCAGAGTGGAAATGTGCAAAAGGTTGAGGTATAATTCTTAGGTTGGCAGAGTCGGAATGTTACATGGGAGGAATGAAGAATAGTGAAAAAATATCAATGTCCCTGTTGTGGGTATTATACATATAATGTTCCTGTAGATGAAGACTGCGGATATATTTGTCCGGTTTGTTTTTGGGAAAATGATCCTTTCATTGCTTTAGACAGTGAGCCGAGCGACTCCAATCATGGAATAACGTTAAAAAAGGCAAAAAGCAACTATCTGAAGTTTGGCGCTTGCGAAAAAGAAATGCTGTGTCATGTCCGCCTGCCGAAAGATGATGAGAAAGAGCAGTTATGGCAGAAGATATAAATGTGTTTGAAGATAAGTATAAAGGAATGGGAATAGGGAGTATGCTGTTGGCAGAGTGGCATAGGCTTTATCATAATAAAGTAGATTCCTTTTTATTGTGGATTGGTATGGACAATGGATCTTGAAATAGAAATACTGGTAAAGGATTGGAATATCATCATTTTGCCTGTTGCTGTTTGTCAAGGACTTATTCATCATTTTTTATCACTTTTTCTTGGTTTGACCTATTTTCCATGCTCTAAGTCATGGAGAATGACACGCTTTAGCTTGTCCTCTACGCTTTGGGTACTTGTAGTAGAAAAATATACTTCTACTAAATACTTTGTCTTGCCAATCGTCTGTTGCACGCAAGGCGGTGTCTGCCCTGTGGTAGTGGTCTGAATATTGTCGTTCATGTTCCTCCTTTTGGACGCAAAAAAGACGCATGGTTTACAAATTTACTGTTCCATGCGCCTTTACGCTGTTATTTTGATATTAAATTAATTCTCAGATTATGATAACTGCATAACCTCGGCTTCAAGTTCTTTTAGCTCGTCAAACGATAAAGCCGGCACACATAAACCAATTTCTTCTAGTGATAACTTTCCCATTTTTATCATTCTTTCGGCTGTTTCTCTTTCCGTTTCCCTTTTAAGGTCTTTCTCATAAGTTCTCATAATCTGCTCATCATCAAATAAACTCATCATAATCGTTACCACCTCCACTTCCTTACTGCTTAAATATTGTTTGAGGATATTTCTATCCTTGCAGATACGGATTGTTTCTGTAACTGCCTGTTTCGTCATTCCATGCACTTTTACCTGTTCATTAAAGACTTTGCAGAAGACAATGTACTCATTGATTATATTGTCCCTGTCACTCTCATATATGACTCTGGCTTTTATTTCAATGTCAATATCTGCTCCGTTAAAAAACTCTTTCGATAACGATATTATATCGGATTTCCTGCCTTTATTGCCCGTATAGATAACATACAATTCGGGTTTTGGCATTTTAACTTTTTTGCTCTTATACAGACTTTGTGATGTCCTTTCAAAATATTCATGATAGCTCTGTGCCAGATAGAGCAGTATTCTGATCAAAATATTTACCGTCCATGAAGCCTGTGCCTCCAAAAGTAAAAGCAGTTTATTGTTGCCTACCATGATCCCAAGATCATTATACAGATTATCAGTCAACACATTGTCTATCGTAACAATGTCCAGTTTGTCCTCTGTTGTGTCTGCATCCTCTGGGTGCAGTGTCTTATACAGTTCCAGCAAATTCTTCTTATCTTGGAAAAGGTCTAAAAAAACACTGTTTTTAGCGGTGCGCTTTGCCTTAACTTCCTGCGTCTGTTTCGTATCGTCCGACACTTTATCACCCCGTCTTCAAAAAATTTATGGCAAAAAATACAGCATAGGCTATCCTGACACATTTCAATTATACAAAAAAACTCTTGCCTTTACAATAAAATTCTCATTAAATTGCAAGATTACAATTCCATATCCCATCCTTTCACCTGTCTGTGCTGGGGCTGTTCCGGCTGCATCACCCGTTTCACATCCCGCATAACAATGCTGGCTTCTTTTGCTTTATCCCTTAACCCGCACATTTCGTCATACAGCTGGTCTTTCTCCGATACAAGCCTGGCAGCATCGCCTTTCCATGCCCCCCAGTGTTACTTTCCGGTCAGAGGTATGCTCAATCAGATACCGCTCCGCATGGCTGTAAAGCGCAAGCTCCGTCCGGTGGCTTTCCGCAAAATACGCCTGTCTGCGCGGTTTTGTCTTTTTATACTGGACGTAACACTCACGGTTTTCATGGTAGATATTTGCCTGCCGGATCATTTCCTGCCGCTCATGCAGTCTGCCTTCCACTTGTTTAATCTGCTCCGTAACACACCTGCACCGGCTCCACAATTCCGATGCCGTCTCCTGAAGCTCCTGTATGGATTCAATGCTGTTTTCCCTCAAGAATGACGCACCGTCCGCAAAATCTATCGCGTCATTGTGTTTTCCATCCTTAAGCGCCCGGTTCATGGCCGCATCAAACAAATCTGCAAGCGTTGGACCGCACTCCCTATCTTCTTTCTGTCCATTCAATTTTTTTAGATAAAGGCACAGCCACGCGATTTTGCGTTCTGTTTCTTCCAGCAGGCGGTTCTGTTCCATGATCCGCCTGTTCTCCATTCCCCTTGCGGTGGATATGCCCCGGCGCTCCATCTGCGAAGCTGCCGCCCCCATATGCACAGTGGGAATTTTTTCTATTCCCTGACGCTTATAAGAGCGGTGGTCTACCGTTTCATGAAATCCCTGCTCCGCAAGCGTATGGTTCACGCAGTCTTCCCATGCCTTACGCCATTCCTCCGCCTTATCCCTGCTGTTCCAGTCGGTGGTGTCTGCCCGGCGGCTCTTATACCGGCCGTCTGCTTTTTTAAGCCGGTTTCCGTTCTTATCAAGGATATATTTTTTCCGGCATTTCGCTCCCCATTCCCCGGACTGTTCCAGAGGGCGCATTGTAAGCATGATGTGAGCGTGTGGGTTGCCGTCCTGCCTGTCATGGATGGAAAAATCGGCGCACATCCCGGCTGGCACGAAGCATCCATTTACATAATCTCTGATAAGCTGCATCTGGCTTTCCCTGTCCAGTTCCTTTGGAAGTGAAACTTCGACCTCCCTTGCAAGCTGCGCATTGCCGCTCTTTTCAATTCTTTCAACAGAGTTCCATAAGACAGAACGCTCCGAAAATTTTTCAGGCGCATGCGGCGGCAGCATATTCTCACTGTAAACAACTCCCTGTTTCCTTGTGTAGTCATGTGTAACGCCGTCATATTCATTCGTCATTTTCGTGCCGCTGCGGTACGCCGCCGATGCAACCGCAGACCTTGGCTTTATTTCTCCCCTGCCTATTATTTTTATGCTGCAGTGATAGACTGCCAGACGCACACCTCCTTTCGGGCGATGCATTCACACTTCATTTTCAGCTGAAGCCGGCAGGGATGCAGCGCATCCGCATGACGGTTTCTGCTGAAAATGAAGTTCACAAGGGGTAGGGCGCAAGCCCGTAGGGGAACAGTGTTCCCCTATGGATGCGGAGCAGCCATGCCCCGCAGGGCGCACGGCACCCTTTAGGGTGTATAAGTGCGCCCTTGTCAGGACAAGGGACTGCCAGATGCCCCGCCGCCAGTATCAGACTGCCGTAAAAACTCCTGTGCCTGTGGTGTCAGCAGGGCGATTTCCAATAGACTTTTTATCTGTCCGTTGTCATACTGCTCCGGCTGTTCCAGCAGGCTTTCCAGAATCGCCCCGCGTTCAATGAGGCGGCGCGTCCTTGCTTTACGCTCTGACGCTTTCTTTTCATTCAGCAGCTTCTTCTTTTTATTTTGAAGCTGCCGGATTTCCTCCTCGGTTTTTGCTATCTTTTCATCAATACCCGGCACTGCAAATTCCTTTCCGCTAATCTGCCCAAAAGAAAAACAGGAAGCCTTTCCCGGTTTCCTGCCTTTCATAACATTCATTCATTTATTTTTAACATCCCCTGCCGTATCGAAACACCATATCATCAATATTTGTGAAGAGGGCGAAAGCCGGATTCTGCTACCCCTCCGCATGCCAGACACATTCCGTTTTTATATTCTCTCCCGAATTCCCCTTTGCCGCCGTAACAGCTTACAATCCCGTCTGTCTGCTCCTGCTTCATACGCCGCTCCTTTCCACGCTTTGAGCCGTCTGCCTTTTTTCTGCCCTCGGTATCTCTGGCACGCCCGCTTCGGTCACGATATAATAAACCCCGTCCGCGCGGTCTTTTGCCCGCTCCGCTTCTTTCATCGCGTCAACCTCTGCTGTTCTCTGTGCTTTGGTGCGCTCCTCATAGGCTTTTTGCTGCCCGTTTGCCTTGCGCCTTAAATAATTCCGGTGCAGCCTGTCCTTCCTCGCTTCTTTTTTCCGTATTTCCTCCATTTCTTCCGGTGTCGGCTCCTTTTCCTGCATGGACGGCGGTATGAATTGCCCAATCAGGTTAAAATAAATTTCAATCTTCTGCGTGGTGTCCATGCTGCCCTTGCGGTCGCGCTCATGGACGACTATCTTCTCTATAAATTCATTCAGCATGACAGTTGTAAGGGTATCAAAATTTTCGTACCGTTCCACCAGCGCAAGGAACCTTGCCGCTGATTTCCTGTCATTCTCATACGCATCCTGCGCAGCCTTATAGCCTGCCATTTCCTGTAAAAGCTGCTCCTGCTCCTTTTCGTACTGGCACGACAGCATTTCATACCTTTTGTCGGGCAGCTTTCCAAGGGCATTGTCCTCATAAATCTTTGCAATCAGAATCTCAAGCTCCCCGGTGCGCTTTTCACAGGCCGCCATGCGCTTTTTCTGTGCGCTGAAATCAGCCGTCTGCCTCTGCTTCATATCCGCCCTTATCTCTTTTGCAAACGCCTCCCTGTCCACATCTGCATAACGTATCACCTCTTTTATCATCTCCGACACAAGCGCCATGACGTCATCCGCTTTGACACGGTGCGCTGACTTACAGAGTGTGCCGATCGGTACCTTGCCATAATTAGCACATGTGTACTGCGGGATGCGTTTCCCATTGTTTACCCTGTGGACATACATCTTGCCGCCACAGTCGGCGCAGTACATCAGCCCCGTAAGCGGGTGTGCCTCGCCCCACCCGTCCGGGTAGCGCCGCACCTGCCCACGGATACGCTGCACGTTGTCAAAAGTCTCCTGATCGATAATGGCCGGATGCGTGTTTTCAAAGATAAGCCACTGGTCTTGTGAAACATAATGGCTTTTTTTGTCCTTAAAATGCTTTCGCGTCTTAAAATTCACCGTGTGGCCGAGATACTCCTGCTTTGCGAGGATGCTGCAGACCGTAGTGCTGCTCCACTGGAACGGGTCTTTAAATTCCCTGTTCTGGTGCAGGCCGAGCCCAAGCTGTGCCTGATGGTATCTGGGGATCGGTATTTTATTCTCTGACAGCTTCTTTGCAATCTGGTACGGCCCAAAGCCCTCTATCGTCATACGGAAAATCCGGCGGACAACGGCAGCGGCTTCTTCGTCCACTATCCACTTATCCTTATCTTCCGCTGATTTTAAATACCCATACGGCGGCGCGCTGGCAACGTGTTTCCCCGCATTCCCTTTTGCAAGGAACGTGGAGCGGATTTTTTTGCTCGTGTCGCGGGCATACCACTCATTCATGATATTTCTAAAAGGCGTGAAATCATCATCCCCTCTGAAACTGTCAACGCCGTCATTGACCGCAATGAGCCTTACGCCCATCTTGCGCATGGTTTCCATGTACATTCCGACTTTCAGATAGTCGCGTCCAAGCCGGCTCATATCTTTGATGCAGACAGCCCCGACATTCCCCTTTTCAACCTGTTCCAGCATCGCCACGAAGCCGGGGCGGTCAAACCGGATGCCGGAGATCCCATCGTCCGTAAAATGCCGTATGTTTCCAAGACCGTTCCTTTTTGCGTAGTCCTCTAAAAGACGCTTCTGATTGGAAATGCTGTTGCTTTCGCCCTGCAGTTCATCATCATGCGACAGACGCTCGTACAAGGCCGTAATCTTTTGCTGTGCCATTTCTTCTCCTTTCCGCCGGAATGCTGATATTTACAACTTTCCGGCAGGTATTATGCAATCTGATTAATAAGTCTCTTACAGCTTACACCACCGTTAATAATTAAATGTGTCATAATATCAGTGTTGTTCTACCGAGGAGGAACGTGCCTGAAGGTATATTAAAATAATGAAATCAGGGCATTTTGTTGTACAATAATACATTAGTGAGGGAAAATAACAACCGAAGTATGTTTTGGGGGTTTATTTTTATCTGCAATATGGATATAATAAAATTTAAGATGATAATTGAATTTGACTGCAGTTGAATGAAAAAGGGGAATATATATGAGGTTAACGAGAAAACAAATGGAAAAAAAATATCCAAACCAGTGGTTAGGACTGAAAAATGTAATATATAAGGATGATGATGGTGTTACAATGGAATCAGCAGAAATTGTATATACAGATAAATCAAAAGAAGAACTGCTGAAAATGCAGATTTCAGGTGTTGATGGAATTATAGGGTGGTATACGGCAGAAGAAGGAATGATGCTTGGAATGGCAGGTGTGATATAATGCAGATTACATTAAATCTGGATAGTGAATCAAGACGGCCAGTTGTGCAGATTGGCTGGTTCCACGGATGCCGTGCAATGTTAGACACAGGAGCATTGTTTCCTATATGGGTTGCCAGTGATGAACTGCTTATGGGGCTGGGTGCAAGGTTAATAAAAAAGAATTTGAAATTCAGTGGATTCGGAGGAGATGCAGTTGGTAATCTATACAGGGTAAATTTTGTGTTGAATGATTTAATTTATATAGATATGCCAATCGTTGCAAAAGAAATGGATAATCTGCAGTGCCATCTGATATTATCTGCTACAATGTTTGAAAATACGGTTTATGAAATTGACATGAGAAATCACAGGCTGAAAATAGATACAAAGGATAATCAGCCGGTCCGGCTTTTAAAACTGTCAAATGATAATGGAAAATTTTCTGTATATTTGGTAGGTACATATGAAAATGAACAAATATGCAGATCAGCATCTTTATTCAAAAATTCTCTGTATGATAAAATGGACAGTAACGATGGAAAGCCTTTTCCCATATGATGCAGGCCGTCCACATGAATTTAAGTATTATGAAGACGCAGTACAGAGCGAGCCTACGCAGCAAGGGGAAAGGAAGATTATATTATAACCAGGAACATCAGGGATTTTACGGAAAGCAGGGTGGTGTTTACCTTCCACAATGGGAAGGAAGCCAGCGCAAAGATTTGAAGGCGGCGGGCAGGTTTTGGGGAGTTCCGGGTATCCTGCCCGCTGTTTTTGTGTGTATGAAAAAGGCCAAAAGGCAGAGTGGAAATGTGCAAAAGGTTGAGGTATAATTTTTATATTGGCGCGGGGAATTAATATGGGCAATATATATGACGGTGCATTCCGGACAATATAAAAAAGTACCATCTTGAATGTGCTGTTTGTCAAGGACTTTTTCATCACTTTTTCTTGGTCTGCCCTGTTTTTCATGCTCTAAGTCGTAGAGAATGACACGCTTTAGCTTATTCGCTGCTTTGGGTACTCGTATCAAAAAAATGTACTCCGACTAAGCAGGTTGTCTTATCAATCTTCTTTTGCAAACAGGGCGTTAATCGACCTGTAGTGTTAGTTTGAATATTATCGTTCATAATCCTCCTTTGGACGCAAAAAGACGCATGGTTTACAATCTACTGTTCCATGCGCCTTTTTGCTGTTATTTTGATATTAAATTATTTTCTGCTTATACCAACTGCACAACCTCACTCTGTAAATCCTTAACTAAATCAAGCGATAGCTCTGTGTAATCCGCTATGTCCTCCAATGACATTTTACCTGCCTTAATCATGCGAATAGCCGTCTTTTTCGCTTTATCTTGTTCAGCTTCATAGCGCTCACTTTTGATATAAGACCTTATAACTTCTTCCTCGTCAAACAAACTCATCATAATTGACACAACCTCCTTTTCCCTGTCAAGCAAGTATTCCCTTAATATATTTTTGTCTTTACAGATACGAATTGTTTCAGTAACAGTTTTTCTTGTTCTGCCATAAAGTTTCATCTGTTCATTATACACTTTACAGAAAATAATATACTGATTGAGTATGCTGTCCGTATCATTCTCGCAAATAACTTTAACCTTTACATCAACAGCAGTATCAACTCCGTCAAAAAATTCCTTTGATAAGGATATTGTATCAGGAATGTTTTTTCGGTCACCTGTGTAAATTACATACAGTTCGGGTTTTGGCATTTTTACTTTCTTGCTCTTGTATAGATTTTGATTGGTACGCTCAAAATAATCATGATATGTCTGCGCAAGATATAGCAACGCTCTAATAATAATATTCAACGTCCATAATGATTGCGCTTCTAACAGAATCATAAATTTTTCCCCTAAAAGGAAACCTAAATCATTATAAATCCCGTCTGTCAGAACATTCTTAATCGTAATATCTGTTAGTTCACTCTCGGTGGCTGTTTTATCTTCTGGGTGGAGTGCCCTATATAATTGCAACAGGTATTTTTTAATCTTAAATAAGTCAGAAAATACACTGTCCTTGATGGTATATTTAGCTATTGTTTCTTCTTCGGGTACTATCTGCTTTGTATCGTCTTGCATTTTAACACCTTGATTTCTAAAAATCTATGACACAAGATACGATATATCCTTCTCTTGCCACACTTCAATTATACAAAAAAACTCCTGTCTTTACAATAAAATTGATATTAAATTTGCTCCGCCATCCATTTCGTCCTGCTTTGTTACTGTTTATCAGGGAAATTTTCATCATTCAGGAATTTTTTCAGATCTGAGCTGTCATTCAAAATTAGAGAATTTTTAGGAGCATGGAACACCCGGCATGGTCCATTTTTGCTTTTCAGATACGTGTTGAGTATCGTCGAAAGTTCCATGGAGATTATCTGATGCTCCTGTGACGGGCTGGCCATATCATAGACAATGCCATCAAAGACTTCTACCCTTTTTTCCCCTGGAAGAGCCTCATACTGCTCCAGGGTGATTATTTCTGACGGCGGCTGTAATTCTGGCGGCATAATATACACTTCCTTTTAATTATGGTATTCCTATATAGACGGTTGCAGGCATTTGGAAATTGTAAAAGTATTCACATAGGAAATTTAGCCATCCCGTTTGCGTTTATTCCAGCCTGCGGTAAACAGTCAGCCACATCGTAATAAAACTTGCCAGCCCGCCAATTACATTGGAAATAGGCTCTGCCAAAAACACGCCGTCCACCCCAAAACCAACGGCTGGCAAAAGCAGCGTCAGCGGGACTACAATAATCACTTTCCGGAACAGGGAAAAGAAAACCGCGCGTTTTGCAAAGCCAAGTGCCTGAAACGTGCTTTGCCCGGTAAATTGGAAAGCCATAAAGAAAAATCCAAAAAAATAGGTCTGCAGCGCCGGGGTGCCGGATGCCGCCATAGACTGGCTGCCAGTAAAGATCATAAACAGCAGGGATGGGAATTGCATCACCAGCATCCAGGCAAACAACGTATAGGTAGTCCCGGCCAAGGCATTAAAGCGGATCCCGGCTTTGACACGCGAAAACTGCCTGGCGCCATAATTATAGCCCAGGACAGGCTGGCTGCCGCTGGTAAGCCCCATCACAGGAAGCGATAAAAATTCCCTGGTGGAATTTAAAACCGTCATAATGCCAACGTATAAATCCCCTCCGTAACGCTGCAAAGACGCGTTGCAGACAATCTGTACAAAGGCGTTGGTAGCCTGCATAATAAAGCCGGAGGTGCCAAGGGCCACAATATCGCAGGCCATCCTGCGTTCAATTTTAAGGTTGCATTTTTTGATGCGCAGTAAAGTTTTATTCCCTGTCAAAAAGCAGAGGACCCAAATGCCGGAAACCGCCTGGCTGGCTATTGTAGCAAGTGCAGCCCCGCGTACACCCATATGCAGGGCAAAAATGAAGATGGGGTCTAAAACCAGATTTAACACTGCGCCAATGACAGTTGTGAGCATCCCAATGCCCGCAAACCCCTGCGCATTGATAAAGCCGTTCATTCCAACAGCAAGCATAGAAAAAACCGTTCCAAACAGGTAGATCTGCAAATAGGCATCCGCATAAACATAAGATGCGTCGCTGGCGCCAAACAGGTATAGGATAGGCCTGCGGAACAAGTAGCAGAGAACGAAAAGGGCGGCGGAAGTACAAAGCAGCAGGGAAAAAACGCAACCCATGATTTTCTCCGCGTAGGCGTCTTCTTTACGCCCCCTGGCAATGGAAAATAAAGGCGTACCGCCAGTACCAAACAGGTTGGTAAATGCCGCTATGATCGTGATCACTGGAAAAGTCAGGCCAACACCTGTCAAGGCCATGTTGTCTGTGCCAGGCAGGCGGCCAAGGTAGATGCGGTCAACTACATTGTATAATAGCTGTACGAGCTGTGCCAGGGTTAGGGGGATTGCCTGGCGGATAATATTTTTTGATACTGTCCCTTGTGAAAAATCTGTTGCCAATGAAAAGGCCTCCTTTTAGTAGAGATAGTGTTTTGTTTTTAGTTTATCATAGAATATAGTGGTTGTCGAAACATAAATTTTTCTCCCAGGCCTTGCATTACTACTTACACTGTGTTAATATATTTGCATACCTACGCAGCGTTAACATAGAAAGGAGCAAACATGGCTAGGCAAATATCCGAATCCGAGCTAGTCCTAATGAAAATTATTTGGAACAATGGCGGGGCTGCCCGATACTCCCTGATCATGGAGGAATTAGCCCAAGAAAACAACGAGTGGAAAAATAACACAGTACTGACGCTGCTTTCCAGGCTTGTAGAAAAGAAGTTCTTAAAAGTCAATAAAATCGGCAGGCGGAATGAATACGTAGCAACCGTAACCGAACAGGAATATCAGGGCATGCAGACCCACAGTTTTCTGAATAAGATTTTTGGAGGCAATGTCAGGAATTTAGTATCGACTTTGCTGCAGCAGGATATTCTCTCGGCGGACGAATTAAAAGAGATCGAATCCTTTTGGAGAAAAGAAAATGAATGCCTTAAACCGAGGGGGCGGAGCAAATAAAAGAAAGGTTAGGTGCGATATGGATGATAAAAGAAAAACGGTGCTGGCTGGTATGTTGGCGTTGTGCATTATCTTTGTGGCTGCTTTTGCCGGGGGCGGTCCTGTTGCGGCCAGTCCTATGCCAAAAGAAAAAGATAATACTGGTTGGATAACAGGGGGCCCGGATGGGGAAGTTTTGGACAAAACACTGTCTGGGGCGTATGCAGGCTGCGGCATAGAAAGGAAAGGCGGCTCTTATTACTATAAAGGAAAGCGGGTAAAGGTGATCAAAGATCAAAGCCCGGACGGTTCGGTATATCGGTTTGACCCACACCTGAAAGGGTCCGTAAGTATTAAGGTTGTCCGAAATGCAAAAGGGAAGGTTAAGCGCATTTCTTATCTGTCCAGAAAAAAAGCTGCAAACTTGATAAAACGTGCCGGGTTAAACGACGGGAAAAGTAATCCTGGCAAGTAATCAGGAAAAGTGATACCGGAAACATTATCTGGATTTATCAAAAGAAACGAAAAGCTGTATAGCGGTAATTTCACAATGGGTACAAAAAACAGGAAAACAAGAAACCGTTTCCTGTTTTTTTTATACCCATTGTAAAATTGCCTGGATGATTTTTCGGATAAAAGATATAATCTGTAAAAGGATAATCGTACGAAGGCCAAAGGAGGCAGGAGGAAATATTATGTGCGGAAGATATTATGTAGACGGCGAAACGGCTAGAGAGGTTGCCCATATCGTCAAAAATACAGGGGCACAAGCCACCAAAATGCGGACAGGGGATATTTACCCGTCCCATACTGCAGTTGTGGTCAATGGAAGCACGGCAGCACTGAAGCTGGAAGAAATGCAGTGGGGGTTCCCGCAGTACAAAAAAAAGGGGCTCCTTATCAATGCCCGGGCAGAAACGGCGTTGGAGCGGAAAGCCTTTTGCGCCAGCCTGCTGCACCGGCGCTGCGTTATCCCGGCAAAGCATTTTTATGAATGGGATCCGGATAAAAATAAGGCTATCTTTTATAGGGAAGGCCGGCCGGTTGTGTATATGGCGGGGTTTTATAACTGTTTTTCGGACCAGCCCCGGTTTATGGTTCTGACGACGCAGGCCAATGCGTCTGTGCGTCCGGTCCATCACAGGATGCCGCTTATTTTGGAAGAAGCAGAACTGGAGGACTGGGTTTTTGACCACCATTTTATGGAATATGCACTTTCCAGGACTCCGCCAATGCTTAACCGGGAACAGGAATATGAACAGCAAAGGTTGTTTTTATAAATAAAAGATAACAGGTACCTATTGACTTTCCGACATATGTGTCGTATAATAATTTCAGACACGCGTGTCGGAAAACAAAAAAGGGGGAGGGGATAAGGTACATAGTGAATAAAAAGGGGCAGCAGACAAGGGAGCATATCAAACAAAGCGCCTATCCCCTGTTTGCGGAAAAGGGGTTTAAACAGGTAACGATGAAAGATATTTGTGAAGCGGCCAATTTAAGCCGGGGCGGCTTATATGGCCATTACGAAAGTACACGCCAGATTTTCCAGGAAATGGTAGAGGATATGGTGGGCCGGCAGGAGGATGAGGTCAATGGCCGCATTGGCCAAAACGAACCGGCAGTTTCTATTTTAGGCAGTATTTTGGAAAAGTACCAGGAGGAAATGATCGACAGCCAGTCATCCTTAAGCACCGCCATTTATGAGTATTTCAGTATGCAGGATATAGCAGGCCAAAAGAACCTGCTGTACAAACAGTATGAAAAGTCTGTGCATACATGGAAAACACTGATACAGTATGGGGTTGCCAGGCAGGAATTTTACGACGTGGAGGCAGGGCCAGTGGTTGACCTGATCTTATTTTCCTACCAGGGGGTACGCATGTACAGCAAACTGATGCCTGTGGATAAAGGGATACCGGCGGGTATTGTAAGGCAGGTCAAAAAAATATTGGTAAGGGGGTAAGTAAAATGGCAACGATTTTTAACCGGTTTTGTAAAGAAAAGGATGCATTTATCAATCCTTGCGATGTGGTCAAGGAAGCCGCCGGTTTTCCGCAAGTGTGCATTACGACATTTTCAGAAATCACGGTCAAAGGTTTTTTGGAACAGCATCCGGCGAGGGAAATTGCAGTATTGCGTACGGAAAATGGGGGAGTGCCGGTGTATGAAATTACATATAAAGGCAAAAAGTTTGGGCTGTTTATTTCCAGGGTAGGGGCGCCGGCCTGTGCGGTAGGGCTGGAAGAGGTGATCGCATTAGGGGCGAAAAAAATCGTACAGTTTGGCAGCTGCGGGGTATTGGACAAGGCAAGCGTAGGCAGCCGGGTGATTATCCCATCGTCCGCGGTCCGGGATGAAGGTACCAGCTACCATTATATTCCGGGCCAGGAAGAAATCGATGCGGACAGCCAATCCGTTGGTACGGCAGCCAGATGCATGGAACAGCATCAAATCCCATATATAATAGGAAAAGTCTGGACGACGGATGCTGTGTACCGGGAGACAAGGCAGGCTGTAAAAGAGCGCAAAGCCCAAGGCTGCCTTGCGGTTGAAATGGAATGTGCTGCATCGTTAGCCGTCGCCAGGTTTAGGAATATCCCAATCCTGCAGTTTTTCTATGGTACCGACAGCCTGGAAACAGACCAATGGGATCCGGGGGATTTACTGGATGGCCAGTCTGGCCTTAGAGGCAATTATATGGCCGTTGCTTTGGAGTGTGCCGTTGCTTTTAATGGCTGCTAGATACAAAACTGCAAGGCAGCGGCAGAAAGGAGGGGGCAATGGAAGCAGGGAACGGACCGCGCCCGGTCCCCGGTTTCAGCCGGGAAGCGGAAGAAGCGCAGCTTAAACTGGTTATCCAGGCAGCACAGGAAAATTTAGAAAAAGCGGAACAAAATATACGTAAACTATCAGACGATTTGGACGATTTAAGGGAAATCTATGGAACGAAAGATAAAGAAGCGCTGGCGTTGTTCCATAATACCCATGCACAGATCTCCGAACAAAAACGGAATCTGCTGCGCTGCCAAAAGGCAAGGAAAAAGCCGTATTTTGGAAGGATTGATTTTAAAGACTCAAAGCAGCCCTATGAAGAGTCCTACTATGTAGGGCGTGTCGGCATTGCAGGGGACGGTACCCAGCCGCTTGTAATTGACTGGCGCGCGCCGGTGGCATCGGTTTATTATGAAAACGCCGTCGGGCCATGCCGGTATACGGTAAAACAGGAAGGGGCCTACGAGATCGACTTAAAACGCAAGCGCACATATGAAATCGAGGAGGACAGGTTAAAAGATTTTTATGATTCGGATGTGGTGGCAAATGATGAGCTGCTGACACAGTACCTGGCGAAAAATAAAAAGGCGGTGCTGGGGGAAATTATCGCGACGATACAAAAAGAACAAAATGCCATTATCCGCCAGTCGCCCAAGACAAACCTGATCGTCCAAGGGGTTGCAGGCTCCGGCAAAACGACCGTAGCAATGCACCGTATTTCCTATATTTTGTATAATTATGAAAGCCAGTTCCGCCCGCAGGATTTTTATATTATCGGGAGCAACCGTATTTTACTCAATTACATCACCGGGGTGCTGCCGGATCTGGATGTGTATGGGGTATTGCAGATGACAATGGAGGAAATGTTTGCCAGGCTGTTATACGAAGACTGGGATCCACGCTGCCATCAGATCTGCCCAGTGGATAAAGAGGATAAAAATGCCTGCAGGAAAGGCAGCAGTGCATGGTTCCATGACCTGGAGCGGTTTTGCAGGCAGCTGGAATACGAAACGGTCCCGCAAAC
Source organism: uncultured Eubacterium sp. (assembly GCA_947089855.1). Classification (GTDB taxonomy): domain Bacteria; phylum Bacillota; class Clostridia; order Lachnospirales; family Lachnospiraceae; genus Eubacterium_J. Next base: position 38,083 of record CAMUML010000014.1, read on the forward strand.
AGCAGTATCCATCCCCAAAAACGGCGTACCTTTATTAGACGGGCCTTCCATCCGCACTTATTTGGAACAAAACCCGCAAGTATCCATACAGGGCAAGGTCAATATGCTAAACCAGATGCTGTTAGCGCGGCTCGAAAATGAGCTGTCTGGAAAGCATGTTTCTTATACAGCTGCAGAAAAAAAGGAGCTGCGCCGGACTTTTGGGCGGCATTTTGGGGGAGATTCCTGGAAAGGTTCCATCTTCGAGGCCTACCGGCAGTTTTTAGAAGCCCAGGCCAAGGATGGGAAAGCAGTACCGGTACCAGGCCATACATTTGATGTCTACGATCTGGCGGCTTTGGCATACCTTTATAAACGGATCAAGGAGACCGATGGTATCCGGGAAGCATCCCATGTGATTATTGATGAAGCCCAGGATTTTGGCATGATGGCTTACCATGCATTGGCATACTGCCTGCGCGGCTGTACCTATACGGTAATGGGGGATGTGTCCCAAAATATTTATTATGGCTATGGCCTGGATGATTGGCGTGAACTTCAGTCCCTTCTTTTGACTGGTACCTATGACCATTTTGGACTGTTAAAAAAAAGCTACCGCAACACAGTAGAAATCTCCCGTTTTGCGACGGAAATACTAAGGCACGGAAATTTCCCGGCCTATCCAGTAGAGCCAATCCAGAGGCATGGGAACAAGGTGTGTATAAAAGCATACCGCAGCGAAGCGTCCATGCTGCAGGGCATAGTAGAAATAATCCAGGCATGGCAGGCACAGGGCCGGGAGACAGCCGCAGTCATCTGCAGGGATGAAGAGCAGGCGCAAGCCGTCAAAGACAGCCTTTCCGGCAGGATACCCATTGCCGGCAGCAGCCTGGAAACTACAGATTTTGGAAACGGTGTTATGGTGCTGCCGGTAGCCTATGCCAAGGGGCTGGAATTTGACGCCGTGCTGTTATATAACCCATCCTCCCAAAGCTATCCGGCGCAGGATGCCTATGTCAAGCGGCTGTACGTAGCAGCTACGAGGGCGCTGCATGAACTGGCAATTGTCCATCTGGGGGATTTAACTGGTTTGATCAGTGATCCAGTACCGCAAAAAAAGCGGATGCAGTCCTTGGAATATGGGATGCGCAAAGATGCCATACGGTACCAAAAGAAAGAACAGACTGCTAGGGAACAGGAGCTGCAAAAAGCAGCGCAAGGGGAAACCGAACGTGCCCTGCGCAGCAAAATGGGCCCAAGGCCAGTTGCAGTACCGCAAACAGCGCCAGGCACATCCGGCATCCAACGGATGGCCGCAATGTCCAGTGCGGAACCTGCAGCCGCAACGTCCAGCGTGAAACCTGCAGCCGCAAACGCACCGAAAACAAAGCAAGGGCCAGCTAATACACAAGGCATAAAACCAAGGCCAGGTTTGCCAGGCCAGCCGGCCGCAAAGCCAGCCGTGCAAAGCCAGGCAGCGTTTTTTTATACAAGCCGTAAAACGCCAGCATGCAAACCGGACAGCAGCGTGGCAGGAACCGTGGCAGGCCGGCAAAAATCCCAAGAAGGCAAAAACACCCCAATCAACCAATCCCCTTACCGTTTCGGGGCGTGCCCGGACAACAGCCTGCTGCGGCCCAAGGGCCATGGGCATATAGACCATTCCGTGCGGATTGTAAGGAAAACAGAAACGGCACTGGAGCTAATCAGCAATTACGGGCTGCTGCGCCTAACCCCAGCCACAGGAGACATTATCCACGTCCAGTTCAAAAAAACCGGAACAGCGGAATTTGCCCCGAGCTACTGGGACTACCGCCCAGTGCAGCCGGTTTTATGGAACGTAAAAGAAGGCAAAAAACTAGTAGAAGCTACAACAGAAAAGCTAATCATACGTATCGATAGAAAAACCGGTGCAGTCCAGTTTTTTACAAAACAAAACAAGCTGCTGCTGGCAGAAAAAGCAGCGCTCCCACGCCAAGTAGAACAAAATGGCGCCTTAGAAGCCTGGACTTATTTTGAATGGCAACGCAGCGAAAAAATATCTGCAAAAGGCATTGGGCGCGACGATTTCGAACCGATGGGCAACAAAGCAAGGTATATCAGTTTCGGCGGAAAAAAGATGCGCATGCCATTGCTATATTCAGAATACGGATATGGGATCGGTGCAGCCGCCACAACAGCCATATGCTGTACAATTCCCATGTACGGCCAATATCTATACACGCAAGGGAGCGGACAGGCCGATTATTATTTTTTATATGGCGGCGGTTACGAAGGGGTACTAGCTTTATACAAAGAGGTAACCAAATAGGTTGCCAAATGGACTGCTGTAGCCATACCACCACAAAAGAATCCAAACATAAAAAGAAAGGGCTAAATATACAATGAAAAACCTAAAAAGCCAAGAAATGCGCAGGCTGGCCCCAGAACTGGATCCCTTACGTATCGGAACCGGCTGGTCGCCGCAGGATCTGGAAAAGCCGCAAATACTAATAGAAAGCACATATGGCGACAGCCACCCCGGCAGCGCCCATTTGCATATTTTAGTAGAAGAAGTAAAAAAAGGGATAGCACAGGCCGGAGGGTTTGGCGCCCGGTATTTTTGTACCGACATCTGCGACGGGGAAAGCCAAGGCACAGACGGCATCAATTATAGCCTTGCCAGCCGTGAAATGATCGCAAATATGATTGAGGTCCATGCAAATGCGACGCCTTTTGATGCCGGCGTATTTTTGTCCAGCTGCGACAAAGGGATGCCGGGCAATTTAATCGGGCTTTGCCGGCTAAACATCCCAGCAGTTGTTGTACCGGGCGGCACCATGAATGCCGGGCCGGATATGCTCACGTTAGAGCAGCTTGGCATGTACAGTGCGAAGTATCAAAGAGGGGAAATTGACGAAGAAAAGCTGAACTGGGCAAAACGCAATGCCTGCCCAAGCTGCGGGGCATGTTCTTTTATCGGTACGGCTTCTACCATGCAGATTATGGCGGAAGCACTGGGCTTGGCACTGCCTGGCAGCGCCTTAATGCCTGCGGCAAGCCCTGACCTGATGGATTACGCAAGGGAAGCGGGCAGGCGGGCCGTACAGCTGGCACAGTCGGGGCATATGCGCCCAAGTGACCTTGTCACAATGGACAGTTTTGAAAACGCAATCCTGGTGCATGCAGCAGTATCCGGCAGCACAAACTGCCTGCTCCATTTACCAGCCATTGCCCATGAGCTGGGTATTGAGGTTACAGGCGATACCTTTGACCGCCTGCACCGCAATGCGGCCTATATCCTGGATGTACGCCCGGCGGGCCGCTGGCCGGCAGAGTGCTTCTACTATGCAGGCGGGGTACCGGCTGTGATGGAAGAAATCCGTAGCCATCTACATTTGGATGCAATGACCGTAACCGGCAAGACGCTTGGGGAAAACCTGGAAGAATTAAAACAAAATGGATTTTATGGGCGATGCAGCAAATGGCTGGAGGAATTTAACAAACGCTATGGCTGCTCCCTTGCCAAAAATGATATTATCCGCCCGGCAAGCCAGGCAATTGGGACAGACGGAAGCATTGCCGTACTGCGCGGCAACCTGGCGCCGGAAGGGGCAGTGATAAAGCATACTGCATGCCCAAAGGAAATGTTCCACGCAGTGTTGCGGGCAAAGCCATTTGACTGCGAGGAAGATTGCCTGGATGCCGTATTAAAGCGCAAAGTGGAAAAAGGCGACGCTGTATTTATCCGCTATGAAGGTCCAAAAGGCAGCGGGATGCCGGAGATGTTTTATACTTCGCAGGCGATCAGCAGTGATAAAGAGCTGGGAAAAAGTATAGCGTTAATCACAGACGGACGCTTTTCTGGTGCATCCACCGGCCCGGTGATTGGGCATTGCAGCCCTGAAGCAGCAGATGGCGGGCCAATTGCCCTGGTAGAAGAGGGGGATTTGATAGAAATCGACATTGCCGGGCGTAAATTAAATATCGTCGGCATCTGCGGGGAACGTAAAACATTGGCGGAAATAGATGAAATTTTGGCACAACGCAGGAAAAACTGGAGGCCGCGGGAATTACGCTATAAAAAGGGTGTGCTGCGCTTGTTTATGGAACATGCAGCTAGCCCGATGAAAGGGGCTTATTTGGAATATAAGGAATAATAGATATTATAAAATTGTAAAGAAAATGCTATACATTGTGTATTCGATATGATGTTATAAAGAAAAAGATGGTGCAGTTATTATTGCATCATGCAAAAGGCATTATAACGATAAATAGAAATATCAAAAAAACAGGGTTTGTACTCTGTTTTTTTGATACAATGTTTAGCATGCAAGATATACATGTGTTGGGCTTAAGTGAATGGCATTGATAGCATATGTTCTCCATTAGGTTAGGGTTCCAAAATCAAGCTGTAATAATCGGCTGCCTGTTTTTTATCATCGCCATGCTTTTTATTATAGCAGCGGACTACGGAACGGATTCCTTTGCGGGTCATATATGGGAGCATAAACGAAATGCAGCCCCAGTCCCCATTAGACTGCATAATAAGCAAAGCATGGCCGTCGATGTCTTTGCGGGTAAGCGCTTGGGCAGGTTTATGTTTTCTGGCAGCGTTGATCTGCTTTTTGGTAAATGCCAGTTTTTTGCCAGTCTCCATATCGGTCCAGCCAGCCCATTCTGACTGCTTGGAAGCAGGAAGCAGTTTCTTTACGCCCTTTTTTGACATATACGGTACAAAAAAAGCTACCCAGTCCCATACCCATATCTTGTCCGTTAGCGCTAATGCCATTTTGTCAGCTTGTGTTGGAGTGATTTCCGCATCGCCGCTGTTTACAGCAGACCAGATCCTTGCAGTGGAAGCTTTGGGGATTGTGGCCGGTGCGCACTGCTTTGCATCGTTTGCCTGTGTACTGGCTTTTATAGGTAAAGCCGCAGCAGTTAAAGGGCTGGAAGAAATAAGGCTGGAGTTAAATATAGTTATAGTTAAAATAATGGGGCATATTTTTTTCATGACGTTATTTGTTATGTTCAATTTGACGTATCTTCTCCTTTCAAAGTTTGCAGCTGTTAGAACGTGTTTGAAAAATGCTTTCCGTAAGATGTATTTTTCAAACACGCTTTCGTGTTGTGCCCGGTACATTGGTGGCCATCTGGACAGAAATGGCTAACCTGTGTCAGGTAATAATGATATTATTGCATATTTTCCCATTAAATGGAAGTTTTTAGTGAAATATTTTTCATCGTCAGGCCCTTGTTATATGACAGTTTCGATAGGGTGTTATATTGTGGCGTCCCGGAGGCCACAATTAACAGCTATTCCCCAGCCAGCAGCTCTTTCGGCACAATTTTTCGGATACGTGCAGCCAATAAGCAGGCAGCCGCAAAAGCAAACACACAGAGCCCAGCCCCAGCAGCTACGACAAACCCGGCCGGTACTGCAAACGAACATTCCACAATCCCAATCCCGCTTAAAAATACCCCGATCAGCGGGTTGATCAACAAACAGCTCACCGCAAGCCCTACTACCGTAGAAAGGATAACTGCGGGCATAAAGCTGGCTGCAGTCTGCACAATCAGCTCCCAGGTTGTATACCCAAGCGCTTTTAATACCCCATAGTCCCGCTTTTTATTGTTAAGCATCGTGCGTACCAAAAGGTATAGGACAAATACGATAATTAAGATACTCAAAATGGAAACAGCGGTTACGATCATTTCCATAAGCGCCACATATACGCTGGAAGAACCGTCGATAATGGAAGAAACATTGAGGGTGGCATTAACGCTGCCTCCAAACGCTGCATTTATTTCTTCATTAAAGTGGTCAATGGATACGTTTTTAGCAAGGTTTAAATAATAGCTTAGGTTATCCGGGTGCCCTAGCCTTTCATACCCGTTTCTAGCCAGCAGGCAGTCTTTGCCAAGGTTGTTGCTGATCTGGGTAAATCCGCAGATCAGGTAGCGGGCCTCTTTCCCGTATGCGGATAGGGTGATTTCATCCCCGATCTGCAGGCCATGTTCGCCTGCGTATTTTACTGCTATGGCCATTTCATTGTCGTATTTTGGAAAACGGCCTTTTAGGCAGACGTCTGGGTTATTTACTTTGGAAAAGTCGTCGCAAAACGTTGCGGTAAGCCCGATGCCGCCGACGTGCTGGATCTGTTCGGAGTGGTATAGGTAAATGTTTTCCACACGTTTGTCGGATTGCATGGCCTGTAAAAATTCCGATTCAAACTCTGGATCGATATTGATGCAGCTGTCTGCTGTTTCCCCTACGACCAGGTTTAAAAATGGCGTCATATCAGATATGACATTTTTTACCATAACACCGGAAAAGACGGTTACAAGCGATAGGATAAGCATGGTGATACTTATGGTAAGGTTTTGCTTGGCCCCGGAATATGCCGTTTTTAAGGCTAGTGCAAGGTGCAGGGGTGCCCTGGATGATTCCAGCGGGATATGGTTGCGTTTAAAATTATGTGTCTGGATGCCCTGGCGCAGTGCTGTGATCGGCTCGATTTTTTTGATCTTGCGTGCAGACAGCCATACGGTAAGCGCGGCCGCCCCGTTTAAAAGGGCAAGCGTCGCAGCAAATGGCAGCGGCAGGAAATGGACCGCATACGGGATGCCTGTCTGCGAGACCATTAAGGTATTGACCGGCGGGAACAGGCCATAGGAAAGCGCTGCGCCAACCGAAGCTGCTGCCAGGCATATCCCGAGGAACTGGAGCAGGAGCGAGCGGACCAGCTGCCCGCTTGTATAGCCGATGGCTTTTAGGGCACCCAGGTTTTTCATGTTTTCCTGAATATAGTTGATAATATTGGATGCAATAACGGCCAATGCGATTAATAAAACAAAAAACGCCATAGCGCTGACAATGCCAGAGCAGATCATCTGCGAAATATAGCGGGACTGCGCTACCAGTGTATAGGAGTTGCTCAGTATCCGTGTATCCGGGAAATTTCCGGAAACCGTATCATTGAGCATGGCTTGAAAATCTTCGCTTTGGGATTTGTCGAAAATCCGCACGGAAACCAGGGTAGATGCAGGCGCATAGCCCAGGTGTTTTAGTTCCTCGTATTTATCCTGCGTCAGCATAATTAGGCAAAGCGAGCAATTATGGGAACCAGCCATAACATTATTGAAAAAGCCACATACGGTGTAGTTTAACGTATGGTTCCCGATGGTCAAGGCGATGGCCTTTCCTACTGCGGTTTCTTCCGTTTTATACAGCATAGGCAGATAGATGCCGCTTGTATAGCTGCTGTCTTCTACCAGTTCTGTTTTGCCGATTGTCCGTGACAGCGCTTTTTCTTTTGGAAGGATGATAAAGTTTGTGGTTATTTCGCCGCCATGATAGGTAAAGGAGCCGGCCATGTCCATTGCATCGTCTAGCTGGTATGCAGCCGTGCGGCGGTCTGTTTCCAGGGTATCTGTCAAAATGCTGCGCAGTTTGGCATCGGTACTGTCAGCGGCGAGTATCACATGCTCCGCATTCAGACGGTTATGGCAGCGGTCAAAATTTTGTTTATAGTCTGTCGCAAGCATCAGCCACAGGTTCAGCATAAAGGATGCAAGCAGCATCAGTACAGCGATTGCAGCCATCTGGCCTTTTGCCCTGCGCAGGTTGGAATGGGCGAGGAGGATACTTTTTTTCATAGTTACCACCCCATTTCCGTTAGAAAACCAGCAAGTTTTTTGTGCCTTGCCGTATCGCCGTGCCGGTAGGCGCCCAGTGCGCATTCCCCTAGTATAACGCCGTCTTTTAGGTATAAGATCCGGTTTCCGCGCCTTGCAGAGCGCATATCGTGCGTGACCATAACGACGCTTTGCCCTTGTTGATGGAACGAAGTCAGCGTATCCAGCACATCCAGGCCGGTTTTGGAATTGAGCGCGCCAGTTGGCTCATCGGCAAATAAGATTTCCGGGCGGTTGATCAGGGCCCGTACAATCCCGGCACGCTGTGCCTCGCCCCCTGAAATCTGTGTAGGAAATTTTTTCTGCGTGCTTTCAGGCAGGCCGACGGCTGCAAACAGCTCTTTTGCACGTGCAGTAATTGCCCGGCGGTCTTTGTTGACAAGCAGCCCGGCCGAGAGCACATTGTCCATTACGCTCATGCCGTCTATTAAATATATCTGCTGGAATACAAACCCGCAGTGCCTGCGCCGGAATACGGCCAGCCCGTCGGAAGTAAGGCTGGAAATGGCCTCATTTCCAAAGGTGACCGTCCCAAGCGACGGCGTATCCATACCGGATAGGGCATATAGGAGCGTGGATTTCCCAGCGCCGCTTGCCCCCATGATCACGGTAAAATCGCCCTGGTAAAGTTCCAGGCTGATGTTTTTTAAAACGTGCTGCAAAGCCCCTCCACTGGAAAAGGATTTGCTTAGATTTTCGGTTTTTAACAGTACTTGCTGCATACGGGCCTCCTTGTCTGCTGCCCCTAGTACGCCATCCAGACAGAAATTAGAGTCTGAAACTGTCTAATTTGTACCACACAAACAACTTGCCAGTATCGTTTGGCGGCCGTACCGAATGCCGGCGGGCAACAATATTTTTTCCTTTTTGCACGTTTTATTTTACGGCCGGTATCCTTAAATGTCTTTAGGCAGTCCTTAAATATTCCTTAAATCGTAGATTGGCATATCCCTTCCAGCGCAATCTTTACGGTGGCCTTGAATCCATGTTTGCCGTTTTCAACCGTAAGCTCCCCATGCATTTCTTTCATAAAATAATCCGAAATATAAAGCCCAAGTCCGCTGCCTTCAATATCTTTAATATTTGTACCGCGCTTGAATTTTTCTTTTAATAAGGGCAGTTCCGCAGGGCTGATGCCGCCGCCGTAGTCTTCCAAAGTAACGGCAAGGCAGCCGCCGTCCTGGCATACCGTAAGGTCAATCCTGGTATCTGCATATTTGTAGGAGTTGGCAAACAAGTTGTCAAATACTTGCTGTAGGCGGAGCCGGTCGGCATACAGCAGGCAGTCTGGCACAGCAGGCACGGCTGTCCGGTGGAGGTAGTCTGCATTCAGAAGCAATACTTCCAGTTCTTTGCCTTCCATGCAGCCGGGTGTTACCGTAAGCTGGCTGAGTTCTTCCAGGGCGGCGGTAAATAAGTTGGTGATCAATGTATGGATCTGGTCGGCCTTGCGGATGATCTGTACGTAATTGTCCCGGCTTTTTTGCGTTTCCGCAAGTACCGCGCCAACTTCGCAGGCAGCTTTGATGCTGGCAACTGGTGTTTTGATGTCGTGGGAAAGCTTGGCGACCAGTTCTTTTTTGTCGGCATTTGCTTTGGCTTGCGCAATGCGTGCCTTTTTTAACTCGGAACGCATCAGGTCAAATGCCTCGGTAAACGCGCCAAACAGGTTGCGGCGGTCCATTTCCAGCGGAATGTCCAGGTTCCCGTCTGCAATCCGTTCGGCAAACCCTTTTAATTGGGAAAATGGCCGGATCATAGTGTGGTGGATATACAAAAGGTACCCAGCGCAAATACAGCCCTGCAGGCAGGCTGCAATGGCCAAAAACAGGGCCGTGTGCCGTTTTTGGGCCTGCATGGCCGGTATACTGTCATTGGCAATCAGGATCCAGCCTACTGCGTTGCCTCCCGTTTCCAGCTCCAGGATGGTATCCCTGTGGATGATTGCCTGGTTTTTTGTTTCGCTTAACCCATCCTTTGTCCGGTAGCGGACATTTCCGTCCAGATCCAGTACAACATAGGATAGCCCCGCAGCATTCTTATGCTGTGCCAGCCTATCCCAGTTATCCTGTACAGAATGGACGGCCTCATTGACAGCCACGGAATCTTGCAGGGTTTCGGTATCCGATAATGCGAATATGGCAAGCGTTAAAATTTCTGCTGCAAAAAGCAACAGCAGGATGGCCAAAAAGGTCCGTTGTTTCATGCCTTTTGCCCCTTTCCGCAAAATTTATAGCCGCTGCCCCATACCGTTACGATATAGGCAGGGCTGCCAGGGTCACGTTCAATTGCTTCACGTATTTTACGGATATGTACATTTAAGGTGCCATCTGCGGTAAACTTATCTGCCCACACGTTTTCAAACAGTTCCTGCTTGGAAACCACTTGGTTTTCCTGTTTGATCAAATAGGACAATAACCGGAATTCCAGTGCTGTCAGTTTGACCGTCTTCCCCTCAACGGCCGCCTGGCCAGCTTTAAAATCAACCGACAGGTATCCGTCGTGGTATCCGGCAGCCACATCCTGGCTGCAGCGTTTTAACACAGCCTGCACTTTTGCAAGCAGGACGCCGAGTGAATACGGTTTTTGCACATAGTCGTCCCCGCCGATATGGAGTGCGGCAATTTTGTCGTCGTCGCTTGTGCGTGCAGAAATAAATAAAATCGGGACGTCAGTCTGGCCGCGCAGTTTTTGGCAGAGCGTAAATCCGCTGCTGCTGCCAAGGTTAATATCCAAAAGCAGCAGGTCTGCGGTATGTTCTTTAAAAAATTCCATACAGCCCTCGGCGTCGTATACAACGGCTGTATTTACCCCGAATAGGTTAAAATATTCGGCTGTGCTGTCAGCGAGAAGCTGTTCGTCGTCTATAATTAGGCAATTGTATTTCATAGGGCCTCCTTAACGGTTTTGGTTTGAATGGAAGTACCCTTATTATAGCTGGTTTGGGGGAGTATGGCAAGCTGGAGGCCTGGTTACTATTCACGGCCTGGGGGCCGCTCATAGCAACCATTCGGGGCGATAATTGGAAGTTTGCTTCGCAAAATCGCCCCTCACTCCTGAATCATGTTCTCACGGAATGCGCAGTTTATGCGCATTCCTGGCCCGTGAATAGTAACGAGGCCTGCTGCTTATCAATTAAAAAATGAAAAAGGCCATTCCCTTTCAAAAAAAAGTCAGTTATAATAAGTACATCAGTTTTATTTACATTTAGAAAGCAGGGATTTACAATGAAGGTGACTATCCAGCAGATTGCAGACAAGGCAGGCGTCTCGCGCGGGACTGTAGACCGGGCGCTAAACCAGCGGGGGCGTATCAGCCCGGAAGTAGCACAGAAAATACTGGATATTGCAGATGAAATGGGATATGTGCCAAAGCGCAAACGGGCAGGTGCAGCGGGTGTGCCTGTTTTTCATGGAAGAAAGCGGACCGTAAAAATCGGGATCGTAACGCAGCTTGCCAAATCTTCGTTTATGATCGAGGTAAACCGCGGCATCCGTGCTGCCGGGGAGGAGTTGGCGGAGCGGGGGGTAGAGCTGCTTTTGGAAGAAGGGGATTCCGTGGATGAAAAAGAACAATTAGCAGCAGTGGAACGGCTGCTGGATAAGGGCATTGACGGCCTTGCACTGATGCCGGTGGATAGTGAAGGCATCCGGATGAAGATCAACCATATCATAGGAGAAAAAAATATTCCCATCGTAACCTTTAATTCGGATATTGTAGGCACCAGGCGCTCCTGTTTTGTAGGGATGGACAACCGCCAGAGCGGCCGGGCTGCAGCCGGGCTGATGGGGCTGATGTCACGTGGGGTAGGGAAGATACTGGTGATTACTGGTTATTTCAGCAACCATGTAGATAATATGCGTGTCGATGGGTTTGTGGAAGAACTAAAAAATAGTTATCCGGATATGGAATTGGCAGGCGTGCAGGGCAGCTTTGACGATGCCGCACAGGTAGAGCGCATTATAACGAATACGATGCTTGGGATGCAGGGGATTACCGGGATTTTTGTCGTATCCGGCGGGCAGGCTGGCATAAGGGCAGCTTTTGGGACTTTGAAACTGGACAGGCGGCCATATGTTATTATCTATGACCTGACCCCCAGAAATGAGAAGCTGCTGGAAGACGGCATTGCGGATTTTTTGATTGACCAGGGGGGTTATGTACAAGGGTACCGCCCGCCGCATATCCTGGCTGAATTGCTGCTAAAAGGCCAGGCGCCGCAGGAAGAGCATATCTATACTGAGATAAATATTAAGACGAAATTTAATATTTATTCAGGCCAGAACACGCCCTAGGGCGGATAAAGCATATGCTGCCGACAGTAGTTTATAAATCGTTTAACTGAGCAAATATTGGGCAAAAAGGAAGAAAAGGAAAATGGATAGGAAAGAAAAAGAGGTTTCAATTATTGGAGGCGCCGACGGGCCGACGAGTATTTTCCTGGCAGGGAAATTTCCAGGGGAACAGCCGCGGCCGCTTAAATGGCGTATCCGCCAATGTATTTATCATTACAGGCGAAAAAGGGCGGCGAAGAAGGTCAGCGCAAACCCGCATACTTTAAAACAGGTGGCCGCGTATGCAAAAAAGAAATACCATGCAGCTGAAATCCCGAAAACAAAAAGGCAGTATGCAGAACAATATAAGAGTGCAAAAGAGGGGCTGATCCTGACGCACAAGCCGCAATTATTAGGCAGCCTGCAGGAGATTGCATGTCCGGATGTGCTGGATAAAAAAGCTGCAAAAGAACTGCTGCGCCAATCCCAGCTGCGCAGCAAAATGGCGGCCAAGGTCCCGGACAGCGAGATGCCGATGGATTTCCATATTTTTCAGATCAGGATAGCGGGCGGGCAGATGGAAATAGCAATGGACTACCGGTGGGGCCTTTTTGGGCCGTCTTATTCAGGGGACAAAAAGGCAATGAAAAAGCTAAAAAAGATCGCCAGGGAGCTGTACCTGTATTATGGGGTATCACAAGAGGATATACAAAACAAGACCCAAAGGTATTTGTCGCTGCTATCTGCCATAAGCGGCAGTACCTAAGGCCGTTGATGAAAAAATAGAAAGTCGGGGAATAAGTAACGCCGGGGATTTTATTTCCCGGCTTTTTTCGATTGCCTTATCCACCAGCCTGTACGCGTGCTTTTGCGTGCAAATTATCTTTGTGCAATACCTACAAATAAACCATAAAAAATTGTTAAAAACGTAGAAACCTCAAAACCTAAAAAAATACCCCTTGCAATCAGCAATTTTCCATGCTAAGATAAGCACATCAAAGGAACACAAAAGAACGTAAAGCACGCAAAAAGCACGCATTTTTGCAAATAAAATAAAAATGGAGGATATGTGAAATGAAGTACATTGCATTCGACGACGCAAGGCCATACGACTTAATCCTGTTGGGGAGGGTAGCTATTGATTTTAACCCGGCTTACAACGACCAGGTGAAAGAAGAGTTTAAGCCGCTAAAGAAAGTGCATATGTTTGAAAAATTTGTAGGCGGTTCCCCGGCGAATATTGCCGTAGGGGTGACGAGGCATGGTATGAAAGCAGGGTTTATTGGGAAAGTTTCCGATGACCAGTTTGGGGAATTTGTTGTAGATTATTTTAATGAACAAGGGATCGACACGTCGCAGATTACAAAATGTACGGGCGGCGAAAAACTTGGGTTGACATTTACCGAGATGCTCTCTGCAAAAGAAAGCAGCATTTTAATGTACCGCAACCGTATTGCAGACCTGCAGTTATCAGTGGACGATATAAACGAAGGCTATATCCGCCAGGCAAAGGCAATTTTGATTTCCGGCACAGCCCTTGCGGAAAGCCCTTCCAGGGAAGCGGCGATCAAGGCTGTTATGCTGGCAAAGAAAAATGATACAAAGATCATTTTTGACATCGACTACCGCGAATATAACTGGAAAAATACGGATGAAATATCGATCTATTACTCAATGGTAGCAAAAGAAGCGGACATTATTATGGGTTCCAGGGAAGAGTTTGACCTGACTGAAAAATTAATCCAGCCAGGGATGACTGATGAGCAGTCCGCCGCTTTCTGGCAGGGGTACCATGCCAAGATTGTTGTGATCAAGCATGGGATGCAGGGTTCTACCGCTTATACCAACGACGGGCAGAGTTTTTCCATAAAACCGTTCCCAGTACAGGCAAGAAAAGGGTTTGGCGGCGGCGACGGCTATGGCTCCGGATTTTTATATGGGCTGTACCAAGGCTGGGAAGTGATCGACTGCCTGGAATTTGGTTCCGCAGAAGCATCGATGATGGTAAAGAGCAACAACTGCTCGGATGCGTTGCCAGGCCCAGAGGAAGTGCACGCATTTATAAAAGAAGAAAAAGAACAGTACGGCGAAATGATCGCACGTGTATAATGCAGTATCAATGAATAGATTTTCTGGTATCAGGGAATGAAAAAATCGAAATGAAACAGGAAAAAGGAGAATAGACCTATGGCAGATACAATCAGAATGACTACCGCCCAGGCAATCGTAAAATTTTTGGATAACCAATATGTATCAATGGACGGTATAGAAACCAAATTTGTAGAAGGCTTTTTCACGATCTTTGGACACGGCATTGCAGTGGGCCTTGGTGAAGCGCTGGATACCAACCCGGGGCAGCTTAAGGTGCTGCAGGGCAGGAATGAACAGGGCATGTGCCATGTAGCAACTGCATTTGCAAAACAAAGCGGACGTAAAAAGATCATACCATGTGCTTCTTCCGTAGGCCCTGGCGCTGCTAATATGGTAACGGCATGTGCAACGGCAACGGTAAACAATATCCCGCTTTTGGTGTTCCCGGCCGATACGTTTGCTTCCAGGCAGCCGGATCCAGTGCTCCAGCAGCTGGAACAAAGCAACAGCCTGGCGACGACGACGAACGATGCATTTAAGCCGGTGTGCAAGTATTGGGACAGGATTACAAGGCCGGAAATGGTAATGACAGCATTGATCAATGCAATGCGTGTGCTGACGGACCCGGCGGAGACTGGGGCGTGCTGTATTGCACTCTGCCAGGATGTAGAAGGGGAATCTTATGATTTTCCAGAGTATTTCTTCCAAAAACGTGTCCACAGGATTACCCGTCCAGTTGCAGTAGAAGAAGAACTGGAAGATCTCGTAGCGGTGATTGCAGGGGCAAAGAAGCCGCTTGTGATTGTAGGGGGCGGGGTACGTTTCTCGGAAGCAGGGGAAACGGTTGAAAAGTTCTGTGAGGAGTTTAAAATCCCGTTTGGCGAAAGCCAGGGCGGCAAGAGCGCCTGCAAATCCAGCCATCCATACTGCCTGGGCGGCATTGGCGTAACCGGTACCTATGCGTCCAATATCATTGCAAAAGATGCAGACGTAGTCATTGCAATCGGTACCAGGCTGTCTGATTTTACAACCAGCTCCAAACGGCTGTTTAAAAATGAAAATGTAAAATTTGTTACGGTCAACAACTGCAGGTACCATGCATATAAGATGGATGCGGTAAAAGCAGTCGGGGATGCGAAAGCAACCGTGGCAGCGCTTTCGGAAAAGCTGCGTGCAAAAGGCTATGTTTCTGCTTACCAGGATGAAATCGCACAGGCGAAGCAGGCTTGGGATGAAGAAATGCAGCGGCTTGGCAGCATTGCTTATACTGGTGAGGATTTCGAGCCGATCATCAAAGCGCGTGATCCAAGGACGATCCCGGAATTTGTCAAACTGACGGATGGGAAGATCACACAGACTGCAGCGCTTGCGGCAATCCGCAGGGTAATTGATGCAGACGCTACGATCGTTACGGCAGGCGGTTCCCTTCCTAGCTGTATGCAGCGTATGTGGACGACTGACAAACGGGGCGGCTACCATGCAGAATACGGCTATTCCTGCATGGGCTATGAAGTGGCTGCTACGCTGGGCGTTAAATTTGCAGAGCCGGATAATGAAGTATACTGTGTTGTAGGCGATTCCAGCTTCCAGATGCTGCATAGCGAAATTATGACCATTATGCAGGAAAAACAAAAGGTAAATATAATTATCTTTGACAACTGCGGGTTTGGCTGTATCAATAACCTGGAAATGAACCACGGGATTGGAAGCATTGCAACGGAGTTCCGTTATACAGACGGCAAAAAACCTTGTGGGGAATTGATCCCGGTAGATTATGCAAAGATCGGCGAAGGCTATGGATTAAAGGCTTATACCTGCCGCACGATCGGCGAGCTGGAAGCAGCGCTTACAGATGCGAAGCAGCAAAGCCGTGCCTGCCTGTTTGACCTAAAGGTTATTCCAAAGACGATGACAGACGGCTATGAATCCTGGTGGAATGTGGGCATTGCAACAACTTCTGAAAAAGAATCGGTAAGGAAGGCATGCGAGGGCGTTTTGGAAGGCCGCAGGGAAGCAAGGGATTATTAAAGGAAAATTAAATTCAAAATATAAAACTATGATGTAATAACTATAAAATGCAGGAGGGCAAAAATGGGTGAAGTATTCGGCTATCCGGAATATGACGGCAATGGTGAAAAAATCCTTACGACTTATGACAATGAATATCAGGCAATGATGATGGACATCCGCGTTTACCATATGAAAGCGGGCGAAAGCAGGACGTTTGGCAGAAGCGGCGAGGAAACAGCAGTGCTCCTGCTGTCCGGCAAGGTTGCCTATGAATGGGAAGGGAACAAAGCAACAGCCAGCAGGAAAGATGTATTTACACAAGGCCCGTGGTGCCTGCATATCTGTACGGGGAAAGAAGCAGTTGTAACGGCGGAGGAAGAAACCGAAATTTTAATGCAGTGTACCAAAAACGAAAAGGAATTTGCCAGCAAGCTCTACCAGCCAGAGGATGCACCGTGGGGGTATTCCAGCGTAGGGAAATTTGGAAATGTGGCAAAGCGCCGGGTAAACACGATCTTTGACCATGATATAGCGCCGGATTCCAATATGGTTTTAGGCGAAGTGTTAAATGACAGGGGCAACTGGTCTGGCTACCTGCCGCACAGGCATCCGCAGCCGGAAACCTATTATTTCCTGTTTGACCGGCCGGAAGGCTTTGGCGCAAGCTTTGTTGGGGATCAGGTTTTTAAGAGCGTAAACGGAAGCTTTTCTGCGATACCGGGCGGCGAGCTGCATCCGCAGGCCGTTGCGCCAGGGTTCCAGATGTATACCTGCTGGATGATACGCCATCTGGACGGAAATCCATGGCTGCAGACAGACCGCTGTGAAGATGAACGGTATACCTGGATGCATGATGCACAGTTTTAAAGTCCAGGGCAGGCTATGCTGCAAAGATAAACGGTATACTTGGATGCACGGTGCATGATTACAAAAACAAAGAACGAAAAACATAGAAATAAAGGAGGGCTTTATGGCACGGGAGTTTATCGTACCAGGGCAGATCATATCTGGCTCTGGGGCGCTTGAAATGGCACAGGAGTCGTTAAAGGGGCTTGGGAAAAAGGCTCTGGTTGTTACAGACCAGGTGATGATCGACCTTGGCAATTGCGCAAAGCTGGAACAGGCATTAAAAAACGTAGGGGTAGCATATGCAATCTATTCCGAAATAACAGGTGAACCTACGGATAAGATGATTGAAAAAGGGCTGGCTGCCTATAAAGAAGAAGCATGTGATTTTCTGGTAGCATTGGGCGGCGGCAGCCCGATCGATTCGATGAAGGCAATCGGGTCCCTGGTGGAACATGGCGGCAGCATTTCGGATTATATGGGCAAAGTCATTGATGTAAAAATGCCTCCAATGGCAGCAATTCCTACGACGGCAGGGACGGGTTCCGAAGCAACCCAGTTTACGATCATTACCGATACCCAAAAAGATATAAAAATGCTTTTAAAGGGCAAAGTGCTGATGCCGTCCCTTGCGATTATCGACCCGCAGTTTACGATGACGGCACCGCCAAAAATTACGGCCGCTACTGGGCTGGATGCATTGTGCCACGCAGTAGAGGCGTATACATCCAGAAAGGCGCAGACGTTGTCAGATACATTTGCCCTGTCCGCGGTGAAACGGATCTTTACTTACCTTCCGGTTGCTTATCAGGATGGTAAAAATGAAGAAGCAAGGGTGCAGATGTCAGTGGCAGCACTGGAAGCCGGCATTGCATTTAACAACGCTTCGGTAACGCTGATCCACGGAATGAGCCGCCCAATTGGGGCCCTGTTCCATGTAGCACATGGGCTTTCCAATGCAATGCTGATGAAAGAATGCCTGGGTTTTGCACTGGAAGGTGCATATGGGCGTTTTGCGGCATTGGGCAGGGCCATTGGGGCAGCTGGCAGCCAGGATGCTGATAAAGAGGCGGCGGAGAAGTTCCTGGACAAAATCGCACAGCTGGTAGATCAGCTGGATACGCCAACTTTGGAGCAGTTTGGCATTGACCGCGGGAAATTTATGGAAGTAGTGGATAAAATGGCGCACGATGCGATGGAAAGCGGCAGCCCGCAGAATACAATGCGTGATATTACCAAGGAAGATATTGTGCAGATGTACCACAATCTGTGGAATTAAATCCAGATAAAATTTGCAGGAGGTAGCTTATGTTAAAAACAATGAAGGAGCTGCTTGCAGGGGCACAGGGCAAAAGCCGCGGGATCGGCGCATTTAGCGTCGGAAATATGGAAATGGTAAAAGGCGCAGTGCAGGCAGCAGAAGAACTGCAAACGCCGATTATCCTTCAGATCGCGGAAGTGCGGCTGAAACATTCCCCGTTAGACCTTATGGGGCCTATGATGGTACAGGCAGCGAAAGCAGCCAGCGTAGACATTGCCGTCCATTTAGACCACGGCCTGACGCTGGATGTTGTAAAAAAGGCATTAGGCCTTGGGTTTACGTCGGTGATGTACGACAGTTCTACTTATCCGTTTGAAGAAAATATTGCACGTACAAAAGAAGTTGTATCGATTGCAAAAGATTTTGGCGCAACGGTAGAAGCAGAGCTTGGGTTAGTCGGCGGCAGCGAAGACGGCAGCAGCGACCACGGTGTGCGCTGCACCAACCCGGACGATGCGCAGGCCTTCTGCGCGCAGACCGGAATCGACGCGCTTGCAGTTGCGATCGGAAATGCACACGGCAATTATCCGGTAGCGCCAAAGCTGGCTTTTGATGTACTAGAACAAATCCAGCAAAAAACCAATATCCCGCTTGTGCTTCATGGCGGCAGCGGGATTACCGACGAAGATTTCCGGCGCGCGATTTCACTTGGCATTGTAAAGGTAAATATTGCTACCGCAAGCTTTAACAGCCTGACCAGGAAAGTGGAAGCTTATATCGCAAAAGAAGGGGCCCATAATTACTTTGACCTAAATACGGCAATGGTGCAGGGTGTATATGAAAATGTAAAGCACCATATAGAAGTATTTAACTGCGAAAAGCCGCTATAAAGAAGGCTGCAGCTAATGAAAGACGATAGATTTTGTAAATTTTACATTTAAAATTTATATGGAAACGGCAATAATTCAATAGAAAACGGTGGACAAACAACAAGGAGGAAACACAATGTTTGACAAAAGCAAGGTAAAATTAGGGATCGCTCCAATTGTATGGACAAATGACGATATGCCAGATTTGGGCAAGGAAAATACCTTTGAACAGTGCATCAGCGAAATGGCATTGGCAGGGTTTACAGGCTCTGAAGTAGGCAACAAGTATCCAAAAGATACAAGCGTACTGAAAAAAGCGCTGGAATTAAGGGGGATGGAAATCTGCAACCAGTGGTTTTCCTGCTTCCTGATCACAAAGCCGTTTGAAGAAGTAGAAAAAGAATTCCGAAGCCAGCTGTCATTTTTAAAGGAAATGGGCGCAAAGGTAATTGGGGCTTCCGAACAGAGCCACAGCGTACAGGGGCAGGATATACCGGTATTCGGACATAAATATGTGATGAATGACGAAGAATGGAAGACCTTTTGCGAAGGCATGAACCGCCTTGGCAAGATCGCAAAAGATGAATACGGCATTAGCCTGACTTTCCACCACCATATGGGTACGGTTGTACAGGATGCGGATGAAGTAGAACGGATGATGGCAAATACCGATCCGGAATATGTCAGCCTGCTATTTGATACCGGACATTTTGCATACTGCGGCGCAGACCCGTTGGAAATGGTGAAAAAATATATAAACAGGATTAAACATGTACACTTAAAAGACATCCGCAAAGATCTGGTGGAAAAAGTAAAAGCAGAGAACTTAAGTTTCTTAGCAGGGGTAAGGTTGGGTACCTTTACTGTGCCGGGGGATGGCTGCATTGACTTTGAACCGATTTTCCAGGTACTTGCTGACAACCATTATGAAGGTTATATGCTGGTAGAAGCGGAGCAGGATCCAGCTAAGGCAAATCCGTTTGAATATGCGCTGAAAGCAAGGAAATTTATCAAAGAAAAAGCAGGCCTGTAAGAAGCTGGAACAGCTCTCTATATATAAAACGGGAAAAATGAAAGGAGAACAAAAATTATGATTACAGTAGGGATCATCGGTGCAGGCAGAATTGGGCGTGTACATGTAGAAAGTATCTGCACACAGGTGCCGGATGCAAAGATTAAAATGCTCGCAGACCCATTTATGAACGCGGATACTGAAAAATGGGCAAAAGATATGGGCGTAGCAGCTACCACAAAAGATTACAAAGATATTATCAATGACCCGGAAATCGATGCAGTATTGATCTGCTCTTCTACCGATACGCATTCCCCGATTTCCGTAGAAGCGATCAAGGCTGGAAAACATGTATTCTGCGAAAAACCGATCGACCATGATGTTGCAAAGATCCAGGAAGTAATTGATGCGTTAAAAGAAAACAAAGTAAAATACCAAGTAGGCTTCAACCGCCGGTTTGACCATAACTTTGAAGCAGTAAGGGATGCCGTAGCGGCCGGAAAGATCGGCGATACGCACATCATCAAAGTAACTTCCAGGGATCCGGAACCGCCTTCCGCAGAATATGTAAAAGTATCCGGCGGCATGTTCCTGGATATGACGATCCATGATTTTGACATGGTACGCTTCTTGGCAGGCTGTGACGCAGAAGAAGTATATGTACAGGCAGCTGTACTGGTAGATCCAGCCATCGGTGAAGCAGGCGATGTGGATACCGCTGTTATCACATTGAAAATGAAAAACGGTTCCATCGCAGTGATTGACAATTCCAGAAAGGCAGTATACGGATATGACCAGCGCGTAGAAGTATTTGGATCCAAAGGTATGGTAGCCGCAGAAAACGACAGTGCATCTACTGCAGTGATCAGCAACGCAGATGGCGTAACAGGTGAAAAACCGCTACATTTCTTCTTAGAGCGCTATATGGCTGCTTATGCTAAGGAAATTAAATGCTTTATTAAGGCAATTGTGGAAGACGCCGATACGCCATTGGGCGTTATGGATGGATTAGAGCCGGTATTGATGGGGCTTGCAGCTAAAAAATCGATGGAAGAGCATCGTCCGGTAAAAATTTCTGAAATTACAGCATAATTTAAAATTGGCAGATATAGCGTTGGTTTCTGCTGGTTTTTAGAAGATATAGTATAAATTTTATTTATTGTCAAGATACAGAAGACAGCCTTGTGAGCGGGGCTGTTTTTTGTATCGGTATTTTGCCTGCCCTGGCTAACGCAGCAGATAGGCGCCGCCTGCCTTGTTATATTCCTTTTTTTCAATGTAACGGGCATTTTGCTCCATTGAACGCAATCCCATTGGTTTTCTACTTAATTCTATTACGTTTGTTTTAGTTGAAAATGCATTGAAATATAAAGTGCCATGTGGTATGATAAACAATAGCCATTTACATTCGGGCAATATACATTTAACATAAAAAAACACTGTATAGAAGCCGCTTTGCCGCGTTTTATTGTAGCCGGGGGTATGTAGATACATGGATGGAAGGCTTTTGGGGATGGTAAAAGTGGTACGAAAATAGAAAAGGTCAGGATAAAGAAGCAATGAATGGGTTGAAACAAAAAGAAAAAGAAATCGGCTTGATTGATTTGGACGATATAGATGATTTCGATGATACAGATGGTACAGGCACTCCCGAATCGGACAAGGCAGGTACGCAGCCAGATGCATCATTGGAAACTTCAGGAAGGAACAAAAAAAATGAGGGCATGGCGCTGGCAGGCATCCTAGCAGGCAGCCTGATCCTAATTGTTATTGGGACGATGCTGTTTAAAGTATCGTTGATCACAACTGGATTTACAATTGTTATCGAGGCAGTAGTGGCAGCAGCTTTAAATGACTCCAAACTTTGGGTCCATATCGCGGTTATGGCAGCACAGGTGGTGCTTGGCTTTTGTTTGGGGCATGCGTTATTCCTTATTTTAGCAGCGGCTTATTATTTTGTACTTGTAGTGGCATTGAAACTGCTGGAATTGGACCTGTGAAAGAAATAAGGCAAAATTTTGACAGCGATGTTGGCCATTGGCTAAAAATGATAACATTGCGATGGCGGAAAGCAGGCTGTGTGTAGCAGCCTGCCATATACTGCAAACCATTTAGTCTCCCAAAATATGTTTCAGCAAAGCCTCGCAGCCTTCTGTTATCTGGTCGTACACTTCATCAAATGCCCCAGTATACCACGGGTCTTCAATATCCCCTTGTATACCGGCAAAGCTCCGCAGCTTGGAAACTTTCCCTTGTGGGTCGCTGCCAATAATGCGGTTTAAATTGCGTACATTCATACGGTCCATTACAATCAGGTAATCGAAATATCCGTAGTCCGCTTTGGTTACTTGCCTGGCATGATGCCCTGAGCACCCTATGCCGTGGCGGGCTAAGGTATCCCTTGCCGGCGGGTACACAGGATTCCCAATTTCTTCTGTGCTGGTCGCAGCGGAAGCAATCTCAAAATCCGAAGACAGGTGCCTGCTTTGGACTAAGTGTTTCATAATATATTCAGCCATTGGGCTGCGGCAGATGTTGCCGTGGCAGATGAAAAGTATTTTTATCATTGTGGTTTTTCCTCCTTTATTGCGGTGATTTGCTTATGTTTGCGGCGGTTTGCGCGGGTTGGTTTTTGTGGGTAGATTGTTAAAAATATCACAGATTTGGCAAAACGGGGCAGAATGCGGCGTATTGAGACCGTGAAACGTAGTCAAAACGTAGTAAAAGATGGGGTGTTTTACTACTCTGGTATTTTAACACGAACCTATATCGCAAAACAATGTATCAGCAATTTTAATATTATAATATTATTTTTTTAATGTCATACCCTGTTCTAATTCCTCACTCTACCGCCCAATCTTTATCTAAAAAGTTTGGAATTTCGTCCATTTGTATAGGCTGGTATTGTATTCCAAAAAAGTTATCCAGTCCTAAAAACCCAAGATCTGGATAACCCGTATTTTCCTGAGCAAGTTGTATCAACTTCTCATTCGACTCTATATCCATCTGAATCGTTTTGGAAATAAAATAATTCTCTGCATATGCGAATACAATATAATTCAAAAATTGGAGAACTTTCTGTTCTGATAAACTATTTAATTGATGTCTTAATTTTCTATATAATTTATCTCTTTTATGGCAGAATGCTAAAATCACGCTTTCTTCTTTCAAAGGCAAAATCACCAAATGCATAAATTGCATTCTCACCGTGTTTGACATATCAAAAACATCATTGACTTCATTCCCTTCTAAATCTTTCGTCAAAGCAATAGCACTCTGAATTGCAATGGGAACTTTATAGGGTAACACAGACCAATATAATATCTGATATCCACCCGCAATATTTTTATCAGCAATGTCCTTATGAAACTGTAGTTCTTCTATATAATCTTTGACGTCTAATTCCTTAATCCTTTCCAAATCCTCTAAATTAGCATAAGCATGAAATTCTTCTTGCAATTCACGATACAATTCTTTTTCCTGTCCTCGTTTACTTAATTGCAATAGCATATTTTTTACTGCAATTTCCGCAAGCATTTTATCAGTAGGTATTGCTTTTAAATTCTGCTCATTCTCATAATCTTGAAAAAACGTCCCATCACATCCATTGCATATAAAATGAAATGTACCTGAGTTATTAACCCCTTTTTCAATATCTATAACATCTATCCCCATCAGCACTGACGCATGTAATACTTTTCCATTCTCAGCAATATTCTTAAGTGACAATTGCGGAACCGAATGTGAATTACAAAAACTTGTTTGAGGCTTTCCACATAAAATACATTTATCTGGTTTTGCACTATTTCTTGCTTTTGAAAGCAAGTTATTCACTTTTTTGCGAACACCAATTATATCAGTACCTTCAGGTATATCAATTAGCTTTGGCATATAAAATGTCCTTTCACTATTTTTCACAAATCTTCCTAAGTATTCATTATAAAGCGTCTAGCTAATATACACAATATATTTCTTTAAAATAGTTCAGCAAAAAACGCCCCGCCGAAGCAGAGCGCCTTATCGTTTTCTTACTCAAATCGCCCGGAACATCTTCTGCGACACCGGCTGTTCCTCTTTCGCCTTTTCCAGTTCCTTTCTGGCATCCGCCAGCTCCTCCATACGTTTCAGCTCGTCCGTTGCATCCTCCAGCCCCAAATGTGTGTATGTATTCAGCGTCACCCCGATGTCGCTGTGCCCCATCAGGTACTGCAGCGTCTTCGGGTTCATGCCGGATTTCGCCATGTTGCTGCAGTAGGTGTGGCGGCAGACATGCGGCGTGATGTTCGGCATCTGCACCCGGTAGATGTCGTTGTACCTCTTTACCATGTGATTGAACCGGTGCTCCCAGTGCATCGCCACAAGGGGATTGCAGTCATTATCCACAAAAAGGAATCCGGTGTATCCGCCTATCACTTTCTCATACCTGGGCGGCTCCCTGTCTTCAATGATGCCCTGGAAGCACCGCGCCACGTCATCCGTCATTGGTATTTTCCGTGTGCCCGCGTTAGTCTTGGTTGATTCCACAATCAGCCTCATATCGGAAGTCCTCTGGAGCTGGTGGTCTATGTTCAGCACCTTATTCTCAAGGTCAATGTCCCGCAGCGTCAGCCCGCAGAATTCCGATATGCGCAGGCCGGTATGGAAAAGTATGTACACCACTTCATAATATTTGCAGTAAACATTGTCATCATGCACAAATTTCAAAAACTTCCGCATCTGCTCCTTTGTAATGGCCTCCCGCGTCACGCTGTCGTTTACCACCACCGTTGCCAGCTCAAAGCCGAACGGGTTCTTGTGCAGCACGTCATCGTCAACCGCCATCTGGAAAGCCGGGCGCAGGACGCCCCGCACGGCCTTGATGCTGCTGTGCCGCTTCCCGTCGCCCTGCAGTTTTATGAGAAACAGTTTTGCGTCTGATGTCTTTACCTGTGAGATGCGTTTTTCGCTGAATGCCTCTTTCCGGAGCAGATTCTGCACAAAATTGTAGTTGGCGAGCGTGTTCGGCTTTACCCCTGTTTTGGTTGCAAGGTACCGCTCCACAAGCTCTGCAACCGTTATATTCTTCCCGACCGGGTCGGACAGCGTGTCAAGGTCATACCCGATCTGCTTTTCCAGCTCCCGCAGCGACAGGCAGGGCTTTTTTCCTGCGGGCAGCTTATCGGTCGGCTCAAGCCTCCAGCTGTAGACGAAATGCGGCTTCCCGTTTATGTGGTACTTGAACTGGTACTTCCCGTCCGCCCGGACGGACTCCCCGCGGCGCAGGACGCGGTGCTTCGCGTCACGCCTCGCCTTTGTTTTTCCTGCTGCCATTTTTAAGCGCCTCCCTTTCTTCCGGATTCCCATCCAGGTATTTTTCAAACTCTTTCCTGATGACCAGCCTGTGGCTGCCGTAAAGCGCCGTAAAGCCGTTTTTCTTCTTTTCCTTTAACAGCCTGTAAAACTTCCTCCTGCTGAGTCCGTACAGTTCAATGGTCTCTTCCGGATTTAAAAAGTCTTTTTCTGATAATTCCTCCATCTCCTCATCGTAGAAGGAAAGCCCATCCGTGGGGTCTGACGTTTCCATGCTGAGGGACAGCTTCAGCTTGTGTTCGCACAGGCTGTGGGCATCGGTGCCCTGCTGTGCGTATTCGCTGCCTGTATCCTCATAGTTCTCACAAAGCCTCGCAGACGGCGGGCAGGCAAGCCACCGGTGGCTGGAGGATGCTGATAATAAAGCGTGTTTCCCTATCACAATGCCTCCCCTTCCGCAAGCAGTGCAGGGTATTCCGCCGGGTCGATCTCCGACAGCTTATCCGCGCCGTGCTTATTCAGCAGGGCCCTCACTTCCTCCGTGTGTCCGGCGCGTGACTTCTCCGCAAGCACCCCGCGGACCTCCTCCAGCGTCAGCGGCTTTTCTTCCGGCTCCTGCTTTTCCGCAGGCTTTGCTTTCTTTGCTGCGGCTTTTCTTCCAGCTTCTTTTGCAGGTTTCCTGGTCTCCTCCGACTCATCTGCAATTCCACTGCTGCATCGCTGTCCGCTGCCGCATCCGCGACAGCCTGCAGGCTGTCCGCAAGCGAACGCAGTTCTCCGATAACATCAAGCCTCTTTCCGTGGCGCTGACCTCTGATACTTCACAGCCGGATACCCTGCCAGCAGACAGGCACAGATTTTCTCTTTCTCAATATGGAGATAATTACACAGTTCTTCATTCCTGCCAAGTATTGTCTGTATAAAGCCGCTGATCAGTATGCCAAGCCCCTCTGCATGTGCCATCAATTCAATATTGGAACAGGCAAGGCCGCCGTTCAGCGGCACGGCAGATGTGATAATCAAAACAGCGGGCGCATGAAAGAACAGCGGGTCATTCTCCGGGCATTTTTCATGGATATCACACATTGCCTGAAACTGCCGGACATGCGGATTTGCTTCACCCTGTGCCGCCTTCATGGCAGAAAGCATCCCCTTTAAACCGCCCCACAAACGCTCTTTCACAATGTCCAGTTCTTCCTGCACAATGGTATATTCCACGTCCTGATTATTTGCGGCAGAGGCTGTAAAGCGTCCGGCTTCCAGCACTTTACTCCACGTTTCACGGCTGACCGCCTTTGCCTGAAAGTTTCGGATACTTCTCCGGCTCTTAATAAGCTCCAGCAGGGAATCCCCATCCACCGGCAGCCTCTCCTGATTCAGTTCTATCACGCCATCCGAAGGACAGCCGGTAATCTGTACTGCACCGGACGGACACACCGCAAAGCAATGTCCGCACTCCATACAATTTCCCCTGACCGCTGCCTTGCCGTCTGCCACAGATAAGTTCCTCACAGGACAGTCCTGAACACACAGACCGCACCCTGCACATTTTTCTTCTAAGATTTCAACCATTTCTTATTCCTCCTCTAAGTTGTGTATTTATGAAAGAGCCAGCAGTTTTTCTACCTGCTCCCTCCGCTCGAACAATACACAGCCGCCCGGATGTTCCTCCATCAATAAATTTTCTTCCCGCAGGGCAGTAAATAGCCGGGACTGCAATGCTTCCCGCAGGGAGGTGTCTTTCACGTTGATGTCTGAATAAGGTGAAAACGGACAGGGTTCTGCCCCACCGTGGGAATTGATATGAAAAAATCCTCTCCCGGCAGCCAGACAGCCGCCAGAGCTTTTTTCATCTCCCGGAAAAGACACAAAGATCATTTCCGGGTAACGCTCCCTTAGCTCCGCCAATTTCTCATTCATAAAATCCCGTTCCGCGTCCTGTGGCGCCAGTCCTTTACTATCCTCTGACACCGGGACAAATTCCACATAGAACACGTCCTTACAGCCACGCTCCTTCAGATCGTCCAGAAAATCATCCGATACCGCCTCCCTGATATTCGCAGTCGTCACGGTGACGGACGCACCGAAGATCAGATGGTTTTCCCGCATTTTGTCCATTGCCAAAAGCAGCTTCTGGTAAACGCCGTTTCCGCGCCGTCCGTCCGTTTTCTCCTTTTCCCCCTCAATGCTGAATACCGGAACAAGGTTGCGCGAACGTTCAAACAGCTTTATGTATTCATCATCCATCAATATCCCATTTGTAAAAACAGGGAAAAGGATTTCAGGAATATCACCTGCAGCCTTCAACACATCCCGGCGGATGAAAGGCTCCCCGCCCGCCAGCACAATAAAACCGATTCCAAGTTCCTTTGCCTCTGTAAAAATATTTTTCCACTCATTGTCCGTAAGCTGTGCTGCTGCCTTCCCATCCGTACAGGCATGATTGTGTCTTGCATAGCATCCCGCACAATGCAGATTGCAACTGCTCGTGATACTGGCGATCAGAAACGGCGGAATATGTTCCACTCGCATTTCTGCTTCCGCCCTTTTCTTTGACGCCGTTTTACTGGCAAGCGCAAAGCGGGCCATAAACGCACTTTCCTTCGGATCTTTTAAGGTTGCCCGCACAGCGCCTTTCACAATATTTTCCACACCGCCGGTAAGATATTTTTCAAGGCTGAATCCGGTGTCCTGTGCGTTTTTACTTCCCTCTGCCATTTTTTCCATCCTCCCTATTTCTTTTTTGTGCCTGCCTCTACAGACATGATCCTGTCGGCGGCAAATTTTCTGGCTGCTTTTTTGTCTTCCTCATTTGGCCGTCCGCGGTAGAGAGCCTGAAACTGTCCCCTGCAATAAAAGTTTTCCGGGAAAACAGCCACTCCCAAGAAAAGAATATCTGCACAGCCATCCAAAGGTACGGAAATATCCTGTGCCGTGCAGTGTGCTTCCTCTGCAATGGCTTCTGCCAGCTTTCTTGTGTTTCCCGACTTTGAAAAGTACCTTACCTTGATTTCCATAGATTTCACCCTGCCTTTCTATTATCCGTTTTTTGAAAGAATACCATTTTCCAGACGGTATACCGTATCAACCAGATCAAGGACACGTTCGTCATGTGTCACCATCACAGCCGCCTTTTTCTGTTTTCTGACTTCACCCCGGATCA
Source organism: uncultured Eubacterium sp. (assembly GCA_947089855.1). GTDB lineage: Bacteria > Bacillota > Clostridia > Lachnospirales > Lachnospiraceae > Eubacterium_J. The sequence continues at coordinate 66,554 of CAMUML010000014.1, forward strand.
TATCCACTGCCTGACGCCCACGTTCCCCGTCAAGGCTTGCCGTAGGCTCGTCTGCAAGGATCAGATCCGGATTGCCGACAAATGCCCTTGCGATTGCCACGCGCTGTTTTTCCCCTCCGGACATTTGTGCCGGATACTGGTTTTTACACCCCAGGATGCCAAGCCTTTCCATTAAATCCGGGACAGACAGATTTCCGCCTTTCCCCTTTGGCAGAAACAGTGCCAACTGTTCCTCTGCTTTCAGATAGGGCAGCAGTTGATGGCTCTGGAAAATAAAACCGATATGCTCTCTGCGCAGTTTCGTCCATTCCTTCTGTTTCTTTGAAGATAATTCCATGCCGCCAATGCAGACGGTTCCTGCATCCGGTGAAAGCATCATCCCCGCTATTGCTAACAGCGTGCTTTTGCCAGAACCGGACGGCCCCACAACGGCGGCAAATTCTCCCTCCTGTACCTGTAAGGAAATATCCCGGAGTACCACATGTTTTTCTGCCCCGTCCTGAAATGCTTTTGTTATATGGTTCAACTGCAATGCGTAACTGCCCATTATTCTGCACCTCCAATCGATTGAATAGGGTCAATGTGCGCGATCCGTCCTACGGAAAGCAGGCTGCTGGCCAGAGAAATCAATATAAATGAAACAGTGACAATGCAGGCAAACATCCCATCCAGATAAAAAGGCATTGTCTGCGGCAGGACAGCCGCCATACCGAAAGTCAGAAGATTGGCAACGCAGGCCCCCACGCAGGCCACAAAGCATACCTGACTGCAGACAACAGCGCTTATTTTCCCCATGCCAAGGCCAATCGCTTTCATAACGCCAAACTGTTTTTCTTTCTGCAGCGTAATGATGTAATAGAACACTCCGAGAATGGCGGCAGAGGCAATCACCAAAACCCATATGATCATCTGGATCGTTGACTGTTCCGCGGTATAACCCGGCAGATTTTCGATAATATCTGCCTTGGAAACAACCTCGGTTCCCTCAATCTGGATATTGTCCGGTGCGCTGCCCTGAACCACGATTGCATGGTAAGCCGGTTCATAATTCGGATTTAGCTCCTGACGCAGCTTTGTATAGCTTTCTGTTGTGATAAATCCCACTGATGTATGCCCGTACATCTGGTCTTTTGCAAACCCCGCCACCTCAAACTCCATATCCGTGGAAGAATCCCTCACAATATCGCCCACTGAAACTCCTTCTGCCTGAAAGTTATCGTCCAAAATGATCTGGTTCCCGTCTGTGCTTCCAGAAAATCCGCTTCCCTCAAAGACTTCCGGCTCCAGAAAACTTCCGGCAGGAATGGCAAAATAGGTAATGTCCAGCTTTTCGTCACTGTTTTCTTTTTCCAGATACATTCTCTGAATATCCAATGGCGCTGCCTTCCCATCTGTCAGGGCTTCTGCCTGCTCCAAAACTGCGCTCTCCAGATTGGAAACGGTGATCAGATTTTCCGCAGTATCACTGACCAGAAAATATTCCGCAGGGATTGTCTGGATTCCGGAGCGCACCGCCAGCCCCAGCCCTTCTGCCAGCCCCGACAGAAAGAGAACCATAAACATCAGCAATACAATGACAGCCTCAATCAACAGGTACTTTTTCTTACTGTAAAACAATTCTTTTAATGCCAGTTTCATCGTTCCATTGCCTCCTGCTTCTTTTACTCTTAAAAAATGCTTTACTCTTATTTTGCTATCTGCTATAATTTTAGGGAAGAACCACGCCACTGTCAATTACGCAGTTTTTGTTGAGCAGGTAAGAATCAACTTACCTAATCCAAAAAAAATTACTTGAAGGAGGAATGGATATGTCTATGGAACATGCCTGTCCCTGTACTGCAAAATGTCCTTTGCAGCGGGCTATGGAGGCCATCGGCGGAAAATGGAAAATGGCCATCCTCTGTTCCCTGAGTATCAGCGGAACAGTACGCTATAATGACCTCAAACGGAAAATGCAGGGGATTTCCAATACAATGCTCGCAAAATCCCTGAAAGAACTGGAAGAGGACGGACTTGTAAAACGGACGGAATATATGGAAGTCCCCATCCGGGTAGAATACGAAGCCACACAGGCTGCCGCAAGTCTGAAACCGATCATTCTGGAACTTGCAAAGTGGGGGAAAGGATTAGGATAGCCTGTTTCCAGTAAGATTTTTATGAGCAGGTCAAAAAAATCTGCGTTCTTGTTTTATTTTTCCCCGGTATTATAATGGGTCTATCGGAAGTCTGACCGCAGGCAAAATGAAAGGAGTATTCAAAATGGAACAAGTACTTAATTTATTGAGAGAGGCCGGCGTTTATTATCTGGCAACAGCCGACGGGGATCAGCCGCATGTGCGCCCAATCGGTTTTGTAATGGACTGGAATGGAAAACCGGCTTTCTGTACCGGCAACAAAAAGGATATGTGCAGGCAGCTTGCCGCCAATCCGAAAGTGGAGCTTTGCGCATACCATGACAGCAAAGCAATCCGTATTTGTGGGAAAGCTGTGTTTGTTACATCACCTGAATCTCAGGCGAAAGCGTTGGAAGTAATGCCTGCCCTCGGTAAAATTTATTCCGTGGGAGATGGGATTTTTGAAATTTTCTGTCTTGAGGATGTAAAAGCATGTTTTTCTGATATGCTTGGAAATAAGCAGGAAATCATCTTATGAGCATCCAAGACAGAAAATGGTCAGCAGTGGCAAAGCAAAACTCAATTGCCCTTTGCCACTTGCTGTACCGTCACAGATGTGTTTAATGGAATAATCCATTTTCAGAATTGTGTATTTGTTGAAAACGGATTATAATCATAATGACAAATAGAGATTGGCGGAAAACATTTTATGAAAAAAGTGCTGTTAAGTGCAGATAGCGAAATAAGTGTATTTGCCGTTCCAGACGAAGTGGCTGATAACCTTGAAAAATACTGCATTCTGAAAAATAGAACCGGAGGGATTTCCTTTTTTGCATATTTTGTAGTTTCTTTGATTTCATGTTATTTAATTGTTCCTATAAAAAGCTAAAAAAATAAAACCGTAAAATCCGTGAAATGGCTCATTCCCACGTATTTTAGCGTTTTTTCATTGTATCAATTTCATTGTTGCGATGTTCACTCCTATGGGTATTTTTCCGACAGATGCCTAAAATTCCTATCGTTAAAATTTGCACCCAAACTCATGCTTGGGTGCATTGTATCAAATTGTGGTACGCAAGCCAGTAAGACGGTATACCGACAAATATCCGCACATTGTTGGACATCCATTGCTGCGGAGACTTTTGCCGGGCCGGAGACAAAACGATTCAGAAAAATTTCAATATCCTCCGAAAATCTGATCTTTCCGTTATCAAAACATCCAAACAGAAAACCTCTTCAATACGTCCTCTCTCCCGCATCATGTTTGACTGCTTGCTGCATCCCGGCTTCCCCCTAGCCCTTTTTATTGAAAATTGATTTCCGCGTGCCATTCCAGGCGGCACTTGCAGGCTGCCCCGTTTCATGGTAAAATAAACCCATGAAACAGCAGGGAGGATAAAAAATGGCAGAAAAGAAAACTTATGAAGAACTGAAAGAACGCATCCGGGAACTGGAAAGCCAGTTAAAAGATACCGGAAACCGCGAATACAAATCCCGGCTGTTTGGATTTTTATTCGGACGCGAGGAAAATAAGCGCTGGACGCTGTCTCTTTACAACGCCATCCACGGCACGTCTTATGATGACATCTCTGCTGTTACCATCAATACGATTGAGGACGTGGTCTATATGGGCATGAAAAATGACCTTTCCATCCTTGTTTCAGAAATCATCAGCCTTTACAGGTCTTTGGAACTGTATGAACAGCAGAGCTCTTATAATCCAAACATGCCTGTCCGCGAATTTATGTATGCAGGAAAACTGTATGATAAATTTATCCATTCGGCAAGGCTGAACCGTTACGGCAGAAAGCTCCTGCCGCTCCCTCTGCCAAAACTGGTTGTGATAACAACGGCACGGACGAAAAAGAGGATGAATGCACATTGTCCTTAAGCGATGCATTCAAAGAAGAAATCCGCCAGAATATGCTGCACAGATACAGCGGAATGAACAAAAAGCCGGACGAAAGCCGGATTCAGGCAGAAGTGGAACAGATTCTCCATGATGCAGATCCTGACATCGAAGTAAAGGTCAGAATGATAAATATCAACCACGGGCATAACAGGGAGATGCTTTCTAAGTGCAGACCGCTTGGGGAATACGCATGGTTTGTGGAACAGGTCAGGAATAACCAGGCAGATGTCAGCACCGGAGAGGATGATAAACAGACGGGAATCGGCAGTGCCATTGACAGTGCCATTGATGAAATGCCGGAAGATTTTGAAATTAAAAAATTTATAACAGCCAATAGGGCGGAGGTGAAAGATATGTGCCTGACAGAATATAATGAAGAGGAAGCTATGGAGATGTTGAAAGAGGAAGGCCGGCAGGAGGGTCTGCAGGAAACAAGGCTTCTGGATATTAAAAACCTGATGGACAGTACCGGATGGACAGCTGAAAAAGCAATGGACTTATTAAAAATCCCACAGGAGCAGCGTATTACCCTTTATTTAAATCTGTCAAAATAATAACAGATGATTCCATGCCTTAACGCAAACAAAAAAGCGTCAGTAAAACCATTGATTTTTTACAGGTGCTTTTTTCATTTCAATAAAAATATGCTCATTTCTACACCCTTAATGTTCACGCCTCCAATCGTAGTAAAACCGTAGTAACCCACCGCTCCTGCTGCCACGATTTGCCCCGTTCTGCCCCGTTTTACCCGCATATGCAATGCATATCCGCTGTGGTGCCGTGGCAGATGAAAAGTATTTTTATCATTGTAGTTTTTCCTCCTTTATTGCGGTGATTTGCTTATTTTTGCGGCGGTTTGCGCGGGTTGGTTTTTGCGGGTAGATTGTTAAAAATATCACAGTTTCGGCAAAACGGGGCAGAATGCGGCGTATTGAGGCCGTGAAACGTAGTCAAAACGTAGTAAAAGATGGGGTGTTTTACTACTCTGGATATTTTCAACGCAGTGGACAATCTGACTTTCTAATCTTATCTTTTAAAACAGCTAACCCATTTTGTTCAACAAATAACTGCAAACTATTAATGTCTTGCTCAGATTTAGGACCTATTACAATCTCTTCAATTAAATCTTCAAAGTCCAGTCCAACATCTTTACAGCGTTCCTCCATATGAAATCTGCCAGCTCATGCAGTTAGAAAACCTTGTTTATGAAACGGAAAAATATTCACCGCTTTACGCAACAGGGCGTTATGCCGCACTGATTCAGGTGGATGGCGCTGATAAACCTTCGGTTCAGCGGGAACTGATTATTTTCATAAATGAAGACCAGAAAGACTCTGGAAAGAATTGCCAAAAGATTTCCGGCGGTATGTTTTGCTGCGCAAGAGGAACCGGGGATTTCTGGGAACAGGCGCATACAGCCGGGCAGATATTTTCTTATTTGAAGCAGAACCAGTTACACGCTGGTTCCTATATGATTGAAAATCTGATTGTAGATCATTCCATCACAGACGTGCCAGAAGAACGGCTGTATGAATTTCAGGTCAGAGCCAGTTCCCCATCCGGAGGTAAATTAGAGTTTCGTACTGGCTGACCCGCGTCTTTGCCTTTTACCTTGAAGCATACAGCGGGTTTGCCTCCCTGATGCCTCCCCCATACGCCTTTTTCAGTTCTTCAAATGCAGCGCTTACCCTTTCAGGGATATCTACATGAGCAATAAAATCTTTCCCTTTGGGGCCATAGCCGTCTGCGTGATCCGCAAGCCTGGGTATTTCCCCCATAAGCAGGCTGACATACCTGTCCATATCCCACATTCCGTGGATGTCTGACGAATAGGCAAGCTGGCCATCCCGTACAACAACCTCTGCTTTATAAGCAGCATAATTGATGACCGTCACCCCATCCGGCACATATTTTCGAAGCCCCGCATCCATCCTGCGCTGCATGGTTGCATCCTGGCACAGAATCACATTTTCAAAGGCAACACCGTTCTGCCTGATCAAATCGATTAAATAAGTAATATTATTCCCGCAGTTTGTGGATTCCGTCTCCAGATAATCCGCTTTCAGCCCATATACCGTCTCCAGATAGCGGCTGAAGATCTCCGCTTCCGATAATCCATCTGTCACAATATCCGGATATTCCTGATGCACCCTCTGGCGCAGGCTGTCTGTCGTATGTCCTGCCCCTCCTGCGATGATGTATTTTCCAGCAATTTTATTTTTCATGGCACAGGCCATGACATCGCCGCCACAAAGAATGCTTCCGCCAAACAAAACCATGACGTCTGCCTGCTCTATTGCATATTCATTCTGTAAACAATGTACAGTGAGTGATTCCACGTCTCTTTTTCCACAGAAATCCCCCAGCACATTTACCGCTTTTGCTATCTGTTCTATCATAAGATACACCTCATGTATTTTTATTTGCAGAAAAACTGTATTTCTTTGCCCAAAGCAGATTACAGCTAACAAATTTTTATCTGTCTTTCCAGTCCGTTTCTAAGTAGGAAAGAAACCGCCGCTTTCTACATACCGGCCTGTCGGCATGTTCTTTTTATAAATTCTTTTGGCGTTAACACTTCTACTTCGCTGCATACAAAATCATTTACATTTCTGGTAACAATATAATCTGCCTGGATCTCTTTCGCACACTGTACCTGCAGGCAGTCTTCAAAATCCGCAAAATCCTCCCTGTTAATGGCATCCACAATTTTTTCATGGCTGGCGCCTGCCACAGTCAGGATACTGCAGATTTCATTTAACATCTCCCGCCTGCACTCCTTATCATGGGTTCTGCGCATAATATAAAATATATTTGGCACGGAGTGGAATGCTATATACCCTTTTGCTTTTTCTTCTGCACACAGAAGCAGTACATGGTAAGAGTCTTCGAAATACGGCTCCCTTGTCTCCAGATAATCAAGCAAGACATTCGTATCAATCAAAACGACCATATTTTTCATCCCTCGCTTCTGCCAGCTCCTGTCCGTAATCCGGCACTATATCCGGCACTGTCTGCTTCCTCAGCGCTTCGAGCCTCTGGAACGCCTGCATTTTCGGTGATAATCCGCTCTTATCATCTGCCTGGATTTCCATCTGCCTGATAAATTCAAGCACAAAATCTATTTTGTCCTCTGGAATCCGCTCTAACAATGCGACTGCTTCTTTCTTTTTCTCTGACATAATCATACCTCCGCATCCCTGTTCTTAAAACTATTATACTAAAATCCACCACATGATGCAATTGCCAGTTCAAAATGTATCCCATCTATTTTACGCTTGCAAATTTATCTGCAAAAAAATATAAATGCAAAAAATGCATTTTTCATATCATTCCAAGACACATAATCCACACCCTTAATGTTCACGCCTCCAATCGTAGTAAAACCGTAGTAACCCACCGCTCCTGCTGCCACGATTTGCCCCGTTCTGCCCTGTTTTATCCATAAATGCACCGCATATCCGCTGTGGTGCCGTGGCAGATGAAAAGTATTTTTATCATAATCCGCATATCTTCTTATAAGTTGGTTTTTTTTGTTTTTCCGGGGTTTTCCAGCATCTGGCGGCTGATCTTAAACATGCACATTTCCTGTATAAACAGGCAAAAATCTGCATATCCCAACCGTCAAAAGTTGTACAGGAAGTTGTAAACTGCGATCCCGTACAACCGAAGCTTAATCAAAAATCCCTTGGCATCTGGCAGTTTTACCTTGTCAATCCGTTTCTTCCCAAACTCCTCTTTTTCAAGAATATGGATCACAAAATTGTAATTCGCCTGTATATTATGTCGAACCCTTGTTTTCAATGAAATATATCTGTTTACCTAATCCATCACGCACAAGTCTCCGCCTTGTGAAACAATCTGGTCAAACAGGTCTGCCTCAATCTGCTTTTCCTTTTCACGCAGTGATAAATCCCTTTGCTGTCCCGCCTTTTTTCACTCATATGATCATTGCCCCCATCCTTAAATTTTTTTAAAGAATAAGAAGCCTTGATACGACTGACTTATCTTACCATATACAGAGCTTCTTGTCACGATGTGGTTTTAGATGGCAGTCGCAGAATCTATGTATTGCTCAAACAAATAGCGTTTAATCTGTGGCCGGTTTCCGTTCATAATAATGAACAGTGCAGTTTCATTTTCTGCTACAAGCCCCCTTAGCTTTCTTTCACCAATCCGGAAATAAGCTGCCGCCTCCTCGATCGTTAGTATATACTTCTGCCAAATAGGTACCTGCTTCATAGTTGTCCTCTTTTTGAATGATTGTTTAAATTTGCGCTTTTCAGCTTCTTGATTGTACCGCTGCGGGCATTGATTTTACCGAAAACACAGAAAATATACAGTGCTTGCAGGCTGCCCCGGTTCATGGTAAAATAAGCGCATAAAAAGATGCGGGGGATAAAATGGCGGAAAAGAAAACTTATGAAGAACTGGAAGAACGCATCCTGGAACTGGAAAGCCAGTTAAAAGGCTCCGGAAACCGTGAATACAAATCCCGGCTGTTTGGTTTTATCTTTGGCCGTGAGGAAAATAAGCGCTGGACGCTGTCACTTTACAACGCCATCCACGGCACGTCTTATGATGACATCTCTGCTGTTACCATCAATACGATTGAAGACGTGGTCTACATGGGCATGAAAAATGACCTTTCCATCCTTGTTTCGGAAACAATAAGCCTTTACAGGTCTTTGGAATTGTACGAACAGCAGAGCTCCTATAATCCAAACATGCCTGTCCGCGAATTTATGTATGCAGGAAAACTGTATGATAAATTCATCCATTCGGCAAGGCTCAACCGGTACGGCAAAAAGCTTTTGCCGCTCCCGCTGCCGAAACTGGTTGTTTTTTACAATGGCACAGACGAAAAAGAGGATGAATGCACATTGTCCTTAAGCGAAGCATTCAAAGAAGAAATCCGCCAGAATGTACTGCACAGATACAGCGGAATGAATGAAAAGACGGACGAAAGCCTGATTCAGGCAGAAGTGGAAAAAATTTTCCGTGATGCAGATCCTGACATCGAAGTAAAGGTCCGGATGATAAATATCAACTTCGGGCATAACAGGGA
>CAMUML010000015.1 GCA_947089855.1 uncultured Eubacterium sp.
GTGAGAACATGATTCAGGAGTGAGGGGCGGTTTTGCGAAGCAAACTTCCAATATCACCCCGAATGGTTACTATGAACGGCCCCCAGGCCGTGAATAGTAACGAAAGATTAAGGCGTACTGCCGCAAGGAGAAAACTATGTTACCAGGCGTATTTCAGGCGAAAAAAAAAGACGGCAGCATCTATTTCCGTTCTACACTCACATACCATGGCCGCCATATCAGCCTGGGGAGCTTTGAAACAGAACAGGATGCACATACAGCCTACCTGCAGGCCAAACACATTTTGGAAAACCCGGATGTTACCATTTCAAATGTGATTTTCCAAGATTATGTACCCAACCACGAAAAACTGGTCACCCTTCTTAATTTCCGTGACAACGGCATTTATATCAAAAACCCGATTTATTTATTCCGATCATATTTTAACTATTACCTCACACCGGATGAAATCTATAAGTTTGACATTGACGACCTGTTTTATTTTTCCGGGCACAAACTGTTAAAGCGCGGCGGTCGGCTCTACGTCAATGACTATGGGATGCAGGTAACGGTTATGTCACGCTACGGGATACGGAATTTTGCTTCCGCAGGCAAAGATTACCTGTTTGCAAACCAGGACCCTTATGATTTGCGGTATGAAAATATCATCAATATCAACCCGTTTCATGGCGTCAGGCAGCGCAGCCGGAATGGCATGGTATGCTATGATGTCTATATCCATATAAAGGGGGACTACCATATTGGGGCTTACCAAAAGCTGCAGGAAGCGGCTGTCGCCTATAACAAGGCCGTTGACCTGGCGCACCAGTATGGGGTTACGAAAAATTTTCCAACTAATTATTTGGCGGAGCTATCTAGTGCAGAATATGGGCAGGCTTATTTGGATGTGGAAATTCCTGTGAAGTATTTAAAATACCTAAAGAAGATTTGCGGTTACTATTCACAGCCATCTGAACACCCCGCTGTCCAGGTGGCTGCCAAGCTGATTCAGGAGTGAGCAGGCTCCAATTTGCAAGGCAAATTCTTTCCATGAGCCTGCGAATGTTACTATTTACAGCCTCATAACTTAGAATGTTTGTCAAGAGCAAATTGGCTGTGAATAGTAACAACGATTTGCGGGGGATAGCTGTTTTTTTGGGAGGGTGGCAGGACGCCGGGTGGTGGGGGCGTCCCGCCCGCCGCAACACCCCCTCTGGCACAAGCGCTGGCGTCCCGCCCGCCACTAAAATTATCTATCAAACGTCCGCAGCAGCAAATTACCCTTGGTTAATGTAATTGACCAGCCCCTCCGCCGCAATAATCTTTTGCATAAATTCCGGAAACGGCTGCCCCTGGAACTGAGTCCCTTTTGTTTTGTTGGTAATTATGCCAGTATCAAAGTCCACTTCGACCTCATCCCCAGCATCGATGCCTTTTGGGGCCTGTGGGCATTCGATGATTGGAAGCCCAATATTGATCGCATTCCGGTAAAAGATGCGTGCAAATGTCTGGGCGATCACACAGCTGACGCCAGCTGCTTTGATCGCTAACGGTGCATGTTCCCTGGAAGAACCGCAGCCAAAATTTTTATCTGCAACGATCAGGTCGCCTTTTTGCACTTTTTTTACAAATTCTGTATCAATATCTTCCATACAGTGCTGTGCCAGTTCCTGCGGGTCGGAAGAATTTAAGTACCGCGCTGGAATTATTACATCTGTATCTACATTATCACCATATTTAAATACATGGCCATATGCTTTCATTGCCTTTTCCCTCCTAACATTCGTCCGGGCCAGATAACCGGCCAGTAATAGCGCTTGCTGCAGCTACTGCAGGGCTTGCCAGGTAAATTTCCGATGCGGTATGCCCCATACGCCCTACAAAGTTGCGGTTTGTCGTAGATACGCAGCGTTCCCCTTCTGCAAGGATGCCCATATAGCCGCCCAGGCAAGGCCCGCAGGTCGGGGTACTGACAACCGCGCCCGCTTCGATAAATATTTTCAACAGCCCCTCTTCCATTGCATCCAAGTAAATTTGCTGGGTGGCAGGGATAATGATGACGCGGACGCCATCTGCAGTTTTCTTGCCCTTTAAAATTTCTGCCGCACAGCGCAGGTCATCCAGGCGCCCGTTTGTACAGGAACCGATCACCACCTGGTCAATCTTAATATCGCCTGCTTCGTCAATCGTCTTTGTATTTTCTGGAAGGTGCGGAAATGCAACGGTTGATTTTAAAGTAGTTAAATCAATCTTTATTTCCTGTTCGTACTCTGCGTCGGCATCTGCCTCATAGATTTTATAAGGGCGTTTGGAATGTGCCTTTAAATAGTCTTGCGCCAGGCGGTCCACTGGGAAAATACCGTTTTTGGCACCTGCTTCAATCGCCATATTTGCTATTGTAAACCGGTCGTCCATTGTCAGTTCCTGGATTCCGTCGCCTGAAAATTCCAGTGATTTATACAATGCGCCATCGACGCCGATACGGCCAATTAAATGTAAAATAACATCTTTTCCGCTGATATATTTGTGTGGTTTACCAGTTATGGTTACTTTCATCGCCGCAGGCACTTTAAACCATGCCTTTCCTGTTGCCATGCCGGCTGCCATATCCGTGCTTCCTACCCCGGTAGAAAATGCCCCCAGTGCGCCGTACGTACAAGTATGGGAATCGGCACCGATCACCACATCCCCTGCCACGGTTAGCCCTTTTTCCGGCAAAAGCGCATGCTCGATCCCCATCTGCCCTACATCAAAGTAATTCGTGATATTATTTTTGCAGGCAAATTCACGGACACATTTGCAGTGTTCCGCTGATTTTATATCTTTATTTGGCACAAAATGATCCATAACCAACGCAATCTTATCTTTGTGGAAAACGCCGTCCACATTCATTTTTTCAATTTCATGGATTGCAACCGGCGATGTAATATCATTTCCTAACACAAGGTCTAAATCCGCCTCAATTAACTGGCCGGCCGTTACGGATTCCAATCCGGCGTGGGCGGCCAGTATTTTTTGGGTCATAGTCATACCCATAGCTGTTTCCTCCTTTATTTCATTTTGTAAAATGAGTATAGCATATATTTTGTTATTATGCTAATATATAATATCTATAGATCCGATAATTTCAGATTATGGGCAGATGCAAAACCAGATGCCGTATGGGACGGATTTTCTATATAGACGGCGCCGTCTTCCACCATTACATGTAAACGCCGGTATTCTTTTTGCAGCATTTCCAGGCCCTTATCTGTGATCAGGTACCACTTTTTACGCCCTTCTTCCGCCGTTTTGCAGATCATTTGATGCTGCTCAAATTTACCGAGCATCGCATATAAGGTCCCTGGCCCAACCTGCACCCTGCCATGTGAAAGCATATCTACTTTTTGCATAATATCTACGCCGCAGCACTCATCCAGCAACGCCATCAGGATGTAGTACATGGGCTCTGTCAACGTCTGGAACGGTTCCCTTGCCATATTCGGATGCCTCCATTTTCTCCCGGATAATACGGATTTGTGGTTGGTTTAACGGCCGGTTTGTAAAAAGGTTTAATACTTGCCCTTCGTAACGGATCAAGTAGCTGGTGCCGTCAGAGACGGACCCTTGCTGTGCCTGCCATTGAGGGCTGCACGCCTGCCACCCATCCTTTCTGCCCTTGTACTCCTGCTCCCATATCCAGCTAATTACCCAAGGATAAGGGCTTTCATATAGATAATAGGTAAGTACCGACAGCCCGTCTGACGGGGAACTAGGGCCAGATTCCATATGGCAATAGACCATCCGGCCGAGAAAATTTTCGGAAATGCCGCTGTCTTGCCACCGCAGCTCCCCCTCCGGCTGTACCAGGTCCCATAACGTAAACGGCACTTTGTCCAATGCCCGTCCAGAAGGGCCGCTGCCTTTTGGCCCTGCAAATACAGCCGCCAGCACAAATACCGGCAGGAAAACCCCGGCCCCAAACAAAGCTGCCTGGTAACCTGCACGGCCTGGCCTAAGAAAAGCAGGCAAAACCTGTAATGCCGCGATAACCGCCAAATACAGGCCTACGATCCAAAAAGCTGACGTGCCAGGCTGCCTGTATCCAAAATCCGCAAGCAGCCAGACTGCCAGCAAGTCAGTCAGGACCTCCAAAAGCTGCTGGTAACTGTATCCATGCCGATAAACCGGCGTTTGCCCGGCTGCAAGCTGGCGCCTTTTTCTATGTATATCGGCCAGCAGCCCAACGCCAGATAACAGTTCAATGGCAAAAAGCAGGAGGACCCAAAGGCAAAGCGTCAGCACAACCGGTTCAAAAATCCCAATCTTGCTCGAAGCCAAATTTACATACAGCAGCAAAAACTGCATCAAATAGGTAAAAAACCGGCGGAACCAAACCTGCCATTCTGCTTTTGACACATTGGCCAGCCGCTCCTGCGGTGTAACAATAGCTGCAGCATTGTCAGAAACCTGTTCAAATACACAAAATTTCCGGATGCTGTCTACCAGCTTCCAGCCGGCAGCTTCACAATACAGGGCATACTCTTGGGCTTCGCTTTCTGGCCGCAAGTCCATTTCCTGGCCTTTTGGAAAAACTTCTACGTTATACTTGCGTTTTTGCGGCTCTCCAGCTTCGAACACCATACCAAACCGGAACTCTTTAAAATGCCAGCCCCGCATAGACTCCCTGGAAAGGTATGCCGCAAAAGCATCACAGCCCCTATAACGAAAAAATATAGGGCGCCTTTTTTTCCGTTTCATAAGCATCCACCCCTTCTTTCTTTTTATATCGAGTGTCGATGTTATAGCCAGTATACTATCGATACTCGATATTGTCAACCCCATTTTATTTCCTTAGAATGTTAGCCAAGAGCAAATTGGCTGTGAATAATAACAGCAACAGGGCAGGTTTTGCCTGTCCATTTTACAAGCAATACCTGCCCTTAATTACCTACTTTATCATTCCTGTTCCATCACCTGTTCCTTAGTATAATAGCCGCTGTCTATCATTAATTCTTCTAAATTATCCGCATCCACAACCGATGGCGTACAAACATGTGCAGGGACAGCCATTTTCCCGTTATGGTACTGTTCCGTCTCATTGACCTGCGGCGGTATGCCGTTTATCACTGCGTCTACCAAAGAGGTACATTCTACAGCAAGGATGCGGGAATCTTTATAAACAGAAAATGCCTGTGTACCTTCCAGGATATTCCTGCAGGCAGCAAGCTCACAGCCCTGGCCGGAAACCACTGGCCAGTTATCCTTGGTATACCCTGCGGCGGTACAAGCTGCCTTGCATCCATATGCCTGCGTATCATAGGCCGCCGCACAAATATCCAGGTCTTCCTCTGTATAATAATTTTTCAAGTATTTTTTGCACCGTTTGCTGGTTTTTTCTTCCAAATCCCCTTTGACCGATGTATCCTGGAACGATGTCCTGCCAGACCGGCAGATCAGCCTTCCATCATCCAGATACGGCCCCAGCGCTTCCATCAATCCCTTATATACCAATTCTGCGTTGGCATCATCCGGCTGGCCCATAAAAAACTCAATTGTTTGATATTCACCATCATCCAGTTTATCCAGGCCTGCCTTTTCAATGATGGACTGGCCAAGCAGGTTGCCAATGCCTTTTTGGTCAAATGTCAGGTAAAAAGAGACCGCATCGGTATCCATTAGAAGGCTGTCGTAAGATACGATAGGAATGCCTGCATTTTTAGCCGTATCCGCTGCCGCTGCAAGTTTTTCGGATGCAACAGGCGCCAATATAATACAGCCTGCCCCGTCAGAAACAAATTCCTCTATCTGGGATGCCTGCAAGCTGGCGTCATTTTGGGCATACTGCACAGTAACCGCATATCCTTTTGCTTCCAGCCCGGTTTTCAGATTAAATGCATCATCCACCCAGCGTTGTACGGATCCATCTGGCATGGAGATTGCAACTGTCCTGGTTTCTTCCGTTTCGTTGCTATCCGTCTTAGATGCACCATCTTCTGTTTCCTGGCTGCTGTCCTGCCCCGTTTGTCCTTCCTTATTTGGATTTTGCTGCTCTGGTTCCTTTTGTGCCGTGCTGCCAAAAGCGCATCCTGTCAACAATACCCCCGTCAATACCGTACAGGATAAAGCGCGTACTATGTCCTTTTTCATATGTCCCTCCTCCCCGCCATTGCTGGCTTTGGCTATGTAACGTTCATAATTTATTCATAATTTACACTGTTATCCTAACTGTTTTTATGGAATTTGTCAATCATTTGTTCACAAAAAGGGCAAAAAGCCCTCAGAACCAATCCGGCTTTTTGCCCTTTTTTGATCTTTCAATTTTAAAACCACCGGCAGCCGCCACAGCATCAAGGCTTTTCCAGCACAGAAGTGCAGCCTGTATAAGTGCCTGGTCAATTATTAATTAACTTGCTGTCTTCATCATTCCAGCTGTAGAGCTTACGTACATCTTTGCCCACCTCTTCGGATGGATGCTCTGCAGCCTTTTTACGCATCATTTTGAAATGTACCTGGCGCCCTGCTGGGGACATATCCAGTAAAAATTCTTTTGCAAAGGAACCGTCCTGAATATCAGAAAGGATTTTGCGCATAGCAGCTTTGGTATCTTCTGTAATAATCTTAGGCCCGGTTACATAATCCCCGTATTCTGCTGTATTGGAAATAGAATAGCGCATCCCTTCAAAACCAGACTGGTAAATTAAGTCTACGATCAATTTCATTTCATGGATACATTCAAAATATGCATTCCTTGGGTCATACCCTGCTTCGCATAATGTTTCAAAACCTGCCTGCATCAATGCACATACGCCGCCGCACAATACTGCCTGCTCGCCAAATAAATCCGTTTCTGTCTCTACGCGGAAGGTTGTCTCAAGGACTCCTGCCCTAGCGCCGCCAATACCCAATGCATAGGCAAGTGCCAGATCCAGTGCTTTCCCTGTTGCATCCTGTTCTACCGCTACTAGACATGGAACGCCTTTCCCTTCCAGGTATTCGGAACGCACGGTATGCCCCGGGCCTTTTGGCGCGATCATAGTAACGTCTACATCCTTTGGCGGTACGATCGTCCCGTAGTTAATGTTAAATCCATGTGCAAACATCAGCATATTGCCTGCTTCCAGATTTGGTTCAATATCATTTTTATACATATCGGCCTGCTTTTCATCATTAATTAAAATCATAATAATGTCAGCCTTTTTTGCAGCTTCTGCAGTATTGTATACTTCCAGCCCCTGGGCCTGTGCCTTTTCTTTTGACTTGCTGCCTTCATACAAGCCGATAATTACATGGCAGCCAGAATCTTTTAAGTTTAACGCATGGGCATGCCCCTGGCTGCCATAGCCAATAATCGCGATTGTTTTGCCGTCTAATAAAGAAAGGTTGCAGTCTTGCTGATAGTAAATTTTGTTTGCCATTTTTTAGCCTCCTAAAAATTAATCTAAATATGTAACATCGGAAGAACCCCTGGTCAGGCCAGTTATTCCGGTTCTTGCAAGCTCAAGGATCTCAAACCCAGATACCAGGTCCAAAAATGCACTTAACTTTTCCTGGTTTCCGGTTAGTTCAATCACCATCGAATCGCGCGTAACATCCACAACTTTTCCTCGGAAAATTTCAATCACGCTTAAAATTTCCTGGCGGCTGGACTCTTGCACGCGCAGCTTCACTAAAATCAGCTCCCTTGTTACGGAGCTTCCTGCTTCTAGCCTTTTAATGTCTAAAACGTCTTCCAGTTTTGCAAGCTGGTTTTCAATCTGTTCTAAGATCAGCTCATCCCCACTGGACACAATCGTGATCCTAGTATATTTCGGGTCTGCCGTGACGCCTGCGGATATGCTGTCTATATTGTAGCCGCGGC
This sequence comes from uncultured Eubacterium sp., assembly GCA_947089855.1. Lineage (GTDB taxonomy): Bacteria > Bacillota > Clostridia > Lachnospirales > Lachnospiraceae > Eubacterium_J. The sequence continues at coordinate 7,820 of CAMUML010000015.1, forward strand.
GGCTAAACAGGCCGGATACGTGGCTTAACACGCTGGAAGTATTTTCTACTAATAATGATAATGCCTGTCTACGCATAAAAACCTGTCCTTCTTTCCTGTTTTTGGATGCAGGCTGGGCTGCAAAGCGGATTTACGTTAATCGGCCCGCACGTGATTTATTTTAGCACATTCAATTGGAATGTCAATAAAATACATGTAAAAATTAAGGGAAGTGGACCCCTATCGGTTACTTTTCACACCCTTACCAAGCACCTGCTGCTTGGTAAGGGCGATAAATTAAGGCTTGCAAGCATCCGGCCTTTTGCCTATGGCAAACTTTCAATAGGCCGGATGCCGTTACTTTTCACAGCACAGCCGCTTCTTGGCTGGGGTGTGAAAAGTAACCCCTATAGTTTTAAGACGTTTTTATCACCAAACAGTACACGGTATTTTTCGGTTTCATCCAGGTCTACCAGTTTTCCCCTGCGGTCATAGTAGGTCAGCAAATCAGAGTTATGTGCCAGGCGCTTTGTGCCGTTTTGGGTCAGCATCTGCTCAATCTGCTGCAGGCTATGGTTTTTGGCAAAATCCGCTGGCAGTTTTTCCAGGCTAGGTACCCCACCGTCATTATCCAATGGCGGAAGCTCGCCAAGTTCTTCTACAAATGGAAGGCCAGCATCAGGCGCTATGTTTTCTATACGGTTTGGATTTGTACTGGAAACATCGGAGCCCCAAAAATCTTTGAACCACTGGACTATGGGTGCAAAGATATGGCGTAAGGTGTCTGCCAGGGAATTTTTTTTCTCCTGTTTGCCTGCGGTTTGCAGCTGTGCTGGTTTAGAAGATATATCTAATATTACGCCCTGGTTGTCTAGACTGTGTGCTTGCGCCCCTGTACGGCCTGCATTGCGTACCGCGCCTGTTTTTTTCTTTGGCCGGTCATTTACGCCTGGTGTATTTTCATACGCCTGTGCTGCTTGATTTTTTTTCTGGCTGCCTTTTCCTGTAAGGCCATAGGCGCCATTTCCGTTGATTTTATCTATCATAACTTGCCCCACCTTCTTTCTGTCTTAGGAACTGTGCATAAGTTATTTATGTACAGTTCCTTAGTTGTTAAGGCAGCAGCACCGCTATAGGGCACATGCCTTATAGTTCTATCCGCTTCAGCTGGCGTACCATCCCTTTCCATTCTTTGGATACACGGAAAGACTCGCATGTTTTTTGGATGGCTTTATTATGTGTAAAGGTATCCAGCTGGCTGGACTGTAAGAACGTATAGGTTTCCTGCGGAAACTTTGCAAAACAAGCAGAAACCAGCCAAGCTGCTGCCATTTTGGCATAATAGCCTTCGCATTGCAGGCTGCCGCAGACGCCAAGGGCCTTTTGGATATATACGGTATCCACAAAATGGCCCAGGATGCATACTAGGCCAAAACGGACAGGGAACTGTGTACCCTTGGCGATCCAGCCATTTAGGTAATTCCACCAGAAAGGCTGGTTTTTACGCATCCACTTATAGGTCATACAGCAGCTGTCGCAGACGCCCCAATTATCAATCAGCGGTACAAATGCATCCAACTGTTCCTTATATCCCATATCGTCCATTTTTGCATAACCGATAACCAGCCCATAGATCATTTTTTCTTCATAATAGGCATTTGGGGGCCATCCGTCGGCACGTACCTGTGCAAAATATCCGTCGGCATCTTTTTTTGCTATTTGCTTTGCAATCCCACGAAGTTCCGGCAGCCGCACGCCCAGTATATTTGGTACGCCAGGAAGCAGCTTTTCATTGAACGCTTTATAACCTGCTTCAGACAAGTGTTCCAGCTGGATACGGATGTCTTGTATCATCATTGATTTCTCCTACTTTAAAATAGCTCCCCGCAATGTTCCAGATAGACAGAAAAAAAACGGTCGGTATCCAGCCCGCTAGGCCCATCTATAGTAACATCCTCCCATACATTTTCATACAATTTCTGCGGTATGTTCTTTACATAAGCGTCATAGACATCGCCGAAAGCAGCTTTTTCGCGTTGCTGAACAATCTTAAGCTTATTGGCGTCTGTTAATTCCTCATTAAATTTATTAACGCAATAGATAAAATAATATCTGCCATCTGCCTGAATGCTTTTGGATGCCATTCCATTGTCCAGTGCAAAGGCCGCTTTTTCCACCGGCTTAGGCAAGGCACCCCGGCCAAACTGTATTTTTAATTCTTCTTCTTCATTGTAAGTACCTGCCAGGGTTGCAAAATCCCCGCCGTCTGACAGAGATTTTTGTACTGCTTTGGCTGATTTTTTATCTTTCACCACAATCTGCATCGCTTCCATAATACGTGCCTCGTCATCGCTGACTTCACTATTAATATCAGCCGTCAATTGTTTATATAGTTTTTGCGCCAAAGCATAATCTTCATATAATTTTTGGATGTCCTGTTCATCTACGCCCAGATAATCTATTTCTTCTTCCTTTAAGGATTCAAAATATGCTTTTGCCGCTTTTTCCACACTGGCAAGTTCTGCTTCTTCCAGCAAAATATCACGGCTAGTTGCCAATGAATCCATACAGAGTACTTTTATCATCTGTGCCGCTGCCAGATTTTTAATATACGTTTCCAACGACCCTTTTTGTTTTTCCTGTTTCCATAATTCTACACCTGCTACTTTTCCATAGAGGTTGCGGTAATTCAGCAGGTATACTTTTGCTTCCGGCAGGGAATAGCTTTCCCCGTCTACCTTAATAACATGCTTTACGACAAACTGCGGCAATGGGATCGGATTTTTTTTTGAACAGCCGGCCAACGGCTGCGCCAGCAGCATGCCTGCACATAACAAAGCTGTTAATTTTATCTTTTTCATGTTAACCTTTCAGCCTTTTGCAGAATGATAACGTTTAAACCTCCACTACCAGATACCTGCCATCCGGAATAGAAAATACCTCGCTGGCTTCTTCTATTTCTTTCAAATCCATACCGCTTACATCTGCACCGCTTTCGTCCAGATAGCTGCGGACTTCTTCCAGGCTGCTGCAGACAACTGCCATGCAGTCTTCCAAAAACTCCTCTGCTTCTTTCAGGTTTTGCGCTACTTTCTCCCGGAACAGCTGTGTCTGATGTTCCAAAAAATAGGTTAAACATACTTCATCGAATTGCGCCATAACCATTCCCCCTTTTCAAACATATGCGATTACCGCTAAAACATCTGCAAATGAAAATTATTTTTCAAAACCTGATATAATTTAGCGACCGGCAAACCGATTACATTATTATAATCACCTTCTATTTTTTCCACAAATCGCCCGCCAATCCCCTGGATCCCATAGCTGCCTGCTTTATCCATTGGTTCGCCCGTTTGGATATATGCCTGTATTTCCAGTTCGTCCATTGGATAAAATACGACTTTCGTAGCTTCTGCAAATGTGGTACAGCTGCGGAGGCCATCTTTTTTTCCAATAACCGTTACCCCTGTATAGACCTTGTGCACATTCCCTGAAAGTTTCCGCAGCATTGCTGCTGCATCCGCTTCATCCTGTGGTTTTCCAAAAATCTGGCCATGACAGGCAACGGCTGTATCTGCGCCTATGATCAAGTATTCTCCATTAGACAACTGGAGCTGCTGCTCGATTTGCGTTGCCTTTTCAAATGATAAAGCCTGCACGGCGGCATCTGGCTGTGCCTGTGCAATAGCTTCTTCCCCCTGTGCGGGGATTATTTCAAATTCATTGAAAATAGAAGCCAAAAGCACCTTTCTGCGCGGCGATGCGGAGGCTAATATGATACGCATAAATTCACCCTCTATTTATACTACACACCAGTTAAATTTACAGTATAACCTGACTGTAGACCGCCAGCCAGGCACTTTCTTGGCTAACATTACTGTACATTCTGGCGGTTTGCAGTATATAATTATAAAGATTTTGATTATATTTTGCACTAATTTACAGCTAATAACAGGTATGGGTGTTGCTTTTTGGAAACAGTTCAATGGGTTATCTGAACTGTTACGCTTTGTGATGTTATAGCAGGTATCCTGCCATAACATAGTTGCTGACATCAATGCCGTAGTCTGTCAGGCAGTAGCCTGCTTCTGTTTTTTTGAGCAGCTTTTGTTCCAGATGCCTGTTGATGGCTGCGCCATATACATCTTCGATAGACTGTGAAAATTGGCGGTAAAACTGTTTTGCAGATACGCCGCATGCCATACGCAGGCCCAAAAACATAAATTCTTCCATCTGCGCCTGCTTGTCCAAATGTACCTGTTTTTCATGCCATTCCATACAAACATTGGTATTCGAAGCAGGGGGCAGATTTTCAAAATCCAGATTTAAATAAGTGTCTAGATTAGCAGGATTGGAAAAACGGATGTTGTCTACCATAGATGCTGCCCCAAGCCCAATACCTAGGTAATATTTGCGTGTCCAGTACCTAATATTATGCCTGCATTGCGCATTGCCGCGTGCATAGTTGGATATTTCATAACGGCAGTACCCTGCGCTTTGCAGCATTGTTTTTGTCATTTCATACATATCCCGCTCTTCTTCTTCCGATGGAAGCTGCTGCTGCGGCTCCCCTTTCTGGCGCAATTGCTCCGCCTGTCCATACTGGCTGTAAAAGGGCGTCCCTTCCTCAATCATTAGGCCATATGCCGATATATGGTCTGGCTTCAGGGCAAGGATGCTTTGCAGCGTTTTCCCGTAGGTACTGGCTTTCTGGCCAGGCAACGCAGCTATAAGGTCGATATTGATATTTTGAAATCCAATATCCCGCGCCAGCCGGTAATTAGCCACTGCCTGCTGATAGGTATGTATCCGGCCAAGCAGGCGCAGTTCCGATTCGTCAGCGGACTGGAAGCCAATGCTAAGGCGGTTAATACCTGATGCCGCATAGGCATGCAGCTTGCCGGCATCTAACGTACCAGGATTACATTCGATAGTCGCTTCGGCATCTGCACATACGGCAAAGCTGTTATGGACAGCTTCTAGGATAAGGCTGATCTGCTGCCCCTGCAGGCAGGATGGCGTACCTCCGCCCACAAAAATAGTATCTACAAAATACCCCTGGTAGGCCTTAGCTACTGCATGGATTTCCCGCAACATCTGGCTAACGTATGCCTGTTTGACACCGCTTGCGGCCGGTGCTGACAAAAAATCGCAATATCCGCATTTTTTAACACAAAACGGGATGTGCAGATAAAGCCCCAGCCCATATTTGCCGCTGTCATTTTCATCCATTGCCGCTGACCCTTTCCGAATACTTTTTAACGTTGTTTTTAACTTTCATCCAGCTTTAATACACTCATAAATGCTTCCTGTGGGATTTCTACGCTGCCAATTTGCCGCATACGTTTTTTGCCTTCTTTTTGTTTTTCCAACAGCTTCTTTTTGCGGGTTATATCGCCGCCGTAACACTTAGCAAGTACGTCTTTGCGCATGGCCCGCACAGTTTCCCGGGCAATGATCCGGCTGCCAACCGCGGCCTGTATTGGGATTTCAAATAAATGCCTTGGAATCTCATCTTTCAGCTTTTCACACATTTTACGGCCGCGTTCATAGGCTGTCCCTGAAAATACAATAAAAGAAAGCGCATCCACTTCTTCCTTATTTATAAGGATGTCCAGTTTTACCAGCTCGGATTTTGCATAGCCTTTCAATTCATAGTCAAACGATGCATAGCCGCGCGAACGTGATTTTAATGCATCAAAAAAATCATAAATAATCTCATTTAACGGCATTTCATATTTCAGCCTTGCCCTTGTCTCTTCCAGGTATTCCATACTAATATAAATCCCGCGGCGCTGCTGGCACAAGTCCATAATGGCTCCGATATATTCGCTGGATACCATGATCTCAGCATCCACCATCGGTTCTTCCATATAGGCAATCTCTGAAGGCTCCGGCAGGTTGGATGGATTGGTCAGTTCGATCATTGTACCGTCCGTCTTATGGACACGGTAAATAACGCTTGGGGCAGTCGTTACTAAATCCAGATTAAATTCCCGTTCCAGCCGTTCTTGTATAATTTCCAAATGCAGCAGCCCTAAAAACCCACAGCGGAAGCCAAACCCAAGTGCAACCGATGTTTCTGCTTCAAACTGCAGCGCTGCGTCATTTAGCTGCAGCTTTTCCAATGCATCCCGCAAATCTGGGTATTTTGTGCTGTCAGCCGGATAAAGCCCGCAGTATACCATTGGGTTGACTTTTTTATATCCGGGCAATGGCTTTGGACATGGGCGCCCTGCTTCTGTAATGGTATCGCCGACACGGGTATCTTTTACATTTTTAAGGCTTGCCGTCAGATAGCCGACCATGCCTGCGCTTAATTCCTCACATGGGATAAACTGGCCTGCCCCAAAATAACCAACCTCTACGACCTCAGCCGAAGCACCGGTCGCCATCATCTGGATCTTGGTCCCCGCCTTTACGGATCCTTCTTTAATCCGGCAAAATACGATCACCCCTTTGTACGAGTCATATTTCGAATCAAAGATCAGTGCCGAAAGCGGTGCCGCCGCATCGCCTTTGGGCGCAGGGATTTTTTCAACGACCGCTTCTAGGACCTGGTCTATATTTACGCCTGTTTTTGCAGAAATCAGCGGTGCATCCGATGCGTCCAAGCCGATAATATCCTCAATTTCCTGCTTGACATGTTCCGGGTCTGCACTGGGAAGGTCGATTTTGTTGATTACCGGAAATACCTCCAGGTCATGGTCTAACGCCAAATATACATTGGCCAGCGTCTGGGCTTCAATGCCCTGCGCGGCATCCACAACAAGAATCGCCCCGTCGCATGCGGCAAGGCTTCTGGATACTTCATAAGTAAAGTCCACATGCCCTGGGGTATCTATTAAATTAAAAATATATTCTTCCCCATCCTGCGCCTGATAGATAATGCGCACAGCCTGTGATTTGATCGTAATGCCGCGCTCGCGTTCCAGGTCCATATTGTCTAGCACCTGTGCCTGCATTTCACGCTGTGTTAAAAGGCCCGTTTTTTCGATGATACGGTCTGCCAGCGTGGATTTCCCGTGGTCAATGTGTGCCACAATACAAAAATTCCGAATCCTGCTTTGCTGTATTGCCATAACTTCCTCCATTTATTTTTGCTGCCTATAGCAGCTTCTTGCTTCTATCTATGCTTCTATTGCCTTTGGCTGCCGCCCGGATGCTGCATTTAATGCCAACGGCGGCTTCCTGGACGTATATGGCCGCCCATATTGCGCATCCACAAGCCAAGGCTTTCCGATTCTGAATTTTAGCCGGTTGCTTTGAATCATAACCGCTCCCTAAGGCGCCTAGCTGCCCTTACTGTAGTATATAGTATAAGAGGCGAAAAAGCAATCCCAAGTAATTGTAAGGAACTGTAAATAAATAACTGCTGAATAGTGCGCCGGATTTTTCTTCGAGAGTGCAGTCCAAAAATCAGGCGCATAGCGGGCTATGTAACTGATTTTTGGGCTGCGCTATCGGAGAAAAAGACAAGCAATATCAGCAGTTATTTATTTACAGTTCCTAACCGTTCAATGAGTTATCTGAACTGTTACAAAAAATTAGAGCTCTGTACATCCTGCTTTGTGCTATTCACAGCGTGCGGTAGCCGCCGTCAAAATTTACTTTGCATTGGCACAAATCAAGTTGTACAAAACTCTAAGTCCTTTTTGTTTTCTATTTTGCTTTTCCTGACAAGACCTTATCCAGTATATCCGCAAGCGGAGGCATCGCATTTTTTGCCTCTTCAAACGTATTCGTCTGCGCCCCAACCTCTACGAGCAGCGACTTTGGAAGGTAATGGAGGTTATACCGGTAGCCTCTTAGATAAATGCAGCGGGACAGCCCCGGGTAATATTCCATAGCCGCAAGCTGCATTTGGAATGAAAACGCCAGGTTATCCGCCAGGTTTGGATTATACAAATATCCAATGTCCCCCTGTGCCGTCGTATGGCTTAAGCCGTTAAAAAACATAATGGATGCCGTTTGTTTTCCATTGACGGTTTCTACTAAATGCGTCCCTTCTGCTACGCCGTCCCTATGTAAATCTATAATTACCTGGATGCTTGGATAATCTTTGAGCAGCTGTTCGAGTGCTGGGCCGGACCTCGAATATGCGGTATCGCGGTCTGGAATGTCATATTTTCCACGGTGGTGCAGTACCCGGTACCCATACGTTTCTTCCAAAAGCTGCGTCAAATAATCGCCTAATCCAAGTACGGACTGTGCTTCCCCTTTGGAATCCACGTACCCTTCCTGCGAATGCGTATGGTAGATCAAAATCTGCGGCCCTTCTTGTTTTGGATCGATGCGCATGTCTTTTTCCAGCATTTTTGCTGCATTTAGCTGGTTGCCGTTTGTTGTGGTTGTGCTGTCCACACGGTAAAAATTCTGGATTAAATAGTCAAAATCGTTTAACTTTTCCCGGGAAAATTTTTGCACTTTTCCGCTGGAAGCCTGCGTGGCTGGCACCTTGCCCTGCCCTTTGGCTGTTTCCTGATTTGGCACGCTGCCCTGGGTATCCATGCCTGTTTCCATGGTATTGCCAGCCTCCTGCCCTTCTTCCCCAAGCTGGGCCGCTATTTCTATACCATCTAGGCTGCAGCTTTCTTCTTCGCCCGGCAGCCCCAGCCGGCCCATAGAAACCTGTGAGTTTTGTTTTCTTGCATAGCCATAGATTGGAAGCAGTTCATCCATACTAGCTGCCAAGTATTCATATATGGATTTTTGCTTGCTGGCATCCCCATCATAGGTGAGCAGCGGCATACAACGTTGCACTGCCTGATAGCCTAAATTGGCCTGCAGCGCATGGATAGCCGCATCCAAAACAGTATCTTTGGCCACATTGGAAGAAGCCAGCACATATGCACTGGCAGCTAAGATGAAAAAAAACGGAAATATCCCAGCCCACCATTTTCTGTTTCTATGGCACTTTTTCCTATAACGCATTGCCCCATCCTCCCATACTGGCACCCGAAGGAAACTGTTTTTATAACCAGGTTTGTTTTTCACAGCCCCCGCATGTGTCCCTGTTTTTTCCTGCCATAAAAACAGTATATGAAGCAGCAGTATGAATTTATGTCTATTTGTGAAGACAGACTGGTGCAACTGTGGGACAGCTTTCCACCATATTCGGGAAATGCCAGGCAGCCCCCATTTAGCCGCCTGCCTTCCCGGATTTTTGCAGGGCGATATTAATCCCTTCCGAAACCGTGTAACTTAACCGCTTCACTGCCTCGTCCACATCTTTTGGGGTTACGTAAAGCGTATTCAGCTGCGGGGTCAGCAATTCATGCACGAGTTCGTATTTTTCCATCATATCCAATTTTTCATAAGAATTTCCAATCCTCCGGATCTGTTCTGCCTGGCTCATCGCATCCAACAGATTATTCATTGTATCTATTACAATAGTAGCCGCATCTACAACCGTTGGGATGCCGATTGCAATAACAGGGATGCCAACACTTTCACAATTCAATGCATGCCGGTGGTTGCCAACCCCAGATCCCGGATTAATCCCGGTATCCGTGATCTGGATCGTCCGGTTTAACCGCCTAGTACTGCGGGCAGCCAGCGCATCGACAGCGATAATAATATCTGGCTTGGTTTCCTTTGCAATACCGCGGACGATTTCCATTGATTCCATACCAGTTTGTGCCATTACACCCGGCACAATACTGCTAACGGATTTGTGGCAGCTGTCGCCGATCACATACTTTCCAAATTCCTTTATAATATGCCTGGTAATGCATAGATTGTCTACGACCCGCGGCCCTAGCGAATCCGGCGTAACCGCGCGGTTTCCAAGCCCTACAATCAACGTAGTATACGATTCCCCTTCCGGAAGCAGCCGTTTTAATACCCTGGATAACTGTACGGAAATCTCACGGTGGTAGCCTTCGTCCTCTTCAATCATATTCGGGGCCTCCAATGTGACATAATTCCCTTTTGGTTTGCCCATTGCCTTTGCGCCGTTTTCTGTTTCAATAATAACACTGCTGATATGAATATCCGATGCCGCCTGTTCTTCCTCAAGGCGCACGCCTTTTATTTCCACATTATCTTCTTCAAATTTCTCGCGCGTTTCCAACGCCAGATCTGTCCGAACCTGATACATGCTTTCTCAACCTCGCTAACCTTTTATAATAAAACTGTTATGTATAACTAAGTTTTTACAAAAAATCTCATTTTATGTATTGACAGACCATTTCAATTATTCTATTATTTATGAAGTATTCGTTGGAATGTACGTGTCTGCATAACGAATCCAATAAATCGCGCTAAAATTTTATTATAAATGGAGGTGTTTGAATTGGCTAATATTAAATCGGCAAAGAAAAGAATTCTTGTTTCCGAAAAAAGGGCTGCCCGAAATAAAGCAATCCGTTCAAGGGTAAAGACATCGATTAAGAAAGTGAACGCTGCAATAGAAGCAAATGACAAGGAAGCGGCAAAGGCTGCACTGCATGACGCAACGTCCATCATTGCGAAAGCTGCATCGAAAGGCGTCTACCACAAGAATAATTCTGCTAGAAAAATTTCCAAATTAAGCCAGGCTGTTAATAAGATGGCTTAACAGCCGTTTTTTGCAACTTGCTTAATGGAGATAAAAAACCACCGGAACCCCTCTTATCGGTGGTTTTTTTGTTGCTAAAGCTATTTATGGACAGATGGGCCATTGGATGCGGCCGGTGTTGGCAGCGGTATAACGCGTAAAGCTGCAAAGGCTACATAAATTTTTATTTCTTGCTATAAGTTACGATTAACAGCTCCACCGCAATCTGATCCTGGATTTTCCCTGATTTGCTGTCAGTTTCTAACTGTGCCCCTTCCGTTAACGCCTGTTTTAGCTCTTGTACAGTAAATGTCGCCGCCTGCCCTAAGGTACGTTTGACTGCAAATGGAGGGATGCCTGCTTTTGCCGCCATTGTTTTTTCATCCAAACCGGCCTGCTTCATAGATTTTAAATCCAGCAGGATACGGAACTGCCTGTTAATTAAGTACAAAATACGCATAGGCGGTTCCCGTAAAGACAGTAGGTCATAGTATAATAATAATGCCCGCCTTTGGTCGCGTTTTCCAATAGCGTTTACCATTTCAAATATTTGGTTTACTGTCTGTTGTGTGCAGACGGCGTTTATATCTGATTCTTCAATGGCTTCTTTATCCAGCGTATAGCAAAAAAGCTTTTCCAGCTCCCGATCGATATTGCCCATGTCGGTTCCGGTTTTGGAAAGGAAAACCTGCAAGGCGTGCTGGGTGACCTTTTTATTTTCCTTTTTCATCCTGCCTAAAATCCAGCGGGTCAGCAGCTGTTCGTTTTGGGTGCCAAATTCTACGGCACGGCCGTTTTTGCTTGCGGCTTTATACATTTTCCCCCGCTTGTCGACTTCTGTTTCAACAAAAACGATACAGCATGTCTGCGGCACCTGCGGCAGGTATTTTGCAAGGTCTTCACAGCCGTTTTTAAAAAAACCGCTGTCTTCTATCAGGATCAGCCTGTGTTCAGCAAAAAAAGGCATGGTTTCGGCTGCGTCGATTACTGCAAGCGGGTTTATGCTGCGGCCTTCATAATAGGTAACGTTCATCGTATCGCCTGGTGCAGACAGTGCTTGTTTTAATTTGTTTTTGTACTGCTGTTTTAAATAGGCTTCTTCCCCATAGAGCAGGTATACGCTTTTGAATTGTTTGTTTTTAATATCTTCGTCTATTGTCCTCATGTGGAAAATTATATGCCTGCATTTGGTTTTTGTCAATTGCCTTCTAATCAGGCAGGCGGTAAATTGGTTACAATTCACGGGCCAGGAATGCGCATAAACTGCGCATTCCGTGAGAATATGATTCAGGAGTGAGGGGCGGTTTTGCGGAGCAAACTTCCAATATCGCCCCGAATGGTTACTATGAGCGGCCCCCAGGCCGTGAATAGTTATCCTATAAGCTTTAAACGGAAACAATGTATTGACAAATATTTGGAAAGTGCTAAAATTATAATTGTTCTAATTTCTATTTTAATCTAGCAGACAAGGAGATTATATGACGAAAAATGCCGAAAATATTTTAAATATTATTAACAGCCCCTCTACCCCTTCCCACTTAACAGCCGAACAGATTTACCTTATCTTAAAGGAGCAGAACCAAAAAACTGCGCTGGCTACGGTATATAATAATTTATCATTGCTATACAATCAAGGGCTGATTAGGAAAATGTCTGTGGAAGGGTATCCGGACCGTTACGACAATATAAAACGGCATGACCATTTAGTCTGCAAAAAATGCGGTAAAATGTCAGATATTGCATTAGATGACTTTACCGGACAGATTCAAAAACAAATTGGCATACCAATTATCTCCTATGATTTAAAAGTAAACTATATTTGCGATGAATGCTTAAAAAGTAACATACCTGGGTAATTTTAAACGATAAACTTGCATCGCCTAATTTTTAGGTATACGATTGAAAGGGCTAAACATGATGAAGTTAGTAAAAAAAAGCACAAACAACGCCATCGAATCCATCTCCAGGCTTGCCGATATGGAGTACAAGCCAGCCAATGGGCAATTGAACAATATCCACCAGCGCCTGATGGGCGGAAGGAAAAATTTTGAACAGGCAGTAACCAAGACGATGGATGCGGTGATTGCTATGAGTTCGATGGATCTGACATTAGAAAGCAATGTTGAGACTGTTGCACAGATCAACAGCTCCATTTCTTCTGCGGTCAATACGATCAGCGAATCGTCATCATCTACCGCTGACATTGCTTCGGAAGTATCCAAAGCGCATGAAAACCTGACTGCGGCAATCATTGAAGTTTCTGATGAATCTGCCAATATAATGGATGAGATCCACCATTGTGAAACAGAACTGACTTCTATTACACAGATGTCTTCTTCTGCAATTACTACGGCTTCGGAAATGAAAGCAGATATTCATGGGCTGCTTGCTATTATCCAGCAGATTAATGAAGCCATCGGGGCAATCAGCTCTATTTCTTCCCAAACCAACCTTTTGGCCTTAAATGCCTCGATTGAAGCTGCCCGCGCTGGAGAAGCAGGAAAAGGGTTTGCGGTTGTTGCAGAAGAAATCCGTAATCTTGCCGATGAAACCAAAGCTTTAACTGCCAGTATGGGAAACTCCTTAGGCAGTATCCAGGAAGCCTCCCATAAAAGCGTCCAAAGCGTAGAAACTACGGTCGACCATTTGACAAAAATTAATGATAATATACAAAATGTCTGGAAGATCACTGGCAATAACCGCACCAGTATGGTACATATTACAGACTCCGTTTCTTCTTTGGCAGCGGTCAGCGAAGAAATCAGCAGCTCTATGAGTGAACTGGATAACCAGATGCAGTATGTTAACAAGCAGTGCCAGACGTTAAATCAAGATGTAGAATCTTTGTCTATTTCCAGCAATTCTATTGCAGAACTTGTAGAACCGTTCAAAAACATTGAAAAAAATTTGGATGAATCAATCAAGATCATGGGTGATATGACGCACGATGCTTTTTATATGCTGGATAACCAAATCATTTTAAATTGCCTAAACAGCGCTATTACTGCGCACCAAAACTGGATGGAGGCTTTAAAAGAAATCGCACAGTCCGGCAAATTAAAAGTGCTGCAGACCGACTACAAAAAATGTGGGCTGGGCCATTTCTATTATGCGTTTAAACCATTAAACCCGTCTGTTGCAAAAATCTGGAACAACCTGGATGGAAAACACCAAACGTTCCACTCATATGGGACAAAGATGATCGCGGCTGTCCGTGCCGGGCATACCGATAAGCTGCAGCAGATTTATGAACAGGCAAACGCATGCTCCAACGAATTGATCGCGGACTTCCGTATGCTGATCCAAACGATTGAGGAATTAACCAAAAAACAGGTCCGTATTTTTGAGTAGCCCCTTATCTGCTTAGAAACCCTTGTATGTTTACCGCCCCTGAATGCCAATGCACCCGTATCCGGCCTTCTTGCATGGTATAATGTACCTGTTGGCTGTTTTCCTCCATATTGCGGACGGCGTCTTTGCCTGGATGCCCATAGTCGTTTTCCTGTGCGCAGGAAACTACGCATACAAGCGGGTTTAATTTTTTTATGACCTCTATGGAATTGGAATAATTGGAACCATGATGTGCTGCCTTATACAATGCTGTAAACCCTTCAACATTTGGATAAGGCAGCTCTATTTTTTCTTCTTCTTGCTTAGAAATATCACCTGGAAAAAATCCACGGAAGCCTTCTTCTTCATACAGCAAAACCAGGCTTCGGGAATTCCGGTCATTGCCTGTTTGGCCAGATTCCGGCCCAAGGCAGGTAAAACGTGCCTTTTCGGTACACAATACATCCCCTTTTTCCAAAAAGGCAGTTTCTACCTGCCTATTTGAGAGGCTACGTGCCAACGCTTCAAATGCCCCGTCACGCAGTACCCCTTGTGCAAATACAACTTTCCTGACCGTAAAGCCGCTTTCCAAAAGCTCCCACAGCCCGCTGGTATGGTCTTTGTCCAGATGCGAAACAAACCAGCAGTCAATGGCGGATACCCCTTGGGACCTTAAAAACGGCGCAATCCGGTAAACCCCCACACTGCTGACGTCGCTGCTCCCGCCATCGATCAATACATGCATCCCATCGCCTGTCCGGATGTAAATCCCATCCCCCTGCCCTACATCCAGGATCGATACCTCTGCATGCTTTGGCAGGCGCAGGAACAGCAATGCTAGGGAAACCATGCAGCCAGCTATAGCAGCCCTTTTTTGTTTTTTCCGAAGCTCACCCGGCATGTCAGACGGGCTTTTGCTGCGCATCCAGGCCATGTACCCTGCCCGGATACAGACCCCCAAACTGAGCGCATATCCAGCCATCTGCCATGCGTGTGGCTTTCCAATCGTGTAAACTGCCCCTGGAAGCTTTAAAAACAATTCCCCTGCCTTGGAAAAATATGTAAGCAGAAGGGAACAGGCGCCAAGGAGCCCTTTTGATAAATATGCCACAATGCTGCTGGCCGTACCCAGTACCCCTGCTGCAGCAATTCCATTACAAGCACCGATGCTGCTTAGGGCGCCTAAAACCCCTCCCGCCAGCCCCGCAGCCAGCACCAGTGCCATAAATGGCAATACCAAAAGGTTCAGCAGCATAGCATAGGCAGGCAGCTCAAAATAATACCATGCTGTAAGCGGCAGCGTCAGTACCTGTATTCCAAAACTAGTTATCATAGCTTCTGACAGACGCAGCCGTGGGCGGAAGATCTGGCAAAGCCCTTTTCCAAATAAAACGCCTGCAACGGCAGCAAAAGAAAACTGGAACCCAGCCAAAAACAAAGCCCGTGGGTTTCCTGCCAAAATGAATGCCGCTGCAGCCGCCAATCCGTTTACACTGTCATATGCCCTACCGCAGCACACTGCGCCAAGGTAAATGCCAAACATGGCCACGGCACGTACGGTAGAAACCCCCATACCAGCCATAAGGGAAAACAACACCAGCAGGGACATAGAAAAGGCTGCCGCTACGATATTAGGAAGGCCCGTTTTGCGCAGCAGCCCAAAAACAGCTGCGCCGAGTATTGAAATATGTAGGCCGGATATGGCCAGGATATGCGCAATCCCGCTACGCTGGTATAAATCCTTGGTTTCCTGCAAAAGCATTGCTTTCTCACCAAGCAGCATCGCACCCAGCGCCCCTGCCGTATCCTGCTCCATCCCTTGGCGGTATACCTGTGCCAGCTTTTGCTGAAGGCGGTACAAGGATTCCCTTAACCTGTCCGTTTGCCCGTCTGCCGTCCGGTAGGTACCATCCTGGGTGTAAAACCGGAAGGAATAGCCTTGGTTCTGATAATAGGCGCGTTCGTCAAAATTTCCGTCATTGCGCGCTGTGCTGAATAATTTTATTTTTCCTGAAACAACAATGGTATTTCCAATGACCGGCTCTATGCCGTTAAGATTTCCGGAAACGATTACATCCCCGCATGGGCGGATGCCCTGGGGCGTTTTAAGATAACTGTCCGTTAGATAGACTGTCCACTGGACTATCGTTTGACCTGCAAAATTTTGCATTTCTTTGCTTTTCTTATTGGTTACCTGACCTTGTATGGCTGCTTTTTGCCCGTCTGTAATGCCTGCCAGCCGCCAGCTGGCCTCACTGGATACTACATACATGCGCGCTGCCCCGCTGAACGCTGCAGCAAATAACAGTGTGGCATGCTTCAGGCGCTTTTTTAAAGAAGGCTGCTGGTACACCCACAGTACAAACGCTGCAAATGCAGCCGCAGCCGCTATGGCTGCTATCCATAGCCCAAGCGTGCCTATGCCCTCTTTCCATAGGAAAGCGCCTTTCACAGCCAAAATCCCGCAGGCAAACAAAAGCACCATCTGGCAGGGATACCTGCGTACCACCTATTTCCCCTCCTCTTCCACATCTTTTACCACAACCGGTTTTGCATCGGTAACGCCGACATAGCTGTAATCTGGCACATACATTTCGGAGAGTTCAAACGTTTCCCGGTATTTGCCACTGGTGTCCCCGTTGACCGAAATCTGGACCCTTGAAATATTGCCAAGCGAAGCCAGGGAGTTTACAATGGAGTATATTACGACTGGTTCCTGCACTTCATAGTTGTGGTTTTTAAAATGTTCGTCTAAGTTTACATAACAAGACCCATCTGCTACAGCAACATTAATAAGCTTTGTCTCATCCGGAATGGATTTGCGTGCCCCTGCGGTCTTTGGCCCATGAATTAGATGCTCCATCACTAATTTTTCCATTGAAATGTTGCTGTTGTAGAACACTTCCTGTGTTTCTTTTACAAGGCCGTCCCCTGCTTCGTTTGCAAAATACAAGTCAATCGCCGCATGCTGAAACGAATTAATTTGTTCGCCTGGATTTTCTACAAAGGAATCAATGGTCATTTTGCCGACAATCTGGCCTGCACTGTCTGCCAGCGGTTCTCCAACCACAAAAAAGCAAACGCTTTCAATGCCCTCTATCTGCGTCATGGTACGTACGACTGCCAAACGGCACAGAATCTCCGCAATCGGGTCTAATTTGTTATAATCGTCGGTAAAATTAATATTTAAACAGTCCTGTTCCACTTCCCAGGACTGGACGCTAACGCCTTCTGGGATTGCTTTTACATATTCCACAGTATCGGTGTCTGTTGCAAGCTGGTCTAAAAATTCCTGAATCAACTCATCCACTGCTTCATTGTGCGGTTCATACCCAGCCTGCACGGTCTGCGTCTGTTCGCTGTCCACATAGCTGATATAATAATCATATTGTTTTTGTTTGGAACCGCATCCGTGAAGGAAGCTTGTGGCTGCTGCCAACAAAACAAGCCCCGCCAGAGTGCGCAATAATCGATCCATCCTGCCTGCCCCCTTCCTTGTACACACCCCTTGCTTTACAGGGGACCTTTTATCCGGCAATATAATTCAACGGGATCCGCACATTAAAAATCGTCCCTTCCCCTTCCGTACTAAATGCCTTTATTGCACCGCGGTGCATCAAAATAATGCTCCTCGTAATCGAAAGGCCCAGGCCCGTCCCATCAATTTCCTTAGAATGCGACTTATCTACCCGGTAAAACCGTTCAAAGATACGGTCCAGCGACCCCTCCGGGATACCCGCGCCGTTATCTTCCACTTTAATGTAGAAAAACTGGTGGTCTGCATTCAGCGACACATGGACCCATCCATTTTCTGAATTATATTTAATGCCGTTTTCCACGAGATTCGAAATAGCAAGGGTAAGTTTCACTTCATCTACCTCTGCCGTTACCGGGCGGAAGCTTTCTAGTACCAGCTCCACATGTTGCTTTTCTGCGATCGGGCGCAGACGTTTTAAGATCAGCTCCAGCAGGTCATTTATATTTAAAGGGGCGATATTAAGGCTATCTGCCGTTTTATCCATTTTTATCAATGTAAGCAGATCTGTAATGATCTTATTTTCACGGTCAATCTCATTTGTAATGTCCTGCATAAATTCCTTATACAGTTCCAGCGGTGCATTTTCCTGCATATTCAAAGAATCGGCCAGCACCTTCATAGACGTTAACGGCGTCTTAAGCTCATGGGATACATTAGAAACAAATTCCTGCCTGGAATCATCCAGCACTTTCATACGTGCCAGCAGTTCATTGGTGCGTTCACAGATAAGCTCCGTTTCAGAATAAGAATGGATCATCAGCTCGTCTTCGCCATATCCAGCCTCAATCTCATCAATAGACTTGGATAGCCTGATAAATGGCTGCGCCAGGTGCGATGCAATCAGCACTGCAAGTACGATACAAACAAACCCTGCCGTTAACAGCACGCTAAAACCGATCTGTGTCAGATACGCGATATGCGTCTGCGTAACATCTGTAGACACACTTACCAGCATGACACCCGTTACTTCATTCCCATGTGGCGGGCGGACCGGGACGGCAATCTCAATAAACCCATTGACGGGGTCATATTTTGTCACATCCTCGCCTTGTATACACTTTACCACTTCTTCGGATATAATGATCTTGCCGCCGTCAATATCATACGTATCCTTATGGATCCGGAACGTCGGGTCGATCACAAGGATCCTTCCATCATAAATATTGGACAGCTGTTCAAACTGTTTATTGACCACTTCAATGGTATTGTCATCCAGATAATGGTAAGCCGCGATCTGGTCTGCCAAAATTTTCGACTGTGACAATATGTCTACCATCCTAACATCGATCGCACGCTTTTCATAGCCCCGGATAACAAAAAACTGCATAACCAGCATCGGTACAAGCCCAAACAACAGCAGCACAAGCAGTAGCCGGAATTTAAGGCTTTTAAAATAATCACGGATTTTCTTTTTCTTCTTCACAATGACTCCCTATCAGCCATGATAATAATACCCAACGCCCCATTTGGTATGGACATACTTCGGCTCGCTTGGATTGGCTTCAATCTTTTCGCGCATCCGCCGGACATGTACATCTACGGTCCGCACATCGCCCGGATAGCCAGCACCCCAAACGAGGTTTAGCAGTTTTTCGCGGCTATAGACCTTATTCGGGTTGCGCACCAAAAGTTCCAGCAATTCAAACTCCTTGCCGGTCAGGTTCACTTCCCGTTCCAGCACGAACAGCCTGCGGCTCTCGCAGTCCAGGCGCAGGTCGCCGTCTTCGATCATATGCACACGGTCTTCCACAACCTTTTTTCGGCTGGTCCTGCGCATAATCGCTTTGATCCTGGCTTTCACTTCCAAAATATTAAACGGTTTTGTAATATAGTCGTCCGCACCGTATTCCAGCCCTAATATCTTATCCATATCATCGTCTTTGGCGGTCAGCATAACAATTGGGACATCGGAAAATTCCCTGACCCGCTGGCATATCTCCATGCCATCGATCTTAGGCAGCATCAAATCCAGCAGGATCATATCATAGGTGCTGCTGGTCGCCTTAAGCAGCCCTTCTTCCCCGTCGTATGCACAATCCACTTCCATGCCATCCTGTTCCAAACTAAACCGGATTCCTTTTACTATCAGCTTTTCATCATCCACAACCAGAACCTTTTTTGCCATGCGAACCTAACCTCCATTGACCTGTCCCATTTTCCTACCGGGCTACTGTTATTTTATCTTTGATCCTCGCATACAAGCCTTCCCCTATTCCACTTACATTTTTAATTTCCTCAATGCTGGAAAAACCGCCATTTTCGTCGCGGTATGCAAGGATAGCTGCAGCCTTTGCCTCACCAATCCCATTAAGCGCCATAAGCTGTGCGGCATCCGCCGTATTGATGTCCACTCGGCCGCCTGGTTGGCTGGCATTGCCTTGTATCTGGGCGGGGCCTTGCTGCATACCGGAGTTTTCAGCAGCACTGCCGCTTTTGCCATCCCCTGTTATGGCCCCAAGCTCCTTGTATTCATCCAATGTCAGCACTTCGATCATATCGCCGTCCTGGATAACCCCTGCCTGGTTCACCCCTTTTTCATAAGCATCCTTTCGCATCCCACCGGCAAGCGCGATCGCCTCATATACACGGCTGCCCTGCGGCAGTTCAAAAACACCCGGATGCTTAACTGCCCCGCAGACAAATACGAAACAAGTTCCGCCCGCAGATGGCTGCGGATCCGGCGGTTCTTCGGAAGATGCCAAAGGCCCTGCGGATAACTGGCCCGCTGCGGTACTTTCCTCCGTACTTTGTGCACTGCCAGCCCCGCCTTCTTGGCCTGGCTGGGATCCGGCCCCGTCATTTACCTTTGCTTCCAGGTACATCCGGGGCTCGCCCACCTGTTTGCCACAGCCAGACAGGCCCGCTGCTACCATTAAGAAAAACATGTATGCTGTTATTTTACATTTATCCATATGCATTCCCCTTTTCTACTATGTACGAACTCAAAAAGTAAAAAAAGGAGACCCTCAATGCCTATCATACTATTTTATCGGAATCACGGGAGTATTTCAATAGGGTTTAGAAATATTTCAGAATTATTAGGCCTATAAAACCAGATGAAACCGGAGAATAGAAATGGGATATTCTGCCCTGGCCTGTTTTTTGAAAAGCTGATAGCGCTATTATAGCATAGTTTCTGTTGAAAAACAAGATAAATTTAATCATAAAAATGATTTAATCGAAGCCGCTGCTATTTACCGCATCTGGCAGTATAATTTCCGTCTGAAAAATACCGTCTTCATAAGCAGCCTTATAATCTCCATGATTGCGTTCTACGCACCTGCATACATTATAAATACCATATCCATGCCCTGTTTCCTGTTTGCCGGATACCATCTTTCCGTCTTGGTACAATGGCCCTTGCACGGAAGGATTGCGGATACTGATCCAGATATTCGCCCCTAAGGCCTTTATATCCACCCATACCTCTTTCTTGCCGCAGCTTTGCGCTGCTTCAAAAGCATTGTGAAGCAGGTTATAAAACAACGTACATAAATCTGCCTGGGAAACGGCCAATCCTCCTGGAAGCTTCCCGTTCCACTGCAGGCACACATCTGGATAACGGGCTGACAGATTGGCTGCAACTGCAGTAACAATTGTGTTTCCCGTAGATAACGCAGGCGAAAGCCCGTCCGCCATCGCTTCCAGTTCCAAAAGGTAACTTCCAAGCTTTTCCCTATCCCCGTCATGAAACAGGACACGCAGGCAATAAAGGTGTTCCCGCAGGTCGTGCCGAAAAGCCCTTGTTTCCTCTTCCTTTTGGAGCAGCATCTGATAATAATCTTCCTGTATCTTCAGCAAATTCTGGTTCAAATCCGCTTCTTTTTTCAAAAATCCATTCTCATGCTTTTTGAAAGCCAGCAGGACGCATACAAATACAAACAATATGCTCATCCCCAGGACGCTTATGGAAGTTACCATAAAATTTGCCTGTAAAAAATCCGCCCTCTTTAAAACAATAAATTGGATACATGTCAGGCAATACGATATGGAACAGCATACTACAATAAAGATCAAAATATAAATCCCGGGCAACTCAAGCGCCGGCTTTTTTTCTTTCTGAAACAACAACGTATACCCATAGACAACCGCCAGCAAAAAGAACGTAATTGAATCCGCCCTAGCCACAAACAATATATCCTCTTTCAGCGCCTCAAAGCCAATGCCATAAATGGAAATCATCGGGATCGAAAGTATGACATCCAGCGTACTGACACCGCAAAAGCTCAGTACAACCATACCGGTATTCTTTTTCGTCCGTTCTTTTGTACTGAATGAAAGCAGCAAAACAGAAACGGCATGGTACAAAATACTGTACCTTAGAAAATCCACCCATACCGATAAGACAGCAACCGCTAATATGCCTGTAAGAAACCGCAGAAAAATCCGCCGTTTATATGGCATATGAAAAAAAATAGAACTAGCAAAAAAAATTTTCCAAAAACTGAATGTATATTCCAACACAATAAAATCTATTTGGTTCATATGCCTCCCCTTCCTATGTAATCATCCGATTGTTAGAAGCATCCACAAAAGACAGGGCGAAAACCCTGCCTTCCTATCCGGTTTTAAACTTTTTCCTGCTTTCCCTTTGGGCTCCATTCCAATAAACGGTTCCAAGAAGCCTGCATATGGTCAAATACATCTTTCGAGGAGCCCCTTACATAATTGGCCACATTTGGGTCAGCTGAATTTCCTGTGGCATATTTTACCATACATTCCACTGCCTGCGCCATCTTTTCCGCCTGGTTGTCTTTTCCCATGCCGGAGAAAATCTGTTTGAGCATATTGCGGTAGGAATTGGTTTCTGCCTGTGTATGTTTGACTTCTGCCAGAATTAACCCATACCTGCGCTGGCGCACCTGGGCCTCGGATGCACCGTAGCGCCTCATTTCATCTTCTGAAATCAAGGTTTCTTTATGGGCACTGGCACTGTCAAACAACCGTTCCTGGTAGGACCGGTATCCTTGAAGCAGATCTTTTGTTTTGTTGTGGTAACGGTCGATTAGGGCGTCAAACCCTTCTTTGCACTCACCGGATAAATACTTCTCCGAAAAAAACTCCAATCCGGCAATCGATGACTCCATTGCGGCTTCTGCCTCATAAGAATCTAAAAACCTCCCTCTTATTCCAAGTTCACCAATACCAATACCTGTATCTCTATATTCACCCCAGCCATAATCGAACACCAGCATACTATCCATCGTCATAGCCAGCTCGTTCCGGGATGCCGCATCCATCCCTTCAAAGAAGCCAGAGCATTCCAGGTAGTCGTCAAATACTGCCCATCTATGCACCTGCTCTACCTCAAATGGGTCTTCAGAAACATTTTGGATTTCTCCATGATAACTAAAGCTTGCCGTATTCCAATAGATTCCCGCCAGTGGTTCAGACCTTTGGTTAGACAGCCGTATTCCTTCTTCCGACAAAGTCAAGCCACAGGAATCATCCCATTTCTTTGGGCGGCGGATTTCATCATTTGCCATCCTCTCTGTTTCTGATTCCCATTTTTCATGTACCTTCTGAACCTTTCTGTCATAGTAAGTGTTGCAAAAAGCGTCTATTTTATTATTGATATTTATACCCATATTTATACCTGACTCTTTCCATCCATTAATTATCCTCTATTTACTTGCCTACAATTGAAACATAAAGCTTCAGGAACTGACCAAAAGCAACCCTACTTACAAATTAAAATTAGTTTTCACTAATTTATAAGTCAGTCTCTGTTGAACCTTCGATTTTATGATAATAATAATAATTTAAATCACCAATTAGATCAATCGGTTTCATCGAATTCAGACTAAAAATAAGGACCCCTTCCCCATAAGCTAACCTTCTTGGCGTCGTATGGCCCGTTGTGTCAACTGTATCTGTGGTAAATCCGCCGCCATTGTGATAATAAGTATTCCTATAACTAAACAAAGTTCCCTCATCAAGTGTTACCTCTACCGCAAATGTAGAAGAAGCATAACTGGACGAATATGAAAATGGCCGTCTAAAATTTATATTTGCTACCTTTACCTCCTCCACTGCATGAAGCCTAGCATGGTACCCGCCTTCTGGATAATTCAACTGAAACTTTCTACTCCAGTCAAATGTAGACAAATCCAGGTTGTCGTAATTAAATACAAACTTCCCATTCGCATAAATATCCCCATTCGCATAGTGCAAGATAATATTTTCTAGTGTAGGCCCCAAATATTCAACGCCTAAACTCCCTGCTGGGTTCACTGCATTCACTGCCAGCGTATAGGAATGGCCCAACGCCCCTGTAGACGCAACGTAAAGCATATAATCCCCTGCCGGAAGGTCTTCTAAATATATCGTAGCTCCTGGCGTGCATACTATATTCGTAGCGCCAGCTTGCCCCGTACTATAATCCACGAGATACAATTGGATATAATAGTCGGCATTTAAAGACTCCAGATTAAGAAAAAATGCTGCGTCTTTTGTTACACTGAAAAAATGCATTTCATCCGTGTCACTTGCTGTCAATTGCCCATTCAGCACGCCTACCGGGTCGTCTGGCATTGCACTTACTCCGCGGCATCTTCCCACATCCTTTCCTGTTGCATTGCGTACCAGCATTTTCAAACACGCTCTGGCATTGTTTTGAACTTATTTGTAGTTGCAGTTAAATTTTACCATACAAAACCCGTTTATTTCAATACCGTTCGTCCTGCTTTTACTACCGTTTATCCAACGGCAGCACAAGATAACCCGCATATTTTTTGATATATGCAAAATACGCTTTTTTTACATTGCCATACCTGCGGCGCGATACCGGCACAATACACCCAGAATCCATCACAATCCCTTCCGGCCCAATCCTGCGTATATGCCGCAGTGCAGCCAGATAAGATTTATGCGGCTGTACGAACTGGCTGCTGCCTAATTCCTCAGCCCAGTATTTAAGCGGCTTTTTGGCTGCCTGGTATCCATCTTTTAAATAAAGGACTGTCGTATTCCCCTGCGCCTCCACATAAATAATATCTGTAACTTCGATTGCACAGACACATCCCGCTTCCGCCAGCACCACTTTCCGTTTTTTTGCAAGCTCCATCTCTACCGCCGCCAATACCTCAAGCAGCACTTCTTCCTCAACTGGTTTGCACAGATACCGGAACGCACTGACCTTAAACGCTTCCGGCATATATTCCGGATGGCTGGTCAAGAAAACAAGATGGCCGCCAAACTGCTTTTCCCGCAGCAGCTTTGCCGTCTGCAGCCCGTCTGGCACAGGCATTTCAATATCCAAAAAAAGGACATCATAACAGCAGCCCGCCTGCAGCAGCTTACTGCAGGAATCAAACAAATCTACCTGATAATCCGGGCTATAATTTAACAAATTTCTTTTCATTTCTTCACAAATAATGGGTTCATCATCGCACACTGCAATCCGCAGATTCATTTTTTGCCCCTCCCCTTTTTTGAAATTAGGCAAATGGCCGGTTCAAAAACAAATAATTGTACGTATATTGTAGCACATATGCGGACAATTGCAAACGGATTTTACGATGCCTGTATTCATAACTTTTGGAAAAAGTTTCTTTTCACAGGGTAGTGAAATTAGGGCATAACAACAAAGGGCTCTTCTTCTTCCCTGTTGACTGCATTAACAGTAGAATGAATGTACCGTCCAACAGACAGTGTCATAAGAGGTTTGCCATAGTTGCAACTGCTTTACGAACTGTATTAATATCTCTCATGTGAAGCTCTCCTTTCTGATTCTTCCATTTACTTTCATCTTCCTTGTTTGTTTCTATAAACATTATACAGCATTCTCTAAATGTTTTCAAGTAATTTATTAATATTTTTCTAAATATTTTTTACTTTTTTCTTATTGTTATTAAGAAATTTCTTTACACTTTTTATAATATGATGTATAATGATACAAATTAAGCAATTGAAAGGAGGAATTCACCATGACAATGGCTCAAAAAATTAACATGGCTGTAGCATACAAAGGAATGAGCCAAGCTGCTCTTGCAAGGGCAATTTCCATGACACCATCAAATTTCAACCAGAAACTTAAAAGAGAAACTTTCTCACCAGAGGAACTAAGCAAAATAGCAGAAGCCCTCGGCGGTATCTATGAATTTTGTTTTATCTTTCCAGATGGTACTAAAATATAAATAATATGAATACATCATAACACTGTTATAAAAAGTATAACCAAAAACAATAAAAAGACGGGATATAGATTTCATATGAATATTGAATATTCAAAACAATCAGTAAAAGCGATTAACAGCATAGATAAACGTACAAAACAACGCATAAAGACAACCGTAGAAAATATTCCTAACGGAGATATAAAGCCTCTAAAAGGCTGCAATGGAAGCTATCGGTTGCGTGTCGGGGATTTACGCATAATATTTTCATATCCAGAAAAAAATACAGTATTGATAGAAAAAATAAAGCCGCGCGGCGAAGCATATAAGGGGGTATAAAAAATGTCACCAGTCAGAAACCAACTCGTACAAATGATTGACTGCCTTCCAGATCAGGAGCAGTTATTGCTCTTCGAAATTGTAAAAAGATTTGTTCCTGATGATGCAGCAACTCCTGATGATCTTGAAGATATATATATGGCACGTGCAGAATATGCAAACGGCGAAACAATAAATCACAATGCCATTAACTGGGATTAATCGCATGCAGCAGTTAATACTTTGTATACTCCTACTCCATTAACACCGAAAAACAGAGATCACTCTTTTTTTTGGAAACACGCTGGAGAATGGGGATGCCATATTACCCCAGATTGGCTGCCCGTATACCGCATAGAGAATAATGCACTCTATCTCGACAGAACCGGCACCCATGCCGATCTGTTCAGATTGTAGCAAAAAGAAAAGGCATGTGCTCTGCTGCATATGCCTTTTGCGTTACCTATATACCTTGAAACTTCTTTGGAAATTAATTGAGAGGTTTATGAAATAAAACTTCCGGATCAGGAACAAGCCTCCAGCACTTTTTTCAAAATCCCCGCCATCTTATCCACATCCCCCTCCGTAACAATCAACGGCGGCAGCAGCCTGACCACATCTTTTCCTGCTGTAATCACAATCAGCCCTTCTTCCAGTGCGCGCGCACTGACTTTTGCCGCATCGGCAGTACATACAAGCCCCTGCATCAGCCCCATCCCGCGGCGTGCCATCAAGCAGCTTTCTTCCGCTACCAGTGCGTCCAAAGCCTTTTCCAAGTAAAGCGAAACTTTCCTGACATGCGCCAGCAAGTCCATCTGCTCAAATAAATCAAATACCTTGCTGACCGCCGCTGTAACAAACGGGTTGCCGCCATAGGTCGTCCCGTGGTCGCCAGGGGCCAGGGATTTTTGTGCTACCCGTTCCGTCATTAGGAATGCGCCAACCGGGACGCCGCAGCCAAGTGCTTTGGCGGTAGTCATAATATCTGGCTTGACCTGGTAGTTTTGCCATGCAAACATACTGCCGGTCCGGCCCATACCGCACTGGATCTCATCTAGGATCAGCAGAATATCCCGCTCTTTGCAAAGTGCCGCTACGCCTTCTAAAAATTCCGGCGTAGCTGGGTGGATGCCGCCTTCCCCCTGGATAGTTTCGATAATAATGGCACAGGTGTTATCGGTTACCTGATTTTTTACGCTTTCCAGATCATTAAAGCTGGCAAAACGGATGCCTCCTACCAACGGTTCAAACGGTTCTTGGTAGTGTGTGTTTCCCGTTACCGACAATGCCCCAAGCGTCCGGCCGTGGAAGGACTGGTGCATGGCAATGATTTCGTGGCCGGCATGGCCGTCCCTTGTATATGCGTATTTTTTTGCCGATTTGATGGCGCCTTCTACGGCTTCTGCCCCGCTGTTTGTAAAAAAGATACGGTCCATGCCGGAGGCTTTTAATACTTTTCCTGCGGCTTCCACTGCCGGGGCATTGTAATATAAATTTGATGTATGCAAAAGCTTTTGCGCCTGCTTGGTTAACGCTTCGGTGTATTCTGGATGGTTGTAGCCAAGCCCCATTACACCGATGCCTGACGCAAAATCCAGGTAGGCTTTCCCCTGCATATCGTATAGGTACATGCCTTCTCCGCGTTCAAATACCACTGGGAAGCGGTTATAGGTATGCAGGATGCTCTGCCCGGCTTGTTCTATTATGTTGTCCATCTGCTGTTGACCCATTTTGCTGGCCCCTTTCTATGATCTTGTGTGTTTGCCTGCTTTTTGCTACGCATGGTAATACTTTGTTTCCGTGTCTGCAAGGATGGCTGTCCCGATCCCTTTGTTTGTAAAGATTTCCAGCAGTAGGCAGTGTGCGATCCGCCCGTCTAAGATATGTACCCTGGAAACGCCATGATCGATGGCATCAATACAGTTATTGAGTTTTGGCAGCATCCCGCCGCCGATAAACCCGTCTGCGATCAGTGCATGTGCTTCGGAAACGGTCAGTTCGGAAATCAGGGTGGCTTTATCTTCAGGGTCTTTGTATACCCCTTCAATATCGGTTAAAAATGCCAGCTTTTCGGCCGCTACCGCCATAGCGACTGCGCATGCGGCATCGTCGGCATTGATATTGTAGGTGTTGTAATTTTCATCCATCCCAACTGGCGCTACAATCGGCAGAAAGTCTTTTTCCAGTAAATCATATAAAATCTTTGGGTTGACTTCGGCTACATCGCCGACATAGCCTATATCGGCGCCGTCTGCGTATTTTTTCTTTACCTTTAAAAGCCCGCCGTCTTTTCCGCTGACGCCGACTGCCAGTACGCCCAGCTGCTCTACCAGCTGCACTAGCGACTTGTTGACTTTATTTAAGACCATTTCTGCGATTTCCATTGTCGCTTCATCCGTAACGCGCAGCCCATTGACAAACTTAGGTTCCATACCCGATTTTTCCACCCAGCGGCTGATCTCTTTCCCGCCGCCATGTACAATAATCGGTTTAAAGCCTACGAGCTTTAACAGTGTTACATCCTCTATCACGCTGCGTTTTAATGCTTCATCTACCATAGCGCTGCCGCCGTATTTTACTACGATGATCTTGCGGTTAAACCGCTGGATATACGGCAGGGCTTCTACTAGTACAGAAGCTTTTTTTAGAATCTCATCCATTGACGTATGGTCCATTTCCCTATCCCCTTTTCTTGCTGCTATAAAACTGCCCTAAAATAGTAACAGTTCAGATAACCCTTGAACTGTTACGCATCCGGCCATTGAAAATCGCTATAGCTTGATTATTTATTAAACCTTGTAATATTTGCATCGTTTAAAGTAAAATCGTAATAATTCAAATCCTGGCGGAAAGTCCATCCGACGCTTTTCCAAAAACAGTTGCCGGCCTCATTGTCTTTAAAAGCAATCAGCGAGACTTTGTTTACCTGCTCTTTTTGCAGTGCCTTCATGGCAAATACGGCCATTGCTTTCCCGATGCCTTGTTTGCGGTACGCTTCCTGCACGCAGACATGGTAAAAGCAGCCGCGCCTGCCGTCATGCCCACATAAAATAGTGCCAACAATGCGCCCGCTGCATTCTGCGACTACGCTCGTATCTGGATTTCGCCGTAAAAAGCGTTCGACGCCTTCCTTGGAATCGTCAATCGAGCGGATGCCAAACCCGCGGATGGTCATCCAAAGTGCATGTACCTGCGGGTAATCTTCGATTTTCATTTCCCTAATCTGTATGTTTTGCTGCATGCCCATATCCTGCTGCTGCCCGGACTGCAAATACCGTGCCGGGCTGCATGCCCCTTTCCTGCCCGTATACTGGACGCTAATTATAGGCCAGACTACATGTATTTAGATAACAGCGTATTGGTTCCGGTTAAGGGAACAGCGGTACCTGTTCCAGCCCCTGTGTTTCTGCAAATCCAAACAACAGGTTCATATTCTGCACAGCCTGCCCGGCTGCCCCTTTTACCAGGTTATCCAGTGCGCCAACCATTATAATGCGTCCGGTCCTTTCATCGATCTTAAAATTAATGTCTACATAATTGCTGCCTTCTACCCACTTTGTCTCCGGGAATACTTCTGGTTCCAGGATGCGGATAAACGTTTCTTCCCCGTAATATTTCTGGTAGGCTGCACGGACCTCCGGTCCGCCTGGCAGGCTGCCGTCTGGCTTTTTGGCCAGTGACGCATAGGCGGTCGCCAGGATGCCGCGGTTCATCGGTACTAAATGCGGCGTAAAATTAATGGTTACTTTGTGCCCTGCCGCATAGCCTAACTGCTCTTCAATTTCCGGTGTATGCCTGTGTGCGGCAATGCCATATGCTTTGATGTTTTCATTGACCTCACAAAATAGGTTGGCGGTTTTCGCTCCGCGCCCTGCCCCGGAAACCCCGCTTTTTGCGTCGATAATCAGCGTACTGGTATCAATCAGCCCTTCTTTTACAAGCGGGTATGCCGTTAAGATCGAACAGGTCGTATAACAGCCAGGGTTTGCTACCAGCCTTGCCTTTTTTATATCTTCCCGGTTTAGCTCGCAAAGCCCATATACCGCTTCCTCCAAAAACTGTGGGGACTGGTGGCTGATATGGTACCATTGTTCGTATACCTGCACGTCTTTTAAGCGGTAGTCCGCGCTTAGGTCGATAAACTTTGCTTCCTGCAAATATTCTTCTTTTAAAGCGGACGCCAAAAAACCTTGCGGCGTCGCCGTAAATATAACGTCTGCTTGGCTTGCCAGCTCTGCGATATTGTCGTCTAGGCAAGGGCCTTCTATGGCCTGGAACATATTTTGGTAAACAGATGCATATGTTTGGCCAATGTAGCTTCTGGAACCGAGCCATTTAATTTCTACCTCTGGGTGCCTGGCAAGGATGCGTACTAGTTCTGCCCCTGCGTATCCGGTTGCACCGATAATGCCTGCTTTTATCATGTATTTATGCCTCCGTTATTTTTGGGATTGTGGCTGCTTAAGGCTGCATACGTTTCTTTTCGTTTTCTTTTCATTTTTTTTTGCTGTTTCGCATTCCCATACTAATATAAAACAGGAAAAAACTCAAGCTTTTTTTTCTGTTTTTTTCTCATTTTTTGTATATTTATTCATTTTGTATGTTTGTATGCGTCTTTTTATACATTATTTTATGACTTATTAATGATCGTGCTATAAATGGAATGGATAGCTATCGGCTTGGAACTTTAGCTGTTTTCCTGGAGTTGGCGTTGTTTTTGTGAAATAGGTGCCGCGGATGGATTCAGTCAATCCGCTTAGTTTTGATGAATTTTTATGATTTTTTTTGCATATTTTTTCACTTGCATACTGGGTACAAGTATTGTATATTAATTGTTGGTTCGTATTATTATAAAAAATTACTATAAAATTATTCGGAAAGAAAGGGACATTACTTATGAAAGAAAAAGTTATCCTGGCGTATTCAGGCGGCCTGGACACGACGGCGATCATTCCGTGGCTGAAAGAAAATTATGATTATGAAGTTATCTGCTGCTGTGTAGACTGCGGGCAGGAAAGCGAGCTGGACGGCCTGGAGGAACGTGCGAAATTATCAGGCGCTGCAAAATTATACATTGAAGATATTACGGATGAGTTTTGCGAAGACTATATCATCCCTTGTGTACAGGCAGGGGCTGTATATGAAAATAAATACCTGCTTGGTACTTCAATGGCACGGCCGGGTATTGCAAAAAAACTGGTGGAGGTCGCCCGGAAAGAGGGGGCTGCAGCTATCTGCCACGGCGCTACCGGCAAAGGCAACGACCAGATCCGTTTTGAGCTTACAATAAAAGCGCTTGCCCCGGATCTGAAGATCATCGCTGCCTGGCGTGATGATAAATGGACAATGGATTCCCGTGAGTCTGAAATTGCCTACTGTAAGGAACATGGCATCGACCTTCCGTTTTCCGCTGACAACAGCTATAGCCGCGACCGCAACCTGTGGCATATCAGCCATGAAGGGCTGGAACTGGAAAACCCTGCAAACGAACCAAACTACAACCATTTACTAGTTCTGGGCGTATCCCCGCAGGAAGCGCCGGACGAAGGCGAATACGTAACGATGTCGTTTGAAGCCGGCGTCCCAAAATCCATTAATGGGAAAGAAATGAAAGTATCCGATATTATCCGTGAGCTAAACCGTTTGGGCGGCAAACATGGAATCGGCATTGTAGATATTGTGGAAAACCGGGTCGTTGGCATGAAAAGCCGCGGCGTCTATGAGACACCGGGCGGTACGATCTTAATGGAAGCCCATCAGCAGCTGGAAGAACTGGTCTTAGACCGCGCTACGATGGAAGCCAAAAAGGATATGGGCAATAAAATGGCACAGATCGTATACGAAGGGAAATGGTTTACCCCGCTGCGTGAAGCAGTGCAGGCGTTTGTAGAAGCGACACAAAAATATGTGACTGGCGAAGTGAAATTCCAGCTTTATAAAGGGAATATTATAAAAGCCGGCACCACTTCCCCATATTCGTTATACAGCGAATCGCTGGCCAGCTTTACCACCGGCGACCTGTATGACCACCACGATGCAGAAGGCTTTATTACCCTGTTTGGGCTGCCTTTGAAAGTACGGGCAATGAAGATGCAGGAACTGGAAAAATAAGCTGTGCAAAGCACAGGTACGGGCCAATGCAGCAAAAAGCCATTGGCCCTATACTGCGCTACGTACACAGGCATCCAAAATAGCTACACCTTCTGCGATCTGGCCCTTGGCCAGATTTCCAAAGCCCAACAGCAGCACTGGGCGTGCATTGGGCTTTTTCTGCCCGGCGATATAATACCCTGACAGCCCAGTAACCAAAAGCCCGGCTTCTTTTGCGCTGTTTATCAATTCTTCTTCCGTATGGGGGCTGTTTACTTCAACGGCAAGATGCAGCCCGGCATGGTCCCCATAAATCTTTTGTACCCAGCGTTTCCCTTTTAGCAATTGCAGCAGCACATCGTGTTTCCCTTTATAGATACCGCGCATTTTATTTAGATGCCGTTCAAAATACCCCTGTTCGATAAACAGCCCGGCCGTCCGTTGCTGGATTTTCGATACGGTGGATGCATAAAAGCTGCATTTATTGCAATAGCCTTCCAGCAATGCAGGTGGAAGCGCCATATAGCTGATGCGGATAGACGGCATAATGCTGTTGGAAAAGGTCCCTAAGTAAACGACCCGCTGGCCATTTGCCATCCCCTGCAAGGACGGGATTGGTTTTCCTTTATAACGGAATTCGCTGTCATGGTCGTCCTCAATAATATAACGGCCTGGCCCATTTTCCGCCCAAGACAGCAGCTGCAGCCTGCGCCCAAGCGGCATAACGCAGCCTAGCGGGAACTGGTGGGAAGGCATAACATAAACAAGCGAAACGCCTGTATCCGTATCTATATCTGCATTTATAACCGCGTCCACCTGCATGCCGCCGCCATCCATTGGCACTGCCTTTACACGGTAGCCAATATTGCAAAACGTCTGGTATGCCTGCATATAAGTCGGGCTTTCCATCACTACGGTACATGGTTTCCCAATAATCTGTGCGAGCAGCAGCAGCAGGTATTCATTCCCGGCGCCGATAATGATCTGCTCCGGCGCACAGTATACGCCCCTGGCCCGGTATAAATAGGAAGCAATCGTCCTGCGCAGCCCGTATTCCCCCTGGGGATGCCCGCTGGAAAGCAGCTCCCCGCGCGCTTCCAGTTCCAGCAGCGCTTCTTTCGCACACTTGCGCCAAGCATTGTAAGGGAACGCACAGCTGTCTATCTGCCCTGGCAGGAAATTGCAACGCCAGTCTGCTTTTTCATTTGTTTCCGCTGGCTGCATGTCCTGGTATCCGCTGCCCCATCCCGTTGTCAGGTCATACAAAGCTGCAATTTTGCATACATAATACCCACTCCCACGTTTTGCCGTCAAATACCCTTCACTGACCAGCTGCGCGTAAGCCGCGTCTACGGTACTCCGGCTTACCTGCAGGCTGGCTGCCAGGTTACGCGCAGAAGGCAGCCTCTCCCCGTGGGAAAGCCTGCCGTTTAAAATATTCTCCTTAATATACCGGTAAATCTGCTCGTAAAGCGCTGCCCCTGCCTTGCTGTCCAGATCAATCAACAGCTCATTCACCTTCGCCTGCGGCCTCCTCATCCTGCTTTTTCAACGCATTAATATCATCTTTCAGCATCAGTGCCTTATCTTTTAATTTTGCGCTGACTCCCCTGCCCTGGACGACGCTGCCGCAATATCTTAATGCCAGCTCATACTCTTTAAAATGTACACTCAACGCTGCAAGAAGGTAATCATATGTAGCTGCATCCATGCCGCAGATTGGGAAATCCTCTTTGGAAGCAGCTTCCTTAAGCCCATCGTATGCCTGCTTATAATAGCGGGCTTGTTTTTCCTCCAGCTGCTGTGCGGCTGCTTCCGTAAGCAGCCCTGGTTCTGCCTTTGCCTCTTCCAGCTGGCCACGCAGCAGCCATGCGATATGTAAGCACAAATACGCCTGTTCGCTGACCGGAAGCTCCATTGCCATTGCGCAGACCAGCGCAAGTTCATGCTGGCCAACCGCAGCTGCATATTGAATCACATGCACCTGCCCATCCAGTACGGCGCGCTGCATAAATTGGGAAGTTACCTTTTCGCGCAGCTTCTTTTGCTGGATGCGCGAGAGCTGTTCAAAGTTTTTGGTATGCGCAGCAAAGCCGCAGTATGGGCATGCGGTTATGCCGTACTTTAGTGAATCGATATGCCAAAACCTTGGCCGTAAATCAGCATCGGACTCTTTCCTGCGCAGCTTGCTGTTCATAACCCGGATGTCATTAAATTTCTGCTCGCAATTCGTACATACCACATTTTTTACATATAAATACTTCTTCTCTTCTTGCTCATCATATAATACTGACATATTTTATCCTTTAAAATCCTTTCTCGCAGCCGCCTACGCCGCTGCCCTTGCATTCCGAAAAACCTTGTGCCTATCGTCCGTCCGTCGGCAGCTTAAAGGAGCTTTTCAGTGAAACGGTACGGTTAAACACCAGATGCCCTTTTGCGGAATCTTTGGAATCTACGCAAAAAAAGCCGTTCCGGATAAATTGGAAGCTGTCATAAGCCTGTGCATCCGCCAGCCCCTGCTCCACATAACATGTTTTTTTGGTCAGCGAATTTGGATTGAGGTTCAAGCTTCCGTCTTCTTTGTTATAGACGCCCTTTTCTTCGTCAACCAGGTTTTCAAACAGCCGTACCTCGGCTTCTACCGCAAATGGTGCAGCTACCCAGTGGATGGTGCCTTTGACCTTGCGCCCGTCTGGGCTGTTCCCGCCTTTTGTCTGCGGGTCATACGTACAATGGACAACGGCAACATTCCCGTCTGCATCCCTTTCAAACCCTGTGCAGGTCAAGTAATACGCTTTCATAAAACGGACTTCGTTGCCTGGGAACAAACGGAAATATTTTTTTGGCGGTTCTGGCATAAAATCAGCGCCGTCAATATAAAGCTCGCGGCAAAACGGTACCTGGCGTACCCCAAGCTGCGGATTTTCCATATTATTTTCCATTTCCAGGTATTCTACCTGCCCCTGCGGGTAATTGTCGATAATAACCTTTACCGGGTCAATTGCCGCCGACACGCGCATTTTTTTCAGCTTTAGGTCTTCACGGATGCAGTATTCCAGCATCGCCATATCGGCTGTACTATGCGCTTTGGATACACCGCACAGTTCGATAAATTTCTGGATCGATTCCGGCGTATAGCCGCGCCTGCGCAGGCCGCAGACTGAAACCAGCCGCGGGTCGTCCCATCCGTCTACAATGCCGTCTTCCACCAGTTTTTTAATATAGCGCTTGCCGGTTACGACATTGTTTAAATACAGTTTTGCAAACTCAATCTGGCGCGGCGGGTGCGGGTATTCCAAAGACTGTACCACCCAGTCATACAGTGGCCTGTGGTCTTCAAATTCCAGCGTACAAAGCGAATGTGTGACCCCTTCTATCGCATCCTCAATCGGATGCGCAAAGTCATACATCGGGTAAATACACCAGTCTTCCCCAGTATTATGGTGCGCCATATGGGCCACACGGTAAATAACCGGGTCACGCATATTCATATTCCCGCTGGCCATATCGATCTTTGCACGCAGCACCTTTTCGCCGTCCGCAAATTCCCCGTTTTTCATGGCTTCAAACAAAGCCAGGTTTTCTTCTATGCTGCGCCCGCGGCCTGGGTCTTCCCGCCCGGGCTGCGTAAGCGTCCCGCGGTATTCGCGCATCTGCTGCGCATCCAAATCCGATACATAGGCAAGCCCTTTGCGGATAAGCGTTACGGCTGCTTCATACATCTGATCAAAGTAATCCGAAGCATAAAACAGCTTGTCCCCCCAGTCCGCTCCAAGCCACTGGATGTCCTCTTTTATGGATGCTACAAATTCCGCCCGTTCTTTGGTCGGGTTGGTATCATCAAAGCGCATATGGAAGGTACCGCCATATTGTTTTGCAATCCCGTAATTTAACAAAATAGACTTCGCATGGCCGATATGCAGATAGCCGTTCGGCTCAGGCGGGAACCGTGTACAGACGGTGTCGTAAACACCGTCCGCAAGGTCTTTATCAATTTCCATTTCAATAAAATTTCTGGATACAGTTTCATGTTCCATCGCTAAACGTCCTCCTGAATGACAGCTGGAAAAACCAGCAGATTACTCTAACTAACAGAGTAACACAGCTGGTTTTATGCGTCAATAACTTTTGAGATGGGATGGTAGATTTAATCAGGGTAGATTTTAATTGTTATGCAATAGGCGGTCCATATGGCAGCTACTATGAAACTACCGTATTGATGCCGCTTTCCAGCATAATGTCACAAACTTGCTGTGGCTGATATTCCCCCTTAAGGCTCCAGCCCTTTATTTTCCTTGTACATGCAAACGGCGCTTCTATTATAAGCGAAACAAGTGCCCCGTTTTGTACCGCTGCACTGATCAAAAGCCCTCCTTCACCACGCAGCCGTTCAAAAGCGGTACCTGCCTGCAGCCATTCGCCAGGGACTGCCGGAAATGGTTCGACCACGCCGCCTTCGGTGTAAAGCAGCATCTCCTGGAGGGCATCTGCTGCACATAGGTTGGCTTCCAGCGTAAATGGGTGGTAATCAAAGCTGGAATACCCTTTTTTCTTATAATCCCCATTCAAATGAAACCCGTTTGGCGAGCAAAAGCTGTCCCAAAAAATATGCAGCATCCGCGCCGCCTCGTTTCCTTTGTGGGCGATTGCATATAGCTCTGCCATCCAGCAGAAGCTGAACCCTACCCACTTGCTGCTGCCAAGCTGTTCCAAGTCCGCAATAACTGCGTCGATAACCTGACGGTGCATGGGGGTATCGTATCCTATCAGCCGCAGTGGATGGACTGCATGGGCATGGGAAAAATGGCGGTGCGATTCCTGCAGGGATTCATTTGCAGACAGGCGGAGTACGCCTCGTCCGTCTATCGCAAGCGGAGGCAGGCGGCGCCTGGCGGCACTCCACTTTTCAATCTCTGCATCCCAGCCTAAAGCCTGGCCTGGCCCAATGCTGCCGTCTTTTTTTGCAGAAGTTATATTAGCCTGCAGGCTGCTGCACGGTACGCTGCCGTCTGTCTGCTTTACCGGCACTTCATATATTCCGCCCGGCTTCCCGGCTAACTGCCTTGCATACCGTTCCAACGTCTGGTATAGATAATGCAGCAAAGACAAGTCATAATTGCTGTTTGGCAGTAAAAATGCTTCGGCTTCATCGTCGTGGATTTCCGGCGAACTGGAAACAGGAAGGTACAGGTACCCATCTTCCCCTTCCAAAAGCAATCCGCCGATACATTCCGCTGTTTCCTTAAAATAGGGGTATAAACGTTCTCTTAAAAACTGCTCATCCGCAGTATAGCGGTAATAGTCCTCAAAAGCCCGGCACAACCAGATCTGGTTGGCTGGGGATAGGGAATACATTGGCCATCCGCCGAGCGGTTTGCCGTCTATCGTCATAACTGCTGGCAGGCAGATCCCGCCTGTACCGTAGAACTGTTTTGCAAACGCAGCCGCCGCTGGTTTGCGGTCCCATAGGAAATCTACAAAACAGGCGCCCTGGCTGATATGGTTAGCCTTTAAATACGAATAATAGCTCATCTGTGTATTCAGGTCGTTGTGGTAATCGCCTTTCCACGGCGGCAGGGCATCTTCATCCGCGGTCCATACGCCCTGCAGCGGCATTGGTGCATACCCTTTTCTGGAACAGGAAGCCAGCAGGTAATTAGATATGTACCAGTTTTTTTCCATCCACTGGTCCGGTAGCACCACTGCACTTTGCCCCCAATACTGTTCCCACCATTCCAGATGCTGCGCAAGCAGTTTTTCATAACCGCAGGCCATATAACGCTGGATGTCCGAAACAGCGGTTTCAAACATATCTTCCCCGTCTTTTGCTTTTACTACCTGGTAGTAAACCTCCGTTTTTTTGCCACGGCTGCATACACCCATAACAACCCCAAATGCAGCCGTATTGGTGTTTTGCCGGAACAGTTCGATATGGCCATTTTCCAGCGGAATCCATCCCCATACCGGATCATCATACAAAATATCTTTTAGGCCCCCTTTGGAAATTTCCTCCGGCACCGCTGGCTGTTTTTTCTGGCCAGACAGCGGCCCATGCTTTTTGCCAAATGCCGGTGCCTGGAGTTCTACTGAAAAATTTCCAGGAAACTGATATTGGCCATCTGGAAATTTGACCATAATTAATCCAACTTCCAAGGAAGCATGTACGATGCTCTTAATTTCTATATCTGCGGCTGTTTCCATTGCCGTTTTTGCCATAGTGTCTTCGCCTTCCATAGCAGGCCCGGGGATTGGATGGTTTCGCGCCCCTTGTTTTGACAGCCGCATCCATGCTTGTGCCTGCCTTAAGTGCAGTTGGGATTCTACATCGGCGTAATCTGGAAAATGCAGGATAATTTTCCCAGCCGGCAGTTTGGTCGGAGTTGGATGCTGGTAAGGGGCGTCAAAAATTTCCCGTATTTTCTTTGTATCCCGCTGCCTGGCCAACTGGACAAGGTTACGGTATGTAAATGCAGCATCCTGTGTCCCGTATGGTACCGAATCATCCCATAGGTCAGTCCGGTCCAGGCTAAAACGGAGCCCTTGCGGGCTGCCCCATATCAGGCATCCCATCTGGCCATTTCCCAGTGCAAGCCCTTCATCCCAGCGTTCAATTTTATGTGGTGCATATATTTTGTAATCCATTTTTGGAGTATCTTTTATTGGCATATCGTATTGCTTCCTTTCTGCTGCAATCCCGCCTGCCCTATTTCATACCATACAATCTCATTCGCTTGCAGATCCAGCTGAAAACTCGACCCATCCCCCCGGTAGACAACCGTCTGCTGCGGTTCATAAGTATTATTTACCACACAATATTTCCCATTCTCGACATACGCATGTACTTCCACATGGCAATTGCTGGAAAACCATTGGTACAGCTCCCCTTCCGCCCCAGCGCTCCACAAAACCGCCCGGTACAAAAGCCTGCTGTTGATATGGCTATACGGAAGGCCGCTTATATAAACGGCGCGCCCGCGCCCAAAACAGTTCACTGCAAGCTGCACCCTTTGGCCTTTTTGGGCAAGTACTTTTGTACCTTCCAGCGCAAAAATATCTTTTTTTACTTCCCCAAAATCGATCTCCCCGTCAATATCTTCCGTAATAAAATGCGTATGGGTTTCCCAGTTATATTTATCATACCCAAGCGTAAACCCACGTTCTTTTTCCACGCCAAATACATTGGCCAGCTGGAAGAAGTGGCCGTTTGCCTGATGCGCGCTTGGCTCCCCGACGCCAATAATGCCGCCGCCTTCGTAAACAAACTGCTTTACTGCCGAAGAAATAGCTGCGTCGCACCACCATGCACCGCCGGAATGTGCCGTATCTGCATCTCCAATATTCAACAAGACATCGATCCCCTTTAATACCTGCGGGTTTTCTTTTATATCGTCAAAACTAAGGAACTGCACGTCAAACGGTGCGCCGGACAATGCTTCGACCACCCCTGCATAAGCATAATTTTGTTTGAAGTAAATTGCATGGTGTACCATATGGCAGCCCCATGCCCGCATCCGCCCCCAGCAATTTAAGACCGCCACTTTCTTTACACAATAAGGGACGCAGTTTTTGATATTGTTATACAGCTTGCGGAATTCCTCGCAGACAGATTCCACATATGCTACAAACTCCGGGAAATCCAGCACCAGCTTCAAGTAACCGCCGTATCCGATCCGGTCGACTGGTTTGCGCAAGATGGCACGCCGCGCCGTTACCCAGTTGACCTTTGCTTCTTTCACGGGATCCCCTCCTTTGTGGAAGGTATCCGGGAAAAAATAAGGCAGCAGCCTCCCTTCTGTATAAGACACCCCTTCAATATCGCTA
The DNA here is from genome assembly GCA_947089855.1 of uncultured Eubacterium sp. Classification (GTDB taxonomy): domain Bacteria; phylum Bacillota; class Clostridia; order Lachnospirales; family Lachnospiraceae; genus Eubacterium_J. The sequence continues at coordinate 47,556 of CAMUML010000015.1, forward strand.
ATCAGCCGCAAGGTAGCGCCGTTGCCCACGCTGCCAACCACAGCATCCAACCCGATGCTTTTAAACTCCTCCAAAAAAGGCTCTGTCCCAATCCAGTGGTCGCCGAGGAACATCATGGCTTCCATATTATATGCATGGGCAATATCCACCATTTCTTTTGCGATTTTAGCTACTTCCCTGCGCTGGAATGCCAGAAAATCCTTGTATTCTTTTGAAGGGATCCGGTACTGGCCATTATAATAGCCCTGGTCAATAATATACTCTGGCCGGAACGGATACCCTGCAAACTGTTCAAACTGCTTTAAAATATATGGGCTGACGGATGCGGAATACCCATACCAGTCCACGTATTTTTCCCTGCGCAGCTCATCAAACAGCAGGGTAAACTGATGGAAAAATGTCGTAAACCTAAGGACGTTCACATATGGGTGCTGCAAGATAAATGTTTTTAGCCGTTCCATTGTAAAGGCATGGGTCTTCGGCTGGCGCACATCAAATGTAATCTGATGTTCCGTATCCGTCCAGCCATTGACCGTTGCATTGTACATATGTACTGGATCCCACATAATATAAGCAAGGAAGCTTACGGTATAATCATGGAAAGGGATGCTTTGGACAACCACTTCCTTGCCAGCTTCTTCATAACACCAATCCGACGCCGGGACCACAGCTCCCGTGCTGCGGTCTACGACTTCCCACCAGCGGGCAATATCATCCCTGCTATTGGGTTCCAGCATTTCCGGATGCAGCCCTTTCATAACCGGAATGCGTAACTGCGTGCCTGATGCCGTATAAATTGGTGTCATAACATACATCTGCTGTATTTCATCCGGATTTGCCAACGCCCATTCATTGTCTTTCCTTGTGGTATAATATGTCGCGTATACTTTTAGGCCCAGCCCTTTTAATTCCATTGGAAACTCTGTGCCGTCACAGTCACGGACTGCATCCGCGCCCCACCGTCTGGAAAGGCGTATCGTCTCTTCGACCACATCCATATCCGTGGGTATGGTTACCCGTCCTTTTTGCCCCATATTTCTTTCACATCCTTCCTTTTATCATATCGTTTCTTGCCACCGTTATTTATACTGCCTGTTATAAAGCCACAGCAGGCCAACCAGGCCAAAAAGCCCTAGCAACTGCGTAAAAAGCCCCTGTACCCCAATGTTGCGCTGGCCAATAACGACTAGTGCTACACACACGATAAAAACAGCCGCTATCAATATCCCAATTACAATCTTCTTGGTAAACTCGTTCATAAATCCGCCTCTTTTCCATTCCGCCATCATCGGCCTTTCAAAGTTTCCCGTTTCTGCAAGCATCAAGTATTCTGTATTTGCGCCATGCATCCGTTTTAAATATCCACGCTTACACCAATATCGGCCTTTCAAATATTCTGGACTTACGCCAGCATCAGCCTTTCAACCCGCCCAGCGTCATGCCTTGGGTCAGTTTTTTCTGGACGCACATATATAAAATCAACGTCGGCAGCATTACAATAACAAGCCCTGCATAAAGCTGCCCATATTCCACAGCCGACTTTTGTGCCGCCATCAGATTCATCAGGCCAACCGGCATCGTCTTTAACTCTACTTTGGTCAGCAGCGTCATGGAAATAATATATTCATTCCAAAAGGCCAGGAAATTAAACAGGATCACCGTCACAATACTTGGTTTTGCCATTGGCAGGATAACTTTTATCATAGTATAAAAATAGCCTGCCCCATCTACATAGGCTGCTTCTTCATAATCCCGCGCCAGCGACTTAAAATAGCCGGACAGCAGGTAAATGGTAAATGGAAGCGCGGTAGCCGCATATACCAGGGCCAGGATAAACAGGTTGTTTAACAAAAACGGGGCCCCGAATATTTTGCGGATAACCATATCCACGTCATTTAACATAAGAAAAATCGGTACTACAATATAATTAACGTTTATAAAAAGGCCCGCCATAAACAATGCCTGGAACACTGCCCTGCCTTTAAACGGAAACCTTGCCAGCACATAAGCAGCCGGAAGTGCAATAACGATCAACAGCACCAGCGCTACGGCCGTTACAATAACAGAGTTGACCATATATTCATCCATGCTCGCCTTTTGCCAGGCATCTGCGAAATTCTGGAAATAAAGCCCCTGCGGCAGCGTCCACGGATTGCCGTAAAATTCGGAATTCTGCTTTACGGACGCAACAAACACCCACGCTACCGGAACCAGGATCACCACCGCCAAAAGCGCCAGCACCAGATAAATAAATATTTTGGCCAGTTTTGGCCCTTCCCCGCTTTTTTCTATTCGATTCATCTTTTTTCCCCCTCAGCACTCAATCAATCTTCGTATTCTTTCCCGTTTATTTGGGACACCTGCACAACCTGACGTGTTAGAACTCAATTTCTTCACGCTTTGTCACGGCATTGAGGATACCTGCCAGTGCAAAGGAAAATGTGAATACCATTACGCCGATTGCCATACCATACCCATAGGAGGAATTGGTATATGCTTCTTGGTACATATAGCTTAAAAAGACACTGGATGCCCCATCCGGCCCGCCGTTTGTCATTGCCTTTACCATCATAAAACTCATATTAATCGTACTGATAATAAAAAAGGTCAGCGTTGTACGGATATTTGTCCATATTAAAGGAAGTGTAATCGAAAAAAACTGCCTGATGCGGCCTGCCCCCTCCAAAGAAGCAGATTCATACAGGCTTTGCGGTACGTTTGCCATACTGGCCATATACATTACCATATAGTACCCGACAGCCTGCCAGATCATTGCGATCGTTATACTGTATATTACAAGCTTTTGGCTGCCCAGCCAAAGGATCGGTTCCCCATCTGCATGAAACAGCCGCAGGAAGCTGTTTAAAAGCCCCTGGTTTGGATCATAAATGGCGGAAAAAATAGCACTGATAACGACAACCGAAAGTATATTCGGTATATAAAATACGATACGGAAAAAGTTCTGCCCTTTAATCTTTTCCCGTGAAAGGATTGCAGCAAAAATAAGTGCCAGGCAAAAGGTCACCAATGTTACGACAACAATCAACAATATACTATTCTGGAAAGCCTGGTAAAATTTTGCACTTTTTAACAGCTTACTAAAATTATCCAGGCCCACAAATGTCTTATTTGCCGTATAACCGCCCCATTTATACAAAGACATACGGAAAACATCAATTGTCGGGATTATCATAAAAATAATAAATAATACAATAGCAGGCGTTACGCATAGGGTGATAAAGCCTGCCCTTCTTTTTTTGCTTTTCATAAGACCATCTCCATCGTGTTTTGCTGTTTGCACATGCAGCTATACGGCTGCCGGCATGTAAGGAACTGCCATACTGTTTTAAAAATGGCCGGTGAGTATTGCTCACCGGCCACTATCCACTTTTACATACCGTTTACTTTAATGCTTCCCGTAATGCATCGCTGTCCGATTTCACCTGGTTTATCCAGTCGTCCTTTGACTTGTCCCCAGTTACCAGGGAATTGATCGGGTCAAAAAATGTCGTACGCACCGTAATGCCTTCTACCGGGTCTGTAGTAGCAAATGCATCCATAACTGCTACCGCGCCGTCGTCATAGATAGAATAATACAATTTATTATCGCCGTCCAATTTATCCGTCATGCCCTGGATCGGCTGTACAGCGCCGCCTTTTTCTGCAAAAATGCCTGCTGCATTGTCCGAATACAGGTATGCGATAAATTCTTTTCCAAGATCCTGGTTTTCAGCGCCCATCGGCATCCAAACCTGTTCAAAGAACGAATAGGACGCACGCTCGCCGCCTTCTGTAATCGCTGGAAGCGCCGTAAAGCCCCATTCAAAGCCATCTTCCCTTGGCGCGTCTGCCATTTCCCCAATGACCCAGTTGCCGTTTGGCATAAACAGTGCTTTATTGTCCAAAATCAACTGCTGGTTTTTGCGGAAATCGTTGTCGTTCGCATTGGCAGGCGTTGTAGATTCTGTATAAGAAGCCAGCTTTTCAATAATATCAAACACAGCCTGCGCCTGCGGGGTATCCCATACGCCTTCGCCGTACTTAAGCGCTTCCTGGAATTGGTCATTGCCCATGCTCTCATGCAAAAGTGCATAGAAAAATGCGTCAAAATAGCCTGCGGTCGGATAGGTAAACAATGCGATATTTTCTGCTTTTGCCTTCTCGGCCAGCTCCCACATGCCATCCCAGGTTTCCGGGACTTCCCATCCTTTTTCTTTAAACAGCCCCTGGTTATAAAACAGCCCGCACGGCCCATAGAACATTGGCATTAAGTAAGTCTTGCCGTCGCCATAAGGGTTTGTGATCGAATTATCCACAAAGCCCGGCAGGATTTTTTCGCCGACCGTGGCACTTTCCCCCGGAACTGTCATAGACAGGACGTCCGTCAGCTCTGCTATATTGTTGTCTTTCACAAAGGTTTCCGTAAGGCCCGCTTCCCCGCCGACAGCCCGCATGATCACATCTGGAAAATTCCCTAATTTCATTTCCGATGAGATCACGTCTTCCAGCTTTTTATCGATCGTAAGCTCTACGGTAACGCCTTCATGTTCATTTTCAAAAGCCGTGCAGATCTCTTTCCACATATCCTGGCCATATGCCGTCTCTACAACTGCGACTTTCAATGTGCCGGATGCGCCCTCTGAACCAGAATTATCTTCCTGATCAGTATTGCTGCCTGCATTATCGGCATCGGTTTTTGTATCGCCGTCCGTCTTCGTGCCGCCTTCATCAGCGGTACCATTGCTTCCATTTGCATCGCTGCCGCTGCCTTTGGAATCATCGCTGCCGCATGCCGCGGTACCTGCTGCCAGCACTGCCGCCATCATAATACACAAAATTTTTTTCCACTTCATAATTTTAACCTCCCTTGCATTACATTCCTATTTCTATAACATCGTTACTATTCACAGCCAATTTGTTCTTGACAAATATTCTATACTGCAGACCGCCAGAATTTACAGTAATACAACCAGGAAAGTACTTGGCTGGCGGTCTGCAGTCGGGGCATACTGTAAATTTAACTGGTGTGCAGTATAAGTTATGAGGCTGTAAATAGTAATATAATATCAGTATATCGGGAATCCGTCCCCAAAACAATCTGAATCTTGCTTCTTTTTTTATATATCTTGCTCTTTGAGCCGAAAAGTGGTATGATCATTAGAAATAAATCGCTGCCTTTACGTCAATTCTTTTGCATTTTAGACAGCATCTGCCATTTTCCAGCATATTTTTTATGCACATTGCGGATAGATATAGACGCTGGAATCCGTTTTTATTGTGCATCCTGTCATAAAGGGGGAATTTTATGGGAACCGCAAGATACCAAATGGAACATACAAACACGGACACCATAGGCGGAAGGCTTCTTTACATATCCCATTCCAAATATGAAAACGACTGGCCAAGCCTGCTGCATACCCACCCGTTTTCCGAGTTATTTATGGTAAAAAGCGGACGCGGGAGTGTCCAGATCGAAGACGCGGAATACCCAGTCTGCAAAGACGATTTCGTCATTATCAATGCCGACGTGCCGCATACAGAAAAATCCTCCGCAGACATGCCTTTGGAATATGTTACCATCGGCGTAGAAGACCTCCGTTTTTCCTTTGATGGAGAAAAAGAGCATACGATCTTCAGCAGCGGAACGCAGCAGGGCAGCCTGCTGTTCTATATGAATACAATGCTGCATGAAATGAAAGAAAAAAATACCGACTATGAAAATATCTGCCGCAACCTACTAGAAGTACTTTTAATTACGCTTATAAGGCGGATACATTTTACCTTTGCAGCCGCCCCTTCCAGCCAGGTCAGCGGGGAATGCCTAAAACTAAAGCGGTATATAGAATCCAACTATATGCACGAGCTGACGCTGGATACGCTGGCCGAGTTTACACATTTAAATAAATTTTACCTCGTCCACGCCTTTACACGCCACTGCGGCTGCTCCCCGATCCAATACCTATGCCAAGTGCGCATCCAGGCCAGCAGGGAACTGCTTGCCAATACCGATTATAGCATTGCGCAGGTAGCGCAGTCTTCCGGTTTTTCGTCGCAGAGCTATTTTGCACAGTGTTTCCAAAAAAGCTGCGGGATGACCGCATCTGCTTACCGGAAATCCCATAGGAATTGCGGGCAATAAACAAAAAAACAAGGGCAGTACCAGCAACCGCTGGGCTGGGCTGCCCCAAAAACAACAGCTACCGGTACGCCCCCGTTATTACAAGGTAATCATCCGCTACATCTTTCTTCCCCTGATACGAAAACCCAACGGCATCGACCAGTTCCGTTGTCCCCTGTTTGAATACTGCAATAACCACATCCGAATTGGCCGCCTGCTCTGCACTGGTGCGCAGCTGCTGCTTGCCGTCCAGGCATACATCGTATGCCCCATCGGTTTCTGGCACTGGCTGATAAGAAAATACTTGGCCTTGCGCCGTACGGTGCCTTTTCCCCTTTTTTTCCGGATTGTGGAAATCTTGAAAGTACGCCGCCTGGCTTCCAGCTTTTTGCACAAAAACCGCATCTGTATTTTTGGAGGCCTTATCCTTATTTATCCCCATATTTTCCAGCAAAGCAGTATAATAAGCATTTTTCCAAATATCTGCATCTTTTATTTCGATCCATACATCGTAATTTTTATCCGCCAAAAGCATCAAGTAGACATCCAGCGCTGTCTGCTGTTTTAAATTGGACGCCTTAAACGCTTCATACTCTGCATAATCGTCCGCCCAACCACGGTAGGCGCTGTCGTCCCGGTGGTCTGCAATGTTGTAATGTTCCCTGATATACTGCCCCAGGTAGCTGGTTACTTTCCTGGCCCCGGATGGGTTTAAGTGTGAGTTCGGGTCATAACAGTCCGTCTTAAAATCTACCAGCCCCATATCCAGGAAATTCAGATACCGGACGCCATATGCTTTTGCAATCTCATGGATGCGGTTTGCCTCTTTTTGCTGGTCCGCCGTAGAAGGGAATGGCAGATACGTCAAAAGCACTTCAATCCCGCGTTCCCGGCATGTTTCTATAAATCTGCACAAATACTGCGTACCAGCCGTTTCCCCTTCCATCTGTTCCCCTGCCCCGGCAGAAGCAGCCTCCGCCGGTACGCTGACGGCAATGCGCGACTCAGCCCCTTTTTCTTTGGAATAAGACTGGATAAAATCCCCGGAACCAAGCTCATTCCAGCGTGGATGGTAAACCGAAAAATCCCACATCAGGCTCATACTTGTCCTTTGCGCCGCATCCGTCACCTGCCCCTGCGCTATATTTTCTTCCATAACCGGGTCGTCCAGCAGATCCGACACAGCATCCCATTTCACCTTGTTTGCTGCAAAAGAATCCATTGACAAATGTTCCTGGGAAAAAATCCCGCCCGTTTTCGTATTGGTACTTAGAAAATACCCGTCTATAACAGCTAGCTTCGGTTCCGTATATTCGAGTGCATTTCTCATTACCCAATAAGAAACCGGCAGCGTATTCCCATGCCCGCCGAAATTGTAAGAAACAATGCCATAGTCCTGCCACAGTTCCATTGGGAAGATCCCATTGATCACATGGCTGGTCCCAAAGAACAACACGTCAAAATCCGCCTCCTGGCTAAAAAAAGGCTGGTACTTAAAATCACTGGATTTGCGCTGCATTAGATCAGATAAATGCCCCAGGCAAACAACCGTAAGCAGCACAGCTGCCAAGCAGCCGCATATTTTTTTCAAAACCCCAAGCGCCCGCGCCTTCCTGCCCGCGGGTACCTGCCCTGATTCTACCGTATCATGTTGAAGATCCATTTTATCCCTCCGCACTTGAATCTATATCCCGGACACCAGCATACAGCTAACGCATTGTAAACTGGCGTATCCTGGTTAAAACTGAAAATAGATAAACCCTGCTTCCTCATATCCTGGCCCCCATATGCCGAATACCGCAATGGCACACACTGAAAAAGCAAAGAACAGGCAGCGGAACCAGAAGTCTTGTGCCTCAACTACTTCCCGCACCCGTATCCCTCTCCATTTCCAATAATCAGCCGCAAAAAGCACGCAAAGGCAAATCAGCATGAGCCAGAAATTTTTGCTGTCCAGCCCGCATTGATACAAGGAACCGTCCAACAAAATCCAGGGGTTTTTCACCGTAACCATTTGTTTTATAATCTCAAAAGCTGCCCGGAACCGCTCGGCACGGAAAAAAATCCAGGAAAAATCCACCAGCAAAAAAGTACCTGCCACATGCGCCAGTTTATGCCCAACCGAATCCCTATGTAAATGCAGTGTAGCCACCAGCCAGTCCCGGAACGGCTTGGCCAGCTCCCCTGCTACCTGGTACAAGCCGTTTAGCAGGCCCCACGCGGCAAACGAAATCTGCGCTCCATGCCAAAAGCCGCTCGCGCCAAATACAGCCAATTTATTAAACTGTTTGCGCAGCCTGCCCTTCCTGCTGCCGCCCAATGGGATATACAGATAGTCCCGGAACCAGGAAGTTAAGGAAATATGCCATCTTCTCCAAAACTGCGCAACACTTGTGGATAGATATGGCGCATCAAAATTTTCCATTAAATGGATGCCCAGGATCTCTGCCGCCCCCATAGCAATCACAGAATACCCGTAAAAATCACAGTAAATCTGGAACGCAAACAGCACCGTGGCCACCACCAGATACCAGCCGCCATAAGTTACATAATCCCCGTAGACAGTATCTACAAAAATCGCGATCCGGTCTGCCAGCACTATTTTTAAAAAGAACCCCCACAGCATCAGCCAAACCCCATCCACGGCTTTTTCGAAACAAAACCTACGCGGCTTGGCCAGCTGCCGCAGCAAATTTTTGGACCGTTCAATCGGCCCGGCCACCAGCTGCGGGAAAAAAGAGACAAACAAGGCATACCGGAAGAAATTTTTTTCTGCATAAATTTCCTTCCGGTAAACGTCGATCATATATCCAAGTGCCTGAAAGGTATAAAACGAAATGCCGACCGGCAGCAGGACATCAAAAACCGGCATATGAAGCTGGATATGCACCGCCCCAAACGCCGTATTTAATAAATTCGCCGCCAGTGTACTGTACTTAAAGAAGAATAAAACCGCTAAATTGGACAGGATGCCCACCGCCAGTGCCAGTTTCCGCCACCGTAAATCCCCCCCCCACGCTTCTATAAAGAGGCTGGCACAATAAGTGGCTGCCGTAGAAAACAAGAGCAGCAAAGCATACCGTGCATTCCAGCACATATAAAAATAATAGCTTGCCGCCAGCAGCCACAAATACCGCACCCGGCCTGGTATTATATAAGTAAGGATTACTACGGCCGGAAAGAAAACCAAAAATTCCATTGAATTAAATAACATAATACGATTCCCCCGATTGTGTATTCTATTCGTATTTTATACTAGTGTGCAGTAAACTTTACCAATTAACGCCGGCTCACGAGCGTTACTGCCTCAAGCTATATGGCAAACTTTATCGCTCGTGAGTATATCTGTGTTTTAAGCTATTACGGAACATCCTCCCAATACTTCCCGTAACTAAACTCGGCTGTGTGAAATTTGGCTAAGTATATGGCTTTTTACATGTATTTTTTATATTATCATGATGTAATGCTTATTTCAATAGTTTTTTTTGAGGGGATGCATATGGGGGATAGGAGGACGTTACTATTCATGGGCAATGTCATTTACTTAAGCAATTGACTAAGAGGCATTTCCCCTATATAATGAATCTATACATTCAGAAGACGGATAATAAAACAAGCATGACAGGAGGTTACCTCATGAAATACACCTTATACCGTTCCTTTGGAAATTTAGATAATGAAATCAGGAAGCACGAGCTGGCTGCTGTGGAATTCGGGCCGGATATAAGCGCAGTCACAAATGACCTTGTCCGGGACGTAACCGACGACTTAGCTGGAATGCCTGAATACGCCGGATGTAAAACGACTGCGTATGCCCCAGAACCCGTACAGCCTTTCCGCAAAGTAAAACGATACAGCTATGTAATGACAGGGCAGGTAATCCCGCCCAATGCTCCAAAAAATATCCTCATTGAATACGGTATTATTGAAAATAATGAATAACGGCGAATATTTGGGCAATGCAGAATTGTAATGTACTATGAAAGAAGGATAAAGAAACATGAGAAAAATCAGTTTATTTATTGCAATGAGCCTTGACGGATATATCGCAGACAGTAGGGGCGGTGTCGATTGGCTGCAAGGGCAAGGCAGCGGTAATGAGAATATTGACACCTATTCTGAGTTTGCAAAAAGCATTGATACTGTTTTAATGGGCTGGAATACTTATCATCAGGTGCTTACTGAACTTTCTCCCAAAGAGTGGATATATAATGATTTTACAACCTATGTTATTACACATAATACGCAGGCTTCCTCTGAAAAAATTCATTTTATAAATATAAATCCTGGTGATTTAATTAAGAAACTGAAAGGGGAAAATGGAAAAGGTATTTGGATATGCGGCGGAGCTAATCTCGTCCAGCAGTTAGTAAATGATGATTTGATTGACTGTTATTACATTACTGTAATTCCAATACTTTTAGGCTCTGGTATCCGGCTTTTTGAAAATGCCAAACATGAGATTAAGTTAAGATTACTGAAAACACAATCTTATAATGGTATGATAGATTTAATCTATATACGAAGATAAATAAATTCTAAACTACTTACTGCTTATTAAAAATATCGCGCCCTTCTTGTATTCCACTTTATATCTTATACTGCAAACCGCCAGAATGTACAGTAATACAACTAAGAAAGCTCCTGGCTGGCGGTCTGCAGTCAGGTTATACTGTAAATTTAACTGGTGTGCAGTATAACATAATGGACATGATTTTATCGATGGTTCCAGGATCCAATTCCCTGTTAAGAATGGGCGTCCTGGAACCTTTTCCTGTCCCCATGCCATTATAAGCATGTTTTTGCTTTTCCTTCCGATTTCCCTTTATGTATGGATCCCCGGCAAACGGGGATTTACATTTGAGGCATTGGAGCAGTATAGGCACCTAATTTGTGGAAATTATACCAATCTGCTATTGTTTTTTCATCGGCTACATGTAATGCAAGCAAAATCTCTTTTGCAAATTCTAAAGGTGCTGTGCCATTAGCCGTTATCACATTTTTATCACAAATTGCCTGTTTCGCGGTATAATTTGCTTCTCCAGTATAATTCGTTCCTGCCCATTGTTTTAAATCATTTAGGTCATTACTTGTATGAACAACATGGTTCAGGATACCTGCTGTCCCCAAAAATGCAGAAGCATCACATATTCCGCCTAACAATCTCCCTCTTTGAAAACAATCCTCCGCCAGTGCCTTAATGAGCTGTGCATTTTCGCTTCTCCACGTCATTCCTCCAATTAGAATAAGAGCTTCATAATCATCTGGAACAGATGCAACGTCATAGTCTGGCAGCACCTTGAATCCACCGATTGATTGAACGTAATCTTTTGATAAAGATACCGTTTTTATCTCATAGTTACCTTGTCCTAACATAGAAATCGCAGATGTAATGTAAGCAGCTTCCCAATCTGCATATTGTTGTAAAATTACAAATAAAATTGTTTTACTCATATTTTTCTCCTTTTTTATACTCCATAACCATTTCTCTGCTCATCCATCCTTTTCATAGTACACTATAAAATAAATAATAGGCGCCGGGACCGCCCTCTGGCCCGTTGGCCCTTCCGCATCCGGCAGGGAGAACTGCCAGGCATAAAAGCAGCATTGCACATCTCTTCAAAGTTATATACCCAAAGTTTGTTATCTACGATTTCATTTTCCTCGCGGCCTCTTCACGCTGGCGGCAGATTTCAGCCCAGCTTGGAAGTTTCGCAACCTCCTCTGCCAGCCCCTTCATCGCGGCAGGAATATCTATCTTCTGCGGGCATATCTTCGCACATTTTCCACAGCCGATGCAGGCAGCCGGCTTCTTTTCATCCGGCAGGGCTTCCAGCCTCATTGCAACATTGATCGCTGGGGAAAAACGGATCTCATTGTAAGTTGCGATCAGCATAGGAATATCGAGCCCCTTTGGGCAGCCGTCGCAGCAATAGCGGCAGGCCGTACAAGGAATGGAATCCTTCATTCCTTCCGCAATCTCCAAAAGCGCCTTCTGTTCTACCTGCGTAAGCGGCCTTTCCTCTGAGAATGTTTCCACATTTTCCCTCACCTGTTCCAGATCAGACATTCCGCTTAAGATCATTTTCACATTCGCAAGGCCCTGCAGGAAGCGGAATGCCCAGGCGACGCTTGTTTCATCCGGGCGTAATGTGTGCAGCGCCTCTTTCTCTTTTTCCGAAAGGGCAGCAAGACGGCCTCCCCGTACAGGCTCCATTACCCATACGCCGACGCCGCGTTCTGTCAAAAGCTCATATTTTTCCTTTGCCTCCTGCAGCGTCCAGTCAAGATAGTTGAGCTGGATCTGGCAAAACTCCATCTGGCCACCACAGTAATCAAGAAAATCCCTTAACGTATCAATTCCGCCATGACAGGAAAACCCTAAATGCCTGATCCTGCCCAGCCTTTTCTGCTCCACAAAATAGTCCAGGATTCCCCATCGCCCATCCTTATAAACCTGGATGGAATTTTCATACACATTATGTAATAAGTAAAAATCAAAATATTCCACGCCGCATTTTTCAAGTTGTTCCTCAAAAACAGCTTTTGGATCATAGCTTTGGCTGATCTGATGGCCCGGATATTTAGTCGCCAGATAATAGCTTTCCCTTGGGTAGCGTGACAAAGACCTTCCGATCACCTTTTCCGACATACCTCCATGATAGGGGTATGCCGTATCAAAATAATTCACGCCATGTGATAACAGATAGTCCACCATCTGGTCTACCTGTTTTTCATCAATACAGGCTGCATCGCTTCCTGTTACCGGCAGACGCATCGCTCCAAATCCGAGGCGGGATAACCGGATTCCTTTAAATTCGTTTGTAAGCATTGGCCACTCCTTTCTACTCTTTTCCATTAGCCGCTTGCATGAAGCTTTACAGCCACCTGGACAGCGGGGTGTTTAGGTGGCTGTGAATAATAACGCTCAATGGATCTTCATACCGCAGAGCATCTTAACAAATGCTGGATCATCATGGTTGACAATCTCACTGTGCCCTAAATCTTTTGCCGCAATCTTTTCCATTTCGCTATCCGTAAGCGTAAAATCCCAGATGTCGATATTCTGTTCCATCCTTTCCACATGCACAGATTTCGGGATGATGGACACGCCGCGCTGTGCATTCCAACGGAGAACCACCTGTGCCGCACTCTTTCCATATTTCTTCCCAATCTCCACAAGCTCCGGATCGGTAAAGATACCATGCTTGCCTTCCGCCAGCGGTCCCCATGCCTGCGGCACCACGCCATATGCTTTCATATTCTCAAGCGCCGCCGCCTGCACAAAGAACGGGTGCAGTTCCACCTGATTGACGGCAGGGATCACTTCCACATTTTCACAAAGGTTGGTAAGGATCGCCGGATAAAAGTTTGCCACGCCGACAGCCTTTGCCAGCCCCTCTTTATACGCCTTCTCAACCCCGCGGTATGCGGCAAAATAGTCTCCCATAGGCTGATGGAGCAGGATAAGGTCAACATAGGACATATCCAGCTTTGCCAGGGACTCCTTGACCGCCCCGTATGCGGTTTCCTCGCTTTTTGCATCCTGCACCCATACCTTTGTGGTGATAAAAAGCTCTTCCCTTGTGGCCAGTCCGTCCGCAACCGCCCTTTTTACGCCTTTGCCAACTGCCTCCTCATTCATATAAGCCGCTGCCGTATCAAGCAGCCTGTAACCGGTCCTGACCGCATCATAAACGACTTGTTCGCACTGCGCCGCATCCGGAATCTGGAATACGCCAAAGCCCTCCAACGGCATTTTTGCTCCTGTGTTCAATGTTAAAAATTCCATGATATTTCCCTCCTGCAATATGATTTTTATTTGTGGGCCTCTTCTCCCCACTGGTTTCTTCCACAAGCACTGCCAGGCAAGGCAGCGGCCCCCATCCGGCTGTCACTGGCTGGCTTTACGTAAAAGCCTGCCTAGCTAGGCAGCGACCCCTATCCGGCTGTCCCTGGCTAGCTTTACGTAAAAGCCTGCCTGGCTAGGAAGCAAGATTTTATCTGGTTAGTAGTACTGCACACCACTGAAATTTACAGCCAAATTAGGAAACTGCTAAAAAATAATAACGGTAAGATAATTTGCTGCTGTAAATATGGTAGACGTGCAGTAGGCGGCCCTGTCCCATTGAGGCTGTGGAGGGATGTTAGAAGCCCTTCGTATCCATGATAGAGATTGTAAAACACATCCATCCATGCTATAATTAAAATTGATGTATCAGAACACATGGAATTTCTTGGTTCTGACTTAATTATAATGGTTTTTATGAAGAAGTACACTTCCAATAGCGAATACTGCTATAAATATAATTGATACTGAAAGGAACCAAACATGATTGAGCTTTATGAACTGCGCCAATTTACGGCATTTGCGGATGCCGGAACTCTGTCTGGTGCCGCAGAAATCCTACATCTTTCGCAGCCCGCTTTAAGCAGGAATATGAAGAAACTGGAAAATGAGCTGGGGGTTATCCTTTTTGAACGGAAGAAAAATAAACTGGAACTGAATGAAACCGGGGAATATGCCCTGAAGCTGGCAAAGGAACTTCTGGAAGGTGCGGATTCCTTCGCGGCAAAGGCCAAAGATTTTGACAGAAGGAACCGTACGATTGCCCTTGGCGTCTGCGCCCCTGCCCTGGTGTGGCTCCTCGCCCCTCTGATCACGAATACCTTCCCACATATGACGCTGCAGACCGAAATAGATGACGGCCAGAGGCTTCTTACCGATCTGGAAAACAATGTCTATCAGTTGACCGCCACGCATACACAGCCTGATGCGGCGCAATATTTTTATAAAGAATGCGGAAAGGAATCCCTGATGTTTGCCCTCCCAAAAAGCCACAGGTATGCCCGGAGGAAAAGCCTGTCCTTTGCTGAAATGAACGGTGAAAATATGCTCTTAATGTCCGATATTGGTTTCTGGAACTTTGTGTGTACGGAAAAAATGCCGGATTCCCGCTTTCTGGTACAAGATGACCGTTTCAGTTTCAATGAACTTGTGCAGGCTTCCTCCCTGCCTTCTTTTACCTCCGATCTTGCGGAAAAGTATACGGAAGTACCCCATAACCGGATCAATATCCCCATTTCCGATGACGAGGCGACCGTATCCTATTACCTTGTATGTAAATCTGAGAAAAAGAAATCCTTTTCAGTGCTGTTTGCTGCCCTGGAAGAGAGCTTATCCCCATAGCACTTTCCAAATCGCCATTCATATATGCCAAGGCCAGGGCGAAAAGCGTCGGCAAAATCCCCGCCAGGACCGTGCTCCACCAGATCATGGCCTGCCCGCCAAACAGCGGCGGCAGGAAAAATAAAAACTTGCCGTGGTAATCCTAAGGACTGCCACAAAAGGGACAGAAACCAGAAAAATAGTATTGTAAATACTATGGGAAAGAAATATACACTTATAAACAAATCATAAAACCATACACAATGTCCCTGCACCGATTAGCAGACAGCCTACCAGAGACTTTACTGTAAATTCTTCGTGCAGGAAAACAAACGCCAATAAAAGGGTTATCACAACACTTAGCTTGTCAACCGGAACCACCTGGGAGGCCTTCCCCACCTGCAATGCCCGGTAATAGCAGAGCCATGACGCTCCGGTTGCCAGCCCGGATAGAATCAGGAAAACCCAGCTTTTTTTACTAATCTCCGTTATCCCGCCCTGGGTTTTTGTCAAAAATACCATTCCCCATGACATGGCAAGAACCACCACTGTCCGTATTGCTGTGGCAAGGTTAGAATTAACGCCCTCTATCCCAACCTTAGCCAGAATAGAGGTTAACGCCGCAAACAGCGCAGACAATACCGCAAACAAGAACCACATCTGCATCCGCCTCCTGTCTCACATGCCTTTTTCCATTTCTTTCTCAAACACAGTATTAAACAATGATATTTTTTCAAGGTACATTATTTTTATGTAAATCATTCGCTTACTTTTCGGATATTTCCTACAATTCATTATAAATACTTTTACAAAGAAATGCAATAGAAGATGCTTTCATTCGCTTTTGGTTCCTTTCTTCTATATTTTTTTCACCTCACCACTTCTATATCCTGTGGTGCCTCATAATCTAATTTAAATACCCCATCTTCAATTTTCCAGGATACCCGGATATTTCCGGCAGGAGTTTTTACAACTCCTGATGCATGTGTCAGATACCCTGTTACCGGGGCAATCCTGACCTTTTTATAGCCCGGGGCCGCAGGACGCACACCCAGCGTGATGCTTGGAAGCTCATATAGTATCAACGCCCCCCATCCATGGCATTCGCTCCTTGCATACGCTTCGGATTCCACACAGGTTGTACAGTGCATCTTAACCATATTCCTCCATGTATCCCAATATCTGTCCGTATAAGCATACAGCCCTGTTTTTTCCAGCGCCCGGAACAGATAGAACCGCATGGCAACCGTACACTGTACATAACCCGGTTCCTGAATCGTTTTTAACAGGTTCGCTTTGCCCGCTTCCATATCTACGGTGTCTGTAAGAAGCGCGAATACCTGGCAATGCTGGCTATATTCCTCAATTCCAGGGCCATCCTGCAGCATCCCGCATTTCCCTATACAGTATCTGCGCACGGATTCCTGTGCCTGTCTGGCCCTTTCACGGTACAAGCCCGCTTCTTCTCCCCGTCCGAGGAAATCTGCGATCTTTGCCGCATGCTGCAGGCCGTAGATATAAAGCAGCGTTTCCATTGTCAAAGGGCCTTTGAGCCCCGCAGGCGGCATGCCGCTTGTGTCGTTCCATTCATCCGCCCAGTCAATAAAAGACCAAAACCGGGCCTCCATATTGATCCCTCCAACCTTTTCCACATACCCTTCTTTCGTCAGGTGCCGTTCAAAATAATGCAGAATCTGGTCAATTGCCGGCATATGCTCCGCTGCCAGCGTCCGGTCCCCAAAGTACATCATATGGTCATATACAATCAGAATATAATAAATAGAAAATCCAGGGATTACATTCGTATTGCAGTTCGGATAGGAACAGTTCAATAACCCGTCATAACGCTGGGAGCGCCTGAAATCATCCATGCATTTTCTTGCAAGGCGGTCGTCCGCGCTTACTGCATACGTATACAAAATTTGTGCCCGCGCATCCATAATATACTGCAGCTGCTCATAAAATGGGCAGTCCTCATAAGTCTCATGCATACATCTGCGCAGCGTGCGTTCGCTGATTTCCCATATCGGCTGCAGGGATGAATCCGAGGTAATGACAGATGAGGCCACCGCAAGCGGATAACCCGTCTCTTCGTAATCCAGGCCGTGAAGTGTGGCCTCTTCTTCTGCCGTCTGAATATGCAGGCGCAGGAAACGGAATGTCCGAAACCAGTAAGGCTCATAAACCTCCGGTTCGTTCCACGTCCCAATGCCCGCTGCATGATAAATGTCTTCATAGCCCTGTAGATGCCCGTTCTCCTTATCCATACGGTCTGCCTTGACTGGGATATGTTCGGGTCCGGCAAATCCATTCTGTACATATGCTTCCGAATAAAGCAGCGATAAAACCGCGCCCTTTCCGCCGGAAACAGACACACGCATATAGCCGGTCATTTCTTCGCCCGCATCCAGTTCTACGACAGTCTCTGTATTTGCGGGTATGGCAATCGTTCCCCGGCCCTGCAGAAAGTCTGTCCATTCCCCCAGCGTATGACCCGATTTCTTCAAATCCGCTACATTCTGAAATCTTCCTTTTTTGCGGTACATATATGGAATATTTCTCGGTTTCAGGTTCCCCGGGCTGACCGCTTCCGGAACCTGCAGCTTGATATATGGTTTTGCCTGCTGCCAGTGCCTGTCGTCATACTGCACCTTTTTCCAGCCAGCCAGCGCCGGATCGCCTGCCGCTTTTTCATGGATGACCAGCGGCGCAAACCGTTCTTCTTCACGATAAAAAGCCACATTTTTGTCAATCCTGCATTTCCAGGATTCGTCTGCAGATACCCCGTATTCATTTCCAGCCATATCCCGGATAAGTCCAGTTACATATAATCCCGGCACGGGCGTACGGAACATCCCATGATTTCCCTTGGCAGGATCTTTCGGATACCGCAGTACGGATACCGCTATGACATTCATGCCTTTATTTAAATACGGCAGAATGTCAATGGTATCATAAAACCACACCTGCTGGTCTCCCCTGCCGGGGCCTATTTCTGCCAGACGGTCGTTCACATATAATTTATACCTAGTGTCTGCAGATATTTTGATCCGTGCTTCGAACGGTTCTTCCATCAGGCAGACTGTCTTGCGAAAAAGCATGATCCTCGGGCAGTCTTTATCCTCCGCGCTCCAGCCAGGGCTCCAGATCCAGTTTGAATTTTTTAAATATTCCATCATAATTCTGGCGTTCTCCTTATTTTTCCAAAAATATTAGCCGCAATAACATTATTTTTCAGTCTATGCCGCTATCTGTAATATATCATAATCCTGCCCGGAAAACCCTTAATTTTCATAAAATCTCATGTCATCCCACACCCTCATTAATTCGGACCGGTCCAGCCGGGCAGTTTTACTCTCCCTGTCAAAGATACGCACCGGGGAATCATACCCTGCAAACCGCAGCCACTCCGGATTCGGGTCGCCCGTTTTTGCAAAGCGCACCCAGGAGCCATGAATTTCCCGGATGAGCTTTTCTACCGTTTCCTCCGGTTCATCCTTAAATACAAACTGGCTGAAATGAAAGTCCATATTTGCAAAAGAAAGCGGAAGCTCAAACGCATGGGATGCAAGCCAGCCGGTCTCCCATCCGGTTTTTGTGACATATTCATACCGGTACATCCAAACATCCCTTGTGTATTCTCTCTGCGCCTCAGCCACTTTTACGGATGGCATCTGGAACGCATAATCGGTTGCAAAAGCTATAAAAGAATATGCCCCTTCTTGTTCGAAATGTTCCGTAACCGGCGGCACAGTACTCATGGAAAAGCTGTTTTGTGCCTTGAATTTTGTAAACCTGTCATTTTTTGACGGATGGTAATAATCAATTACCCTTGGAATTGCTTCTGCGTGTCCATTTTTTTCCATCATCTCAGCAACCATTGCCCATGAGTTTGGAAACCCGGTTTTTTCCGGATGCACAAACATCGTGCCTTCCTGTAGATTTGTACCGATGATTAGCTTCACATCTTTTGCGCTGCCTCCACGTATGGCGTCAATCGGACGCACTGGCAGCAGGTCGTCAATCACAGGCCCTGGCAAAAAAAGCCCCGGATTCCGATACTGGTGATGTTCTGCGACGTATGCCACGCCCTTTAACATTTCAAACGGATCCATGGCCTTAAGCCCTGGAATGTCTTTTTCCGTCATCCCCATTCCTTCCAGGTACAAATCCATATTTTTCCTTGCCATCTCATGTGTGCAGACACAATTTGGCAGGCTGCTCTGCGCAATTGCTTTCTGGAATAAGCCTTTGACAGCCGGCATCGCCAGCATATTCACAACAGTCGCCCCTCCCGCTGATTCCCCGTTGATCGTCACATTCCCCGGATCGCCGCCAAAAGCCGCGATATTCTCATGGATCCACCGCATCGCCATGATCTGGTCAGAAATGCCGCAGTTGCTTTCAAAATCCCCACAGCCTGGATAGGCCGTAAAATCATAAAATCCGAGCACGCTCATACGGTACTGGAACGAGGCAAATACGAGCCCGTCATCTGCAAAATGCTTTCCATCATAAAGCGGTACGCATGCCGCTCCTGTCGTATAGCCGCCGCCATGGATATAGACAAACACCGGCAGTTTTTCCCCCTCCGCCGGACGCTGTATGTTAACCGTCAGACAGTCCTCCGACCCCTTATCCACGCCTTCATCATTCTGTACTGCTTCCGGCCCGTAGCCTTTTGCGTCAAACACGCCATCCCACGGTTCCATTACCTGTGCCCTTTTAAAGCGCAGCTCCCCTACCGGCGGTTTTGCATAAGGGATCCCGAAATATTCAATCCGCCCTTCCCTTAAATAGCCTTTGACTTTTCCACTTTTTGTATTTACGATATATTCACCCATTGTTTTCTACGCTCCTATTACATTCCTATATTTCCACTGCCAAGCCCCGTTTAATGTTTTGGAAAGCGGCCACAGCATTTTCTGCCATAGCCGCCATAAAGTAACATCCGCTTTCTGATTATTTTAGATATTATATTATGTATTATTTATGACGCTCTTTCAGTTCCTTCTGAATCTTCGGCAGTTCTTTATCCAGCCTGTACGTCAGCATGATGATAAAAGTCACCACAATCATGCCTACCGGTAGCCAGTTGTAAATAAAGGAAATTGCTGCCTTGGCAGAATCACTCTGCACTGCTGCCTCCCCACTATATCCTCCGAAATCAAGCACCCATCCAAGTACTACCTGGCCGATGCCAAGCCCGAGCTTCTGCGCTGCGGAAATCGCCGCGTTTCCCATACCTACTACCTTAAATCCATCTTTCCATTCCCCGTACTCCAATGTATCGGCAACCATGCCGAATGCCATACCGCCGGCTGCGCCAAGTCCGATCCCCTTTAGGGCATTGCAAATAATCAGGAGCGCAACATTTGTCCCCGCAAATCCAGTTCCAAGGAAACCAATGCCCATGCCTACCAGCCCGACCATATACGTCATGTGCTTGCCAAATTTCTTCATAAAAAACGGCGTAAAAAACATCGTTGCAAACTGCGCGATCGACAGCGCATTATTCACAGGCGTATAGAGTTCATAATTTCCAAGCACATCTGCGCAGTAATAAATCGCACCCGCTGAGTACATTACAATAATGAAAAAGATAACAAACATTGCAAAAATCATAGATATCCAATATCTGTTCGAAAACAGGGATTTCAAAGCCTGCCCCGTTGGCACGTCATCCACTGGCTTCCCGCCGTCCTCTGCCTGTGCGCCAGTCCTTTCCATCGTCCCGCATACACAGATCAGCGCGGAAACGACAATGATGATGCCTACTATAATTGTCGCTATCGTCCATCCCTTCTGGGCTTCTACCATGTATGGCTCCGCCGCGCCGGAAACGCTTACAACTATTTTCATAAAAAATGTATTCATACAGATATTTGCAATCGTTTGGAAAATCATGCTGATATTTCCAAGCATCCCATGTTCATAGCTGTCCGTCGTACTTAACGAAATCAGTGAATTGTACGGCACAAACATTGCTGTATAAAATACGGCGTTTACCAGGTTATAAAGAATAAATACATATACATAGTTGACCATTCCGGTCATGGAAGACGGGATACTAAATAATAAGACTGTGGATACTGCCAATGGGATACACATCCGAATCAGCCATACCCTCGCTTTTCCAAGCTTTGAATGCGTATTATCCACAATACGCCCCATGATTAAATCAGAAACTCCGTCAAATAATTTTGAAATTGCAATAATCGCACTGACTACCCCTGCATCTACTAAAGATACATCCGTTAAATATTTCATAAGAAAGGCTGACATCATGCCATTTACCCATGCCATGCCAAAGTTGCCCATCCCATAGCCAAGCCGGTCATTCCATCCAAGCTTCGTATTGGGATTGCTTGTTTTCGTCGCAAAACTAAACATTGCTTTTCTCCTTTCGTATTTTCATCATTTCTATCATTCCTTCTCGTCTGTTTTTCTTAAAGCCGCTACCCTCCTGCCTACCGCAGCAAGGTCTTCCCTGCTTCCGGTCAGTTCCTGCAGGACATACGCCTTTTTTCTCGGCCTGCAGCCATGCCACGGTTCCTCGAAGAATCCAAAATATACCTCCGCAAGGCCCCCGATCTGATTATCCTCAATCCCTGCCTTTTTCAGCATCCCTTCCTCATTCAGCAGACGGAAATTATAAATTGTCCGTACATATGGCAGTTCTGCTGCCAGCTTTAATATTTTACGTGTATATTCCGCACGCCTTTCTTCTTCTTTTTCATCACCGCAGTCTGTAAATCCGACCTCCGTAAGGATGACCTGCTTATGCCCGTCACCATATTTGCACATGACCCTGTATGCGGCGTCATTATAATCTTTCCATAAATGATCCGGTTCAAAGATATCCAAAAACAGCTCCATACCGACTTTACTCTGATCCACGCTCATTTGATAAGGATGCCATGACAGCATATCAAAATAATCATCCGGGTTATCCGACCAGAATCTTCCGGATTTAATCCGCTGGTACATTTTATCAAGCGTCCATGCAATCCCGTACATAGGCGGCAGAAAATCCGGCAGGTCCCCGCCCAGCCACGGCGTGGACAACGCTGGTGAAAAACAAGTCACTTTCGCGTCCGGATTTCCCTTCCTTATGCCTTTTGCAGAAAAATACATCAGGTCAATGGCAATATCCATTTTTTCATCCGCCGTAAAGGGCTGCACGTCCTTTTCATCCAAAAATCCGTCCGGATGCAGAAACGCATTGAGGTTCCATTCATTTCCGATCTCCCAGTTGCCTACCTGCGGAAAAAGTTTTGCCTGCGTACACCAGGATTCTTCCAGCATTTCCAGCGCCTGCATGTACAGGCTTCCTTCTGTAAGGTCGCGCCCTGGCATTGCATGTCCTTTTCTCTGTTTGCATCCTTCTGGCAGAAACCACTCATGGCTCATGCCGGTCACCTCCAGGTCAAGCTCCGCTGCCCGGTCAAGAAGCCTTTTGTGGGCTGCATATACCTCCTCATCCGGGGTTGCCGGATCCTTTAAAATATCTGTCAGGTGCATCCAGGATCTGTATGCCGTACAGCCTACAGCCTTTACAAGCTCCAGGTAATCCGCCGCCATAACGCCGGTATCGCCTTCCCTTTGAATCAATGGCTCACCCATACCGTAGAACCTTTCTGATAACATCTTTTATACCCTCCTGCTATTTTTTTCAGTAAATATCAAAAAAGAAGAGCTCTCTTTGCTGTACATAGACTAACACTGGAAAGCTCTTCTTTATATCTCTATTTTGCACTATTTGTTTTTATTTTGTCCAAACTTTTTGATTCTTGATCAAAAGACCATAAAAATTCCGCGGGCTTATGTAATTCCCGGTATCGTTTTGGGGACATCTGCATTTTCTGCTTAAATATCTTGCCAAAATAACTTTGGGAAGGAAAGTTTACATACTCTGCAATCCCCGACAATTTTTCGTCTGAATAAATCAGCAGGTTAGCCGCCCGCTCCACCCTGACATCATTGATAAAGTCCTGAAGGCTGGTTCCGGCCTCCTTTTTAAACAACCGTGATAAATAACTGCTGCTGATACCAAGTGAACCTGCAATATCGTCCAGATAAATTTTCTCTCTGTAATGCCTGTATACATAGTCCTGACACTGCTGCGTATAGCTGGAAGTATGGCGTTTTTCTTTCTTCTCCCGCACCCGCTTTGCCAGTTCTTCAATTGCATGATTCCGATAGATTAAAATCTGTGTAATATCTTTACATTCGCTGCTCTTATTAATGTAAAAACCGCTGAACCGATACGCATCTGACGGCATTACGCCCCCTTCAATCGCAGCCCTTGCACATAATGCCACAGCCACAATGGACAGATTCCTCCAATGGTCCACTTCACTTTCCCCCAGCCTGCCTATATTTACATCCATCGCTTTTGATAACCGGACAGCCTCTTCTACGTTTCCATCCTTTACCGCATCCATGATCCGGCGTTCTTCCTGATAGGTATGGCGGTATATATCTTCATCGTCAGATTTCATATCAAACCAGGCCTTCTCCTGCCGTTCTTTTACCCTGGACACTGCATGGTAATTTGCATCTACAAGCTGCTGGTCCGTGTATTCCCTGCCGGTAACGATTTTTGTATACATCCCCGCTATCAGCAGAATCTCCATCAACGTGTGATAATTTAAATCTTTCTCCCATTTTTCATCAATGCCATAAAAATGATAAAACCGGTGCCTTTCTATACGGCTCATAACCTGTGCACAGAGCGGCCCCATCAAATAATATATATTTTCCCGTTTCACACAGATATAATACATATAAAAATCGTCATTTACAATGACAGGCTCTTCCTGTTCATTCGCATGGACAGCCAGTGAAAGCCGAAATAGATCATTCACATAGACAGGATTATATTCAGGATTCTCTTCATAAGAAACCAATTCCCCATCCTGCATGCAAAAAACGCCTGTATGAAAGAGATCTGCCAAATGGCTTAGTATATACTTCTGATTATCCACTGTTTCTACCCTCGTTTTTCTAAATATAAATCATCAGGCTGCATACTTTTTAATCATAATATGAATTGTTTTGTATGCATAATATATCTGATTCAGGGTGAAAAGTCAATGTGGCAGGTAACGTTTTTAAACAGGCTCCCTTTACAAAAACTTAACCTCTGGTATCCGGATCAATAAGGCTGGGTTTTTCTGGCAATGCTATCAATGCCTCTGGAAGCAAGTAAATTTGAAAACTTTTTAATATGGCCTTAAATTTTGAATGAAATAAACATATAAATGTGCTAGAATATAACCATTGAACAATCAAACTTATGGAGGCGAACCATTCAATGAAAAATATTCTCATAATACAAGGCGGCAGAAAGGTAAAAGGAAATACTGTCCAGCTTATAGGCAATTTTGTGAAAAGCGCAAAAGAAGCGGGACATTATACTGCAGGCCGCCAGAATTTACAGTAATGTAACTAAGAAAGTGATTGGCTGGCGGCCCGCAGTCGGGTTATACTGTAAATTTAACTGGTGTGCAGTATAAATTCGTATATAAATATATAAGGAGGCTAAAAAATTGATAATTATAGATGTAAAAGACAGAACCGAACCGTTGATCGGACATTTATTAAACGTATGGGAAAATTCAGTAAAAGCAACACACCTCTTTTTATCAGAGGCCGAAATAGAAAACATTAAGAAGTATGTGCCGCAGGCAATAAGAGAAATCCCTTGTTTAATCACCGTAGAAAACAAAAATCAGATTCCTGTTGGTTTCATGGGAATTGCAGGGCAGCACCTTGAAATGCTCTTTATTTCCAACGAAGAAAGGGGCAAAGGGCTGGGCAGAAAATTGCTTCAATACGGAATAGAAAAATATTCAGTGGATAGCCTGGCGGTTAATGAGCAAAATCCTCTTGCAAAAGGTTTCTATGAACACATGGGATTTGAAGTTTATGAAAGGGCAGAATGTGATGAACAAGGCAATCCATATCCACTTTTATATATGAAATTGAAAAAATAACTTTCCGTTTATTTGGAAATTGTTCCGTAAAAATCGAACACAATGGAGGGACTAAAAATGTTGAATATCCGCAATGAAGAACCAAGGGACTACGAAGCCGTGGAAAATATGGTACGGAATACATTTTATAATTTATATGTGCCTGGATGTGTGGAACATTATCTTGTCCATACAATGCGGGAACATAAAGATTTTATACATGAATTGGACTTCGTCTTAGAACTAGATGGTGTAGTTATTGGAAATATTATGTATACAAAGGCAACTCTGACAGACGGTGATGGTAATGTAAAAAATGTCCTGACTTTTGGACCGCTTTGTATAGAACCGGAATATCAGCGCAGAGGTTATGGAAAGCTGCTTATCCAGCATTCTTTTGAAAAAGCAATGGCTATGGGATATGACACAGTAGTTATTTTTGGATCGCCATCTAATTATGTGTCCAGTGGATTTGTAAGCTGTAAGAAGCACAATATTTGTGTGGAAGGCGGCAGGTTCCCGGCAGCCATGTTGGTAAAGGAACTGAAAACAGGGGCGCTGGATGGCCGGAAGTGGTATTACAAGGACAGTCCCGTAATGGAAGTGCTGCCAGAGGATGCAAATGCTTATGATGATACCCTGCCCCCAAAAGAACGTAAACACACGTCTACGCAGGAAGAATTTTATATCATGAGCCATTCTTTTGTGGAATGATACAACTACTTTTTGTCCGGATGCGCCTGACGAGGCTGGAACCCCTTTTGGGCATGTGCACCTTGCCCCACCCCCTCCCTTGCACTTTCCAGACTGTTTTATAGCAGATCCAGGCCAAAGTAGCCATACCGTAAGTACTTTTTTTCATGCTTATAATCCACCTTTCTGCGAAAGGCACCAATGCCTCATGAAACACTTTGGCTG
>CAMUML010000016.1 GCA_947089855.1 uncultured Eubacterium sp.
GTGAGCAGGCTCCAATTTGCAAGGCAAATTCTTTCAATGAGCCTGCGAATGTTACCATTTACAGCCTCATAACTTAGAATGCTTGTCAAGAGCAAATTGGCTGTGAATAGTAACTGCCACAATTAACAGCGCAGAAAAAATTCCTTGACAAACCCCATCCGCTTGTGCTATCATATACGTTGCACTTATTGTGCCAAGGGTATTTTTATGCATTTTTTCGGGCATACAACATATGGTAGACGGCCATTGGCACATAACTAAATATGCTTTTTTGTCAAGAATAAAGAACGAGAGGTGAAACGTCATATGGAGAAGAACAGAATACGTCCGGTAAATACTGGTAAAGGTATACGTATGAGCTACTCGAGACAAAAAGAGGTTCTGCCGATGCCGAATCTGATTGAAGTCCAAAAAGACTCCTATCAGTGGTTTTTAAAAGAAGGGCTGAAAGAAGTCTTTGCAGACATCTCTCCTATTTCGGACTATAGCGGGCACCTTAGCTTGGACTTTGTTGATTTTACATTATGCGAAGATGATGTAAAATATACAATTCCGGAATGTAAGGAAAGGGACGCGACTTATGCAGCGCCTTTAAAAGTCAAAGTCAGGCTGTATAATAAAGAAAATGGTGAGATCAACGACCATGAAATTTTCATGGGGGATCTACCGTTGATGACAGAGACTGGTACTTTTGTGATAAATGGCGCAGAACGTGTTATTGTAAGCCAGTTGGTGCGTTCGCCTGGTATCTACTATGCAATTTCTCATGATAAAGTCGGCAAGACTTTATATTCCTGTACCGTTATTCCAAACCGTGGTGCATGGCTGGAATACGAGACAGACTCCAATGACGTATTCTATGTCCGTGTG
Source organism: uncultured Eubacterium sp. (assembly GCA_947089855.1). Lineage (GTDB taxonomy): Bacteria > Bacillota > Clostridia > Lachnospirales > Lachnospiraceae > Eubacterium_J. The sequence continues at coordinate 871 of CAMUML010000016.1, forward strand.
GACAGGACAAGAAAGGTTCCGATTACTGTACTGATTCGTGCGCTTGGCGTTGGGACGAATCAGGAAATTATAGATTTGTTTGGCGAAGAGCCAAAGATTGTTGCAAGTTTTGGCAAAGACGTTGCTACTAATTATGAGCAGGGTCTTTTGGAATTATATAAAAAAATCCGTCCGGGCGAGCCACTGACGGTTGACAGTGCAGAAAGCTTGATCACAGCAATGTTTTTTGACCCGCGCAGATACGACCTGGCAAAAGTAGGGAGGTATAAGTTTAATAAAAAGCTTCATTTTAAAAACCGTTTAAAAGGGCAGGTGCTTGCGGAGGCAGTTACGTTTCCGGATCCGGAAACAGGGGAAGCAATTGAGCTGCAGCCAGGTACCGAACTGTCCCGGGAAGCGGCGGAGAAAATCCAGAATGCAGCGGTACCTTATGTGTGGATACAGGCAGAGGAGCGTAATGTGAAGGTGCTGTCTTCCTTAATGGTAGATTTGCGCGTATGGTGCCCAGATATAGACCCTGAAGAAGCTGGTATCCGTGAACTGGTGTACTATCCGGCACTGAAGCAGATTTTGGAAGAAAATGCCGGGGCGGATACCGATGAATTAAAAGCAGAAATACGCAAGAATATCAGCCTACTGGTTCCAAAGCATGTAACAAAGGAAGATATTTTTGCTTCTATTAATTATAATATGCATCTGGAATGGGCCATCGGCAATGCCGATGATATTGACCATTTGGGCAACCGGCGTATCCGTGCGGTTGGGGAGCTTTTGCAGAACCAGTACCGGATCGGGCTGTCCAGGCTGGAACGTGTTGTGCGGGAGCGTATGACTACACAGGATCTGGAAGGGATCTCTCCGCAGAGCCTGATCAATATCAAGCCGGTAACGGCAGCCGTAAAAGAGTTTTTCGGTTCTTCCCAGTTGTCGCAGTTTATGGATCAGAATAACCCGCTTGGCGAACTGACGCATAAAAGGCGTTTGTCTGCATTAGGCCCTGGCGGTTTGTCAAGGGACCGTGCTGGATTTGAAGTCCGCGATGTACATTATTCCCATTATGGGAGGATGTGCCCGATAGAAACTCCTGAAGGACCGAATATTGGTTTGATCAATTCACTGGCTTGTTATGCGAGGATCAATGAATATGGCTTTGTGGAAGCGCCGTACCGCAGGATTGACAAATCAGATCCAAAAAATCCAAGGGTGACGAATGAAGTTGTATATATGACTGCGGATGAAGAGGATAATTACCATGTAGCGCAGGCAAATGAAAAATTGGATGCAGAAGGGCATTTTGTACGTAATTCTGTATCTGGCCGGTATCTGGAAGAGACGCAGGAGTATGATAAAACGATGTTTGATTATATGGATGTCTCTCCGAAAATGGTATTTTCCGTTGCAACGGCGCTGATCCCATTTTTGCAAAATGACGATGCAAACCGTGCGCTGATGGGTTCCAACATGCAGCGGCAGGCGGTGCCGCTGTTAACAACGGAAGCGCCGGTAGTAGGTACGGGGATGGAGCCGAAAGCAGCTGTGGATTCCGGGGTCTGTGTGGTCGCAAAAAAAGCAGGGACAGTGGAAAGCTCTGTTTCCAATGAGATCCGGATACGCAACGACGATGGGACGCTTAGTACGTACCGCCTTTCAAAATTTACGAGGAGCAACCAGAGCAACTGTGTCAACCAAAGGCCGATTGTCTTTAAAGGGGAGCATGTGGAGGCTGGCGAAGTGATTGCAGACGGGCCGTCTACATCCCAAGGGGAACTGGCGCTTGGGAAGAACCCTTTGATCGGGTTTATGACTTGGGAAGGGTATAATTATGAAGACGCCGTCCTATTAAGCGAGCGTCTGGTGCAGGATGATGTTTATACGTCGATCCATATCGAAGAATATGAAGCGGAAGCACGTGATACAAAGCTTGGGCCGGAAGAAATCACAAGGGATGTGCCAGGCGTCGGAGATGATGCGTTAAAAGACCTGGATGAACGCGGCATTATCCGTATTGGGGCCGAGGTGCGTGCCGGGGACATCCTGGTAGGCAAGGTAACGCCGAAAGGGGAAACGGAGCTGACGGCGGAAGAGCGCCTGCTGCGTGCAATTTTTGGTGAAAAAGCGAGGGAAGTAAGGGATACTTCTTTAAAAGTGCCGCATGGGGAATACGGCATTGTTGTGGATGCAAAAGTATTTACCAGGGACAACGGCGACGAGCTTTCGCCGGGCGTGAACCAGGCAGTCCGTATTTATATTGCGCAGAAAAGGAAAATTTCCGTTGGCGATAAAATGGCAGGGCGCCATGGAAATAAGGGTGTTATCTCGCGTGTGCTTCCTGTAGAGGATATGCCGTTTTTGCCGAATGGGCGTCCGCTGGATATTGTATTAAACCCGTTAGGCGTGCCTTCCCGTATGAATATCGGCCAGGTACTGGAGATCCATTTGAGCCTTGCAGCAAAAGCGCTTGGTTTCAATATCGAAACGCCGGTGTTTGACGGCGCAAAAGAAGTAGATATTCAGGATACGCTGGAACTGGCGAATGATTATGTAAATATGGAATGGGAAGCATTTGAGGAAAAATATAAGGACGAACTGCTTCCGGAGGTTATGCAGTATTTGTCTGACCATAGGGACCACAGGGAGCTGTGGAAAGGTGTACCGATCTCCAGGGATGGCAAAGTAAGGCTGCGCGACGGGCGGACAGGCGAATATTTTGATTCGCCGGTTACGATCGGGCATATGCATTACCTGAAATTGCACCATTTGGTAGATGATAAGATCCATGCGCGTTCCACTGGGCCGTATTCGCTGGTTACCCAGCAGCCGTTGGGCGGCAAGGCGCAGTTTGGCGGACAGCGTTTTGGGGAGATGGAAGTATGGGCGTTGGAGGCATATGGTGCATCTTATACGTTGCAGGAAATCCTGACCGTAAAATCGGATGATGTAGTCGGGCGTGTAAAAACATATGAGGCAATTATTAAAGGGGAGAATATACCAGAGCCAGGGATTCCAGAATCTTTCAAGGTGCTTTTAAAAGAGCTCCAGTCGCTGTCGTTGGATGTCAGGGTGCTGGATGAGTACCGGAATGAAGTACAGCTAATGGAAACAAGTGAATATGGCAACACAGATTTGAATTCTATTATTTCCGGCGACAAGGATTTTGCATTTGAAAGCAGTGAATCGTTTAGTAAAATGGGCTTTACCAAGAAAGAATTTGATGCGGAGAGTGAAGAATTAGTCGATGCGGAAGACGACGAGCCGGAGGAGGATGAGGACGATTCTATATTTGTAGACGACTTTGATGACGACGGTATCGATATGGAATAGAAGGGAGCGCCATTTATGTCAGAGATAATGAATGAAGAAACCAATCAGCCAATTCAGTTTGATGCGATTCAGATTGGTCTGGCCTCACCGGAAAAAATCAGGGAATGGTCAAAAGGGGAGGTAAAAAAGCCTGAGACAATTAATTACCGTACATTAAAACCGGAAAAAGACGGGCTGTACTGTGAAAAAATTTTTGGGCCGAGCAAAGACTGGGAATGCCATTGTGGGAAATATAAGAAAATCCGCTATAAAGGAGTAGTCTGCGACCGCTGCGGCGTAGAGATTACAAAAGCAAGCGTCCGCAGGGAACGTATGGGCCATATTGAACTGGCAGCCCCGGTTTCCCATATCTGGTATTTTAAGGGCATCCCGAGCCGGATGGGTTTAATCCTTGATTTATCGCCAAGGACACTGGAAAAAGTACTGTATTTTGCGTCTTATATCGTGCTTGATCCTGGAACTACGAGCATGTCCTATAAACAGGTATTGTCAGAAAATGAATATCAGGAAGCAAGGGAAAAATATGGCAGTGCATTCCGTGTCGGCATGGGAGCGGAATCAATCCTTGAGCTGCTCCAAGCGATCGACTTGGAGAAAGATTCTGTTTCCCTAAAAGCTGCGTTAAAAGATGCTACTGGGCAGAAGCGTGCCAGGATCATCAAACGATTGGAAGTAGTGGATGCATTTTACAAATCAGGAAATAAGCCGGAATGGATGATCATGTCTGTTGTCCCGGTATTGCCGCCGGATTTGCGTCCAATGGTACAGTTGGATGGCGGGCGTTTTGCTACTTCTGACCTGAATGATTTGTATAGGAGGATTATTAACCGCAACAACCGTTTACGGAGGCTGCTGGAACTGGGGGCGCCGGATATTATTGTGCGTAATGAAAAGCGTATGCTCCAGGAAGCAGTGGATGCATTGATCGATAACGGAAGACGCGGGCGTCCAGTAACCGGGCCGGGCAACCGGGCCTTAAAGTCCTTGTCTGATATGTTAAAAGGAAAGGGCGGGCGGTTCCGTCAGAACCTGTTGGGCAAACGTGTGGACTATTCCGGCCGTTCTGTTATTGTCGTAGGGCCTGAGCTGAAGATCTACCAGTGCGGCCTGCCAAAAGAAATGGCAATTGAGCTGTTTAAGCCATTTGTAATGAAAGAGCTTGTATCGAATGGTACTGCGCATAATATAAAAAGTGCAAAGAAAATGGTAGAACGGCTGCAAACGGAAGTATGGGATGTATTGGAAGATGTTATTAAAGAACACCCAGTAATGCTAAACCGTGCGCCTACGCTCCACCGTCTTGGTATCCAGGCATTTGAGCCGATCTTGGTAGAAGGTAAGGCCATAAAGCTGCATCCATTGGTTTGTACAGCCTACAATGCCGATTTTGACGGCGACCAGATGGCAGCGCATCTTCCATTGTCGCAGGAAGCGCAGGCTGAATGCCGTTTTATGCTTCTGTCCCCGAATAACCTGTTAAAACCGTCAGATGGCGGGCCGGTGGCAGTCCCTTCACAGGATATGGTGCTTGGGATTTACTATCTGACACAGGAACGTCCGGGTTCGCTTGGAGAAGGCAGTTATTATAAAAATGTAAATGAAGCGATTTTAGCTTATGAAAACCAGGCATGTACCCTGCATAGCCGCATCCATGTACGTGTCAGCAAAAAAATGCCGGACGGCACGATGAAGACAGGTACGATTGAGTCCACGCTGGGCCGTTTTATTTTTAATGAAATTATCCCGCAGGATTTGGGTTTTGTAGACCGGAGTGTGCCAGAAAACGAGCTGCTGCTGGAAGTCGATTTCCATGTGGCGAAAAAGCAGTTAAAGCAAATCCTGGAAAAAGTTATTAATGTGCATGGCGCGACCAAAACAGCAGAAGTGCTGGATGATATAAAATCAATGGGATATAAATATTCCACCCGGGCAGCGATGACCGTGTCGATTTCCGATATGACCGTGCCGCCGCAAAAGCCGGAATTGATCAATTCTGCCCAGGATACTGTGGACAGGATTACAAAGCAGTATAAGCGTGGGTTGATTACCGAGGAAGAACGGTATAAGGAAGTTGTAGAGGTATGGAAAGAAACCGACGATGAACTGACGCATGCCTTGTTGTCCGGGTTGGATAAATACAACAATATTTTTATGATGGCCGATTCTGGTGCACGTGGTTCGGATAAGCAGATCAAACAGCTGGCCGGTATGCGTGGGCTGATGGCAGATACGACCGGAAGGACAATCGAGATGCCGATCAAGTCCAATTTCCGTGAAGGATTGGACGTATTGGAATATTTTATGTCCGCACACGGTGCAAGGAAAGGGATGTCGGATACGGCGTTGCGTACCGCGGATTCCGGATACCTTACAAGGCGTCTGGTAGACGTATCCCAGGATTTGATCGTACGGGAATCCGACTGCAATGCCGGGAAAGACCGCGAAATCCCCGGTATGGTCGTTACGGAATTTGCAGACGGCAAGGAAGAGATTGAGAGCTTGCAGGAACGCTTGACGGGGCGGTTTTCTTGTGAAACAGTCTGCGATAAAGACGGCAATGTGCTGGTAGAAGCAAACCATCTGATTACGCCAAGGCGTGCAGCAAAAATTATGAGCATCGGTGTGGATGCGGATGGCCAGCCGATTACCAAGTTAAAAATCCGCACGATCTTGACCTGTAGGTCCCATGTCGGTGTCTGCGCAAAATGTTATGGAACTAATATGGCTACTGGGCAGTCGGTGCAGGTTGGGGAAGCGATCGGTATTATCGCGGCACAGTCTATTGGTGAGCCAGGTACACAGCTTACCATGCGTACGTTCCACTCCGGCGGCGTTGCGGGCGATGATATTACACAAGGCCTTCCGCGTGTCGAGGAGCTGTTTGAAGCAAGGAAACCGAAAGGGCTTGCAATCATTACAGAGTTTGGCGGCGTTGCGACATTAAAGGACACAAAGAAGAAACGTGAGATTATTGTAACAAACCAAGAATCTGGTGAAACTAAAACGTACCTTATCCCATACGGTTCACGTATAAAAGTAATGGACGGGGCAGTATTGGAGGCTGGCGACGAATTGACAGAAGGTTCCGTTAACCCGCATGACATTTTAAAGATTAAAGGAGTGCGTGCTGTGCAGGACTACCTGTTGCGTGAAGTACAGCGTGTATACCGCCTGCAAGGTGTGGAAATCAATGATAAGCACATTGAAGTGATCGTGCGCCAGATGTTAAAGAAAATACGGATTGAAAATAATGGGGATTCTGAATTCCTTCCAGGCACATTGGTAGATAACTTGGAATTTGAAGATGTCAATGACAAGCTGGAGAAGGAAGGGCTGGAACCAGCAGAAGGTGCGCAGGTACTGCTTGGGATTACCAAAGCATCATTGGCTACGAATTCCTTCCTTTCCGCAGCATCGTTCCAGGAAACAACGAAAGTGCTGACGGAAGCAGCGATTAAGGGCAAGATTGACCCGTTGATCGGTTTAAAAGAAAATGTACTGATTGGAAAGCTGATACCGGCAGGTACTGGCATGAAACGCTACCGCAGCATTAAGTTGGATTCTGACCTGAATGAAGACGAAGAGCTGTTTGGGGACGAAGATTTCATGGACTTTGATGAAGGAGCAGGGGCAGTGGAAAGCCGCCAGGAAGCCGAAGACGCAGAAGATGCGGCTGGCATGCACCGGAAAGGCACGTTTAACGGCCTGCGCACTTATGCGGAAGATGCCCAGGAAGCGCCATACGGCAACGGCCTGCGCACCTATGCAGATCCGGCTCAAGCTGGCTATCCAGGGCGGCAGCACAAGGCATTTGCGTCTGAAGTGCAGCCATCCTATTCTGGTGGCTATCAGCCGCAGGATTTTGAGGCGGAAGGCGGAAGCTACGAAAGCGGTGTATATGGCCAAGGGGCATATGCCAACGGCACCGATTATGCATATGATGAGGATAGCCGGCAGTTATATGCCAATGGGCAGGAGCCGTATGCCGACAGCCAGCAGGATACAGTGTATGCGGATGGCCAGGGACTATACGCAGCTGGCCAGGCAGATATGTATGCGGATGGCCAGGGGCCATATGTAAATAGCCAGCAAGGGGTATATGCGGATGGCCAAGAGCCATATGCAAAAGGCCAGGAAGATGTATACGGCGACGGCCAGGAGCCATATGTTGGCAGCCAGGAATATGCCGACGGCCAGGAGTTATATGCAGAAGGCCAGGCAGGGGCATATGCGGATGGCCAGGAGCCTTATGAAGAAGGTATGGCAGGGGTATATGGAGCTAGCCAGGAATCCGGATACCCTGACGGCAGCGGGCAGCAAGTTTATGGCCAGGATGGCGTATATGGATATGAAACAGGGCTGGCGGAAGACGGCCAAATGTATGAAACCGACCTTGACGAAGAAGAGGCTTATACGCAGCCAGCCAGTGAAGAGTATGCAGTAGTGAAATAAGGGCTGATAGTTTCTGGCCGCTGTTTTTGAAAATAATTAGTAATATTAAAGATGGAAAGAAATGAGATAAGGAAATAAGAATTGTAGTACACTAAAAACAAATATCGGAAATTTCAAAATCCCCCTGCCATATGGCAGGGGGATAAATTAATCTCTGCCAATATGCATTTCTATTGTATTATTTTCTAAAAAATGGGAAAAATAGCATTGAAACAGTGCAACATGCCGAAATGCATAAAAAAGAAAAATCTTCCTTGACATTCTTGAAAACTCTATATATAATATTCTAGCGTGTGAAAATATATATCCTATTTTTTATGGCACGCGTGATATAAAATACAGGAGGTGAAAATAATGCCAACATTTAACCAATTAGTAAGAAAAGGAAGAAAGACGGCTGTCAAGAAGTCTACCGCTCCAGCACTTCAGAAAGGGTTTAATTCCCTGCATAAGAAGGCAACAGACACATCTTCTCCGCAGAAGCGCGGCGTCTGCACAGCTGTAAAAACAGCAACTCCTAAGAAACCGAACTCAGCTCTTAGAAAAATTGCAAGGGTACGCCTTTCCAACGGAATCGAGGTTACCAGCTACATTCCAGGTGAAGGCCATAACCTGCAGGAGCATAGCGTTGTCTTGATCCGCGGCGGCAGGGTAAAGGATTTACCTGGTACAAGGTACCATATTATCAGGGGTACGCTCGATACGGCAGGTGTTGCGAACAGACGTCAGGCACGTTCAAAATACGGTGCTAAGAGGCCGAAAGACGCTAAAAAATAACAGTTAGTATTTTTAGCGGAGCAATAAGACTCAATGTAGGGCGCACCGTAGGAAAGCGCCCAGAAGGTTAGTGTTGGAATTATTTGATGCCGTAGGTGGTGTTGGCATACCTATGGCAACCGATTGAAAATAAATATTTCCGCACGTAACACAACATGTGAGTACCGTTGAATTAATCGAATTATAGTAAAAATGATTAAGGAGGGAAGTATCGTGCCACGTAAAGGACATACTCAGAAAAGAGAAGTATTAGCTGATCCAATATATAACAATACAGTTGTAACAAAGCTGATTAACAACATTATGCTGGATGGCAAAAAGGGTGTTGCGCAGAAAATTGTATACCATGCATTTGATAGGGTTGCAGATAAAACAGGCCGGCCGGCCCTTGAAGTGTTTGAAGATGCCATGAACAATATAATGCCAACGCTGGAAGTAAAAGCAAGGCGTATCGGTGGTGCTACCTACCAGGTTCCGATTGAAGTAAGGCCGGACCGTCGGCAGGCACTGGCCTTGCGTTGGCTTACAATGTTTTCCCGTAAAAGGTCCGAAAAAAGAATGGAAGAGCGTCTGGCAAATGAGATTATGGATGCAGCAAACAATACAGGTGCATCCGTTAAACGAAAAGAAGATATGCACAAAATGGCAGAAGCAAACAAGGCATTTGCCCATTACCGCTTCTAATGTGCATTTGGCAGTATAATGTAGGAGGAAAAAATCTTGGCTGGAAGAGAATATCCATTAGAGAGAACCAGAAATATTGGTATTATGGCGCATATTGATGCCGGCAAGACCACACTGACAGAGCGTATTTTGTATTATACCGGTATTAATTATAAGATTGGCGATACTCATGAAGGGACTGCTACAATGGATTGGATGGAACAGGAGCAGGAAAGGGGTATCACAATTACTTCAGCCGCTACCACCTGTCACTGGACTTTGGAAGACCATACCAAAGTAAAGTCCGGTGCATTAGAGCATCGTATTAATATTATAGATACGCCGGGACACGTTGATTTTACAGTTGAAGTTGAACGTTCGCTCCGTGTATTAGACGGCGCAGTTGGTGTTTTCTGTGCAAAAGGGGGTGTTGAGCCTCAGTCAGAAAATGTTTGGCGCCAGGCAGACACTTACAATGTACCAAGAATGGCTTTCATCAATAAAATGGACATTCTTGGCGCTGACTTTTATGGCGCTGTCGGCCAGATCCGTACAAGGCTAGGAAAAAATGCCATAATCTTGCAGCTACCGATCGGAAGTGAAGATGATTTCAAAGGGATTATCGACCTGTTCGAAATGGAAGCATATATTTACAATGATGATAAGGGTGATGATATTTCTGTTACCGAAATTCCAGAAGATATGAAGGAAAAGGCAGAAGAATACCGCACCGAATTAATTGAAAAAATCTGTGAGTTAGACGACGATTTAATGATGCAGTACCTGGAAGGGGAAGAACCATCGGTAGAAGACCTGAAAAAAGTGCTGCGCAAAGCTACTTGTGAATGTACTGCAGTCCCAGTATGCTGTGGTTCTGCATACCGCAACAAAGGCGTACAAAAACTATTGGATGCGATTTTGGAATTTATGCCAGCACCGACTGATGTATCTGCAATTAAAGGCATTGACCTAGATGGCAATGAAGTAGAGCGGCATTCTTCTGACGATGAACCGTTCTCTGCATTGGCATTCAAGATTATGACAGACCCATTTGTTGGTAAGCTTGCATTTATCCGTGTATATTCCGGTGTATTAAAATCCGGTTCCTATGTGCTGAATGCTACAAAGGATAAAAAAGAGCGTGTCGGCCGCCTATTGCAGATGCATGCAAATAAGCGGGCAGAGTTGGAAAAGGTATATTCTGGCGATATTGCAGCAGCAGTTGGGTTTAAGCTTACAACGACAGGCGATACCATTTGTGACGACCAGCATCCAGTTATCCTGGAATCTATGGAATTCCCAGAACCGGTTATTGAACTTGCTATTGAGCCAAAGACGAAAGCCGGCCAGGGTAAAATGGGTGAAGCGCTTGCTAAACTGGCAGAGGAAGACCCAACCTTCCGTGCGCATACAAACCAGGAAACAGGCCAGACGATCATTGCCGGAATGGGCGAACTGCATCTGGAAATTATTGTTGACCGCCTGCTCCGTGAGTTTAAGGTAGAAGCAAATGTAGGAGCACCGCAGGTTGCTTACAAAGAAACCTTTACGAAACCAGTTGACCAGGAATACAAATATGCAAAACAGTCCGGCGGACGCGGGCAGTACGGGCACTGTAAAGTTCGGTTTGAACCAATGGATGCCAACGGCGAAGAAATATTCAAATTTGAATCCGAAGTTGTCGGCGGTTCCATTCCGAAAGAATATATTCCAGCCGTTGGCCAGGGTATTGAAGAAGCTGCAAAAGCAGGTATCTTAGCAGGGTTCCCAGTGCTTGGTGTAAAGGCTGTTGTATATGACGGATCTTACCATGAAGTCGATTCATCGGAAATGGCATTCCATATTGCTGGTTCGATGTGTTTTAAAGAGGCAATGTCAAAAGCAGCGCCTGCTATATTAGAACCGATCATGAAGGTAGAAGTAACTATGCCGGAAGAGTACATGGGTGATGTCATCGGCGACTTAAATTCACGCCGTGGACGTATCGAAGGCATGGACGACCTTGGCGGCGGAAAAATTGTACGTGCATACGTACCGCTGGCAGAAATGTTCGGCTACTCAACTGACCTGCGTTCCAGGACACAGGGGCGTGGCAACTACTCCATGTTCTTTGAGAAGTATGAGCAGGTACCAAAGTCTGTCCAGGAAAAAGTCATTTCTGCACAGTCGAAGTAAACGGCAACATTTACTGCACCAGGCCAACGGAGCCTGGGCAGTTGCCAGTATTGTTGCTATTCACAGGCCAGGAATGCACATAAACCGCGCATTCCGTGAGAACATGATTCAGGAATTCGGGGCGATTTTGCAAAGCAAATTTTTCATATCGCCCTGGATGGCTATTATGAGCGTGCCCAGGCCGTGAATAGTAACCCGGCAGTAACAGTTCCATGGGTTATCTGAACTGTTACACCCAGTATTGGTTCAAAATGAAAATATGTAAGGAATCACTTGAAAAATTAGGTAATTTCTAATATAATACGTGTTAGTCGATAAATTATATCCCAAAGGGAATCATTTTTTAAGGAGGACGTTTCAACATGGCAAAGGCTAAATTTGAAAGAACAAAACCACATTGTAATATCGGTACCATCGGTCACGTAGATCATGGTAAAACAACTTTGACAGCGGCAATTACAAAAGTACTCTCCGAAAGAGTAGAAGGTAACGCAGCTGTAGATTTCGCTAATATTGATAAGGCTCCGGAAGAAAGAGAAAGAGGTATCACAATCTCTACTGCTCACGTTGAGTACGAAACAGGTAACAGACACTATGCACACGTTGACTGTCCTGGGCATGCTGACTATGTAAAGAACATGATTACCGGTGCGGCTCAGATGGATGGCGCTATCCTTGTTGTAGCTGCAACTGACGGCGTTATGGCTCAGACAAAAGAGCATATCTTATTATCCCGTCAGGTAGGCGTTCCTTACATCGTTGTATTTATGAATAAGTGTGATATGGTAGACGATGAAGAATTGCTTGAATTAGTAGAAATGGAAATTACCGAACAGCTGGAAGAATATGAATTTGAAGGCTGCCCGATTATCAAAGGCTCCGCTTTAAAAGCGCTCGAAGATCCAACTAGCGAATGGGGCGATAAGGTTATGGAACTGATGGATACCGTAGACAGCTATATTCCGGATCCAGAACGTGATACCGATAAACCATTCTTAATGCCAGTCGAAGACGTATTCACAATTACAGGCCGTGGTACTGTTGCAACTGGTAGGGTAGAAAGAGGTACATTGCATCTGAATGATGAACTGGAAATCTTAGGTGTAAAAGAAGATGTCCAGAAGACAGTTGTAACTGGTATCGAAATGTTCCGTAAACAGTTAGACGAAGCTATGGCTGGCGACAACATTGGTGCATTGCTTCGTGGTATTAACCGTGATCAGATTGAAAGGGGACAGGTTCTTGCAAAACCAGGTTCCGTTACCTGCCATAGAAAATTTACAGCACAGGTATACGTGTTGACAAAAGACGAAGGTGGCCGTCATACACCTTTCTTTAACAACTACCGTCCGCAGTTTTATTTCAGGACAACTGACGTAACAGGTGTTTGCCAGTTGCCAGATGGTACAGAGATGTGTATGCCTGGTGACAATATTGAAATGACAATTGAACTGATCCATCCAGTTGCTATGGAGCAGGGGCTTACGTTTGCTATCCGTGAGGGTGGTCGTACAGTAGGGTCTGGCCGTGTGGCTACAATTGTAGAGTAATATAAACGAATAAGGTTAAACACTATATTATATGGGGCTTTCCGAGAAATCGGGAAGCCCTTTTTAGAATTTTGTAACAGTAAAGATGTTGTTGGCGGTGCCAAAACGGTGCCGAAAAATGAGTTTCTGATGAGTTTTGCTATTTATTGAGGCGAATTTTTACCAGCCTTTGATCTGTTTTACCTGTTCTGCCCGTTCTGGATCTCTGTGATACTGCAATTTTAACTGTATTGTTTCCACAATTTCTTTTCTGGCTTCATCATCTAACTGGTAAAAGGAAGTCAGAAGATTATCCACATCCGGCATACTGTTTTTTCCAAACAAATACATAAGTGGGTATAGAGAATTTTTTAGATATGTTTTTACTCGGCCGCCATCAAGGGCACCGCTTAAACCATTTGGCAATGTTGGATATATTTCTTCTTCTTTGATGGCGCCAGAGAACGGACTGGTTTCACATATCTCATTTACATCGATTTCCAGTTCATTCGCGAGTCGCAGCGCAAAATCAAATCGAATATTAGAGTCCTTTTGAATAATAGAATATAATGTTGTGGCACTGATGCCAGTAGCCTTTGCAATTTGGCGTACATTCGTTCCCTTATGATCCAGAATTTCTTTCAGCTTTTTGCCATCTCCCATAGTAACCTCCCGTTTTCATATTTACATTAATTACGAAATACATAAACTTATAAAATATGATAACACATATAAGAAAAGTATAAAAGTATAGAATTAAATAAATGTGCATACGAAATCCGTAAAAAAATTTTTACGATATATAGACATATCAAATATATAGTGTTATCATAAATGTACGAAAAACGTACAGATAGTAAATACATAAAATGAAACAGAATTATAAACATCGAAAGGAGGACGTACATATGGTTAATTATCAATATATGATGAATACAGAGGATGTAGCAAAGGAATTAAACTGTTCTAAGTCTCATGCATACAAGATTGTTAAAGAATTAAATAAAAAACTTGCTGAACAGGGCTATATTACAATGGCTGGCAGAATTCCAAAAGTATATTGGGCAAAAAAGATGTATGGCTATGAATTGTCAGTGGGATAGGAAAGGAGAATGTTATGGCATATAAAGAAAAAGATACAAAAAAGTGGACTGCCCAGTGGTTTGAAACGAATGCGAAAGGGGAAAAGAAGAAGCGCAGAAAGCGGGGTTTTGAAACAAAACGGGATGCGTTGGAATATGAACGTCAGAAAAAACTGAATAGTACAAGAAGTATGGATATGAAATTAGGTGAGTTTATGGAGGTTTATTTTGAGGATAAGAAAAATGAACTGAAAGACCGCACTATGAAAAATAAAAGATACATGATGGAGCAACATATCATTCCATATTTTGGCGGACAGATGATAAGTGAAATTACAGCATCACAAATCATTCAATGGCAGAATGAAATGCAGACAAAAGGATTTTCCGAGGCGTATCTGCGGATGATACAAAACCAGTTGACCAGTCTTTTTACGCATGCTTCACGTATTTATGATTTACATATTAATCCATGCAAGAAAGTAAAGCGAATGGGAAATTCTGATTCGCGAAGTCTGGACTTTTGGACAACAGAGGAATACCAGAAATTTATTCAGACTATGGAACAGGGATCACGGTATTACTTGATATTTGAAATGCTTTTCTGGACAGGCTGCAGAATCGGTGAGCTTTTGGCGTTAACAAAGGAAGACATAAATTTTGACAGTAATCAAATCAGCATTACAAAAACGTATTATCGTACTAATCGGCAGGATGTTATTACAGAGCCAAAAACAAAGCAGTCTGTAAGGGTAGTTGAAATCCCAGAGTTTTTGAAGCAGGAAATTAAGGATTTTATTGACGGGCATTATGGAATGCCGGAGCATGAGCGGCTGTTTCCAATTGTGCCGGAGGCAGTACAGCATAAAATGAAGCGACAGATAGAAAAAGCGGGAGTAAAGAACATCAGAGTCCATGATCTTCGGCATTCACACGTAGCATATCTCATTCATAAAGGAATCGAACCTATTTTGATTAAAGAGAGAGTAGGGCATAAGGACATTCGTATTACATTGAATACTTATGGACATTTATATCCTAATCAGCAAAGACGGATTGCAAATCTTCTCGATAACGAGAAAGGAGTAGGTTCTGATAGTGATAACAGGGAGGAAATTGAATGACAAATAAAGAAAAAGTGACTGTTTCGGTTTCATCTGTTGGCGCAGATGGGAAACAGCCACCGACAAAATCTTACAATAAAAGTATAACAGATTTGCCCGGTAAGGGCAATCTGCAATCAATAAATAATGATAATCTTCAGGCTATATCTATGACTGAATTATATGATACGGCGTACCCACCTAAACTGCCTGTTATAGATGGATTTCTCTATAATGGAATATATTTGTTTGTTGGCGCGCCAAAAATTGGAAAATCATTTTTCATGGCTCAAATTGGTTATCACATTAGTATGGGTGCTCCTTTGTGGGGTCATCCTGTACGGCAAGGTACTGTACTGTATCTCGCATTGGAAGATGATTACGCAAGGCTTCAAAAAAGATTGTCCAAGATGTTTGGAATGGAAGGAAGTAAAAGATTTTATTTTGCAACAAAATCAAAGTCATTAAATAATGGATTGGAACAGCAGCTTATCCGGTTTGTGACAGAACATAAAGATGCAAGGCTGATTATTATTGATACATTACAGAAAGTGCGTGAGGTTGGCGGGGATAAATTTAGTTATGCCAGTGATTATGAAATTGTAACAAAGCTGAAAGCTTTTAGTGATACATATGGAATTTGTCTTCTGGTTGTTCATCATACAAGAAAAATGGAATCTTCGGATAGTTTTGATATGATTTCTGGAACAAATGGGCTTTTAGGTGCAGCGGATGGTGCCTTTGTAATGCAGAAAGAAAAGCGGACGGACAACAGAGCTGAACTGGATATTGCGGGGCGTGACCAGCAGGATCAGAAACTGTGGCTAAATTTTAATCGGGAAACTTGTATATGGGAACTGATCAGGACAGAAATCGAACTTTGGAAAGAGCCGGATGATCCGATATTGGAGGCTATAACAGGATTGATTACAGAGGGGCAGCCAGAATGGAGAGGAACAGCTGCGGAATTAATACAATAGCTGCATTTGGAAATACAACCAAATGTATTGAACAGAAAGCTGAATGTTAGTAGCGAACGTCTTTATGTGGAGCATGGCATACAATATGAGAATAGCAGGGGACACAGCGGATGGATAATTGTTTTAATGTTACAGAGCAGCAGAAAGCAAGAATAGGAGAGCCGTATTGACAAAAAAAGACTTATGCAGACAGATATTTGAAGATTTGTTAAATAGGGAGCTTTTGAATGAATCTGACGCTTTCAATATTGCATTGTTACAGCAAGAAGTTGAAAGGCTGATTAGCGGGCATTTACAAGACCCTGCAATTGTCTGTAAAGCGGGAATCATGAGTGAATAATAGAATGATGTGACGATATATGACGGTTGTGACGCTGTTTTATATAGCGGTCTGGTAGTAAAAATACCGTCATTATCGTCACAACCGTCACAAAATAAGATGTACAGATAGAAAGGCTGGGTTGATATGAAAAAGGTACAAATTACACAGGAACTTTTCTTTTCAATTATGAAATATTTTCTGCTTGACGAGGAAGAACTGCTGCCAGAGATAAAGAAAGGTCTGGAGCAAAAACTGGATGCGCTGGTTATGAGGGAATTGTATACAAAATATAAAACAGCGCCCACAGAGCAGGAAAAGGAAGAAGCACGCAGAAAGTATTTGGATAAACGGGGTGTGCCTGGCAGCTTTCGATGGTGATTTTTTTTAGGTGCCAATAACAGGAGCGTGACACGCTCCCGTTAAATACGGTTAACAAGAAAATTTGATGTGTTATATCATTAGCTGCAAGGACAATAAATGTCCGCCAGATGGAATAGGCTCCCGGCAGGGCGCAAGGCGCTTTTGATACGGAGTGTCAAAAGTGCCTTTGCGTTACTTTCGGGAAAGTAACAAAGCCTGTGCCTGTCGGCACAAAATAGAGCAGGGAGGGGGATTGCGATTGGAAAGAACAATCAGCGGCATGATAGGAAAAGGATCTATCAATCATAATACAAGGGTATTCAGTGCAAAGAATGTTAATAAAGAGCGAAGTGGGAATAATGTAGAATTTTGCCATGAGGATTTGCAGACAGTGTATCATCGGCTTTTTGATGAAGCACTGGAACGATATAATGAAAAGCAACAGAGAAAAGATCGTAGAATCGATAATTATTATGAAAAAATTAGGCAGGGAAAGCAGGAAAAATTGTTTCATGAAGTTATTTTTCAAGTGGGCAACATGAAAGATATGAATGTCCAGAGTGATGGTGGAATGCTTGCAAAAGAAATATTGACATCATTTATGAATGATTTTTAGCGAAGAAATACAAATCTATATGTATTTTCAGCCCATCTGCATATGGATGAAGAAACGCCGCATTTGCATATAGATTTTGTTCCATTTGTCCGTAATAGTAAGCGTGGACTTGATACCAGGGTCACTTTGAAAGGTGCATTAGGAGAGCAGGGCTTTAAAGGCGGCACGAGAAGGGAAACGGAGTGGAACCAATGGATAACGGCAGAGAAACAGGAGCTTTCAAAAGTTGCAGAAAAATTTGGAGTACAGTGGAAACAGTTGGGAACACATAATCAGCATTTATCAGTATTGGATTATAAAAAACAGGAGCGGACAAAAGAAGTTGCTGAATTAGAACAGGTAATTTCTAGCAGTAAGGAAGAATTATCACATATTATTTATCAGCAGGTTTTGGCAGAACAGGAAACAGAGCAGATAAAGCAGGAGAATGAAGCTGTTCGAAATGAAACAACAGAGATGTCGGAAACAAATGATTTATTAAGAGAACAGTCAGATACATTGGCGGAGAATAGGGAAAAACTGTTATCTGAAAATAAGAAGTTGGAACAGCAGCAGAAGAAATTACAGATGGAGATCAAACGAATGACTGACTCTAAAATGGTAATAGAACGTAATACATATGCTTATGATGAAGATGCAGAATGGCAGTTGCCGGAGCCGGGTATTTTAATGAGTGCAAAGGCTTACCGGGAAAAGAGCGCTGTGCCACTGGTGGAAAAGTTAAAAAGCAATATAAAAAACCTTACAATAAAATATGTTGGCCTTATGGAGCAGGCAAGGCGGCAAAAAACAAAGGTAACAAAGCAGGCGGAAGATATAGAATTGTATAAAGGAAAGATACAACAGCAGCGGTCTAAGATTGAACAGTTGCAAGAACAGTCAGATGATCTGGAGCGTGTGAAACAGTACATCGGGATTGATAAGGTTAATTCGATTGTGACGAATGTAAGGGAATGGGAACTGATAGAGCAAAGCAGGAAACGGCATAATAAAGAGTACGGAATGAGTCTATAAAAAAGCTATTTGGAGAGGGGTTACAATATGTCTATGGCAGAAGCATTGGCAAGAGAATTTTTCAGATATGAAAGTTGAGGTAAAAGGGTGTGGTGGTTACCATGCCCTATATTTTATAGTGGAAAATAGGATGGCAGAGTGATATAATCAAAATCAGAATTTATATAAAAACTCATATCATGATATAAACGGTAAAAGATTTTAACCAAAATTTTGAAAAGAGGAAGATTAAGAAGAAAATGTTAGACTGTGTTGTGGAACGTACAAATCAATATATTGAAAGTATGCCTAAAAAAGAACGGAAAAAGTATGGTCAATTCTTCACAAGTAAAGACACAGCTCGTTTTATGGCAGGTTTGTATGAATTGCCAATATGGAAACAGGAAATAAGAATTTTGGATGCAGGAGCTGGATCAGGAATATTATCATGTGCGCTTATTGAGAGATTAGAACAGGTTGATTCGATACAAAAAATAGAATTGACATGTTATGAAAATGATAACAATATTTTAGAGTTGTTAAGAAATAATCTGCAAACTTGTCAGGGTAATTCTCAAAAGAAGATACAAATACAGATATTGACAGACAACTATATTACAAGTCAGTATTTAGATTTTAATTGTATGCTGGGGGGAAATCCTGATCCTTTAAAATATGATTTAGTCATTGGGAATCCTCCGTATATGAAAATACCAAAAGATGCACCAGAAGCAACTGCTATGCCAGAGGTCTGTTATGGAGCGCCAAATTTGTATTTTATTTTTGCTGCAATGGGTTTGTTTAATCTGGCTGATAATGGGGAAATGGTGTATATTATTCCTCGTTCATGGACTTCTGGGGCATATTTTAAACGTTTCAGACAGTATTTTCTGACAAAAGGAAAATTGGAGCATATCCATTTGTTTGTGAGCAGGAATAAAGTATTTGACAAAGAAGAAGTATTGCAGGAAACTATGATTATAAAGGTAAGAAAGACCGATAAAATACCAGAGACAGTTACAGTTACTTCTTCACAGTCAAATAATGATTTTAATAATCTTACTTCTTTGATAGTGCCGTACAGTCTTGTTGTATCGGGAAAAAATTATTATGTGTATTTAGTAACGGACGAAGAAAAGGTATCTGTGTTAGAACGATTGCATAGGTTTGATAATACATTGCCAGATATTGGATTAAAAATGAAAACAGGCCTGACAGTTGATTTTCGTAATCGGGAGATACTTCGTGATGAAGAGGAAGAAGGAGCAATTCCGCTTTTTTATTCACAGCATATCAAGCAGGGAAGAGTGCAGTTTCCTATTCAGAAAGAGCATGAATATGTTGTGACAGATCAGAGTGGGTTGATGCAAGAAAACCGAAATTATTTGTTTGTAAAGCGTTTTACAGCGAAAGAGGAGCGACGAAGACTACAGTGTGGTGTGTATTTATCAAGAGATTATCCACAATACACCAAAATCAGCACACAAAACAAGATTAATTTTATAGATGGTTTGTTATTTGAAATGTCAGA
Source organism: uncultured Eubacterium sp. (assembly GCA_947089855.1). Lineage (GTDB taxonomy): Bacteria > Bacillota > Clostridia > Lachnospirales > Lachnospiraceae > Eubacterium_J. The sequence continues at coordinate 20,775 of CAMUML010000016.1, forward strand.
GTGTATTGTTTATGGGCTGTATGTGCTTTTTAATTCTGCCTTATATGATGAATATTATAGGATTTTGAATGGGTCGACACAAGTTAACTCAACAGAAATTAATGCCATGCCGGTACCTGATTTGGAAAGTATACAAGAAATGGGAAGAATATTGCTGAAAAGTAAGGATATGTCGGAAGATAATTGCAATAAGATTTTGGAGGGATATTGTGGATAAAGTTGAAGAAGCAAGAGAACTTTTGAGATTGCTTGGGATGCCGAAAGCACAGCAGACAGATATTTGTTGTTATGTTTTATTGGCAATGTCTAGAATAAAACTAGATACAGTATGGTCACATGCAGGAAATGAGTGGATTCGCATTCATGATATTATTCAGTTTGTGAATAAATATTATGGTACAACTTATGCAGAAAATAGCAGGGAAACATTTCGTAAGCAGGCTCTGCATCATTTTCGTAATGCTGCATTAGTAGAGGATAACGGGAAAGCAACAAATAGTCCTAATTATAAATATAGACTTACCGAAGAAGCGTTGCAGGTGATAAGAGCATATCAGTCATTGGAGTGGCAGAGATCCATGAGCCGCTTTTTAAAATATCATGAAAGACTGGTAGATATTTATGCTTCAAAAAAGAAGATGACCATGATGCCAGTATGTATTAACGGAGTTGATTTTCAGTTTTCTATAGGGCAGCATAATGAGTTGCAAAAAGCTATTATTGAAGAATTTGCTCCGCGATTTGCACCTAATTCAGAGTGTCTGTACGTCGGAGATACGATACAAAAAGATTTAGTGAAAAATATTGATAAGTTGACCGAATTAGGGTTTGAGATAACTTTACATGATAAAATGCCGGATGTTGTTTTATATAGACAAGATAATGATTGGATTTATTTTGTGGAAGCGGTAACTACGGTTGGGCCGATGGATTCTAAAAGAATATTAGAATTGACGGAGATGACGAAGAATGTAGCAGCAGGGAAAATATTTGTAACGGCATTTCTGGATTTTAAAACTTATAAGAGGTTTTCGGAAACACTGGCATGGGAAACGGAGGTCTGGATTGCAGAGATGCAGGAGCATATGATACATTTGAATGGGAATAAGTTTTTGGGACCTAGATAAAGTTTAGAGTTAATTTGACGAAAGGATTGACAAGTATATGAATGATTTTGTTTTTGGAACACAGACGATAGTTATAAATAAAGAGCAATTAAGAAAGCCACAGTATTAAGCATATGCGGTTATAAAAGAATATTATGAAAAAGGTGGAAATGAAAGGGAAATAGGTATAATTTTGCCTGTAGGGTGTGGAAAGTCAGGGTTAATAACATTAGTTCCATTTGCCGTTAAATCAAAAAGAACGTTAGTCGTTGCGCCAAATATAAAAATTTCAGAGCAGTTATCAAAGGATTTTAATATGTCAAATTCTAACATGTTTTATATAAAATGTGGTGCTCTTGATGAGATGAAAGACAATTTTCCTGAATCAGTAGAGATTCGTGGAACAACCGTAAATTATAGTGATTTAGAAAATGCGGACGTTGTAATTACGAATATTCAACAGCTACAAGGGGATGAGAATAAATGGCTTTCAACATTGAGTGAAGATTTTTATGATTTAATTATTTTTGATGAAGCACATCATAATGTGGCTAGCAGTTGGACAGGGTTAAGAAACAAATTCAAAAATGCTAAAATTGTAAGCCTTAGCGCAACACCGATGCGTGCTGATGGTAAATTAATGTCAGGAGAAATAATATATTCTTATCCTGTTTGTGAAGCAATAAAGAATGGTTATGTAAAAAAATTAAAAGCGATTGTATTGAATCCTGCTACATTAAGATATGTCCGAGAAGATCAGGGAATCGAGACGGAAGTTCCACTAGAAGAAGTGCGCCGATTAGGTGAAAAGGATGCTGATTTTAGGCGAAGTATAATTACATCTAAAGAAACAGCAAATACAATAGTTGATGCTTCTATTCGAGAATTACAAAAGATTAGAAATAATTCTAATAATAATAAACACAAAATTATTGCTTCTGCTTTAAATTATAGGCATTGCATACAAATAAAAGAAGCGTATTTAGCGAGAGGATTGAGAGCAGACTATATTCATTCAAAAGAAGATGGTAAATATAATAAAAAAGTGTTAGATAAATTAGAGAATGATGAATTAGATGTAATTGTGCAGGTTAAGAAATTGGGAGAAGGGTTTGATCATCCATATTTGAGTGTGGCTGCGATCTTTAGTATTTTTAATAATCTTTCGCCGTTTATTCAGTTTGTAGGTCGTATAATGAGAGTTGTTGATCAAAACAATCCGGATAGCTCTAATAATATTGGAACAGTAGTGTTTCATGCAGGTGCTAATATTGCTAAAAGATGGGAGGATTTTCAGGAATATAGTCAGGCAGATCAGGAATTTTTTGACCAATTATTACCTCTTGAAGGTTTAGATTTTGAAGATGCATCAGAACTGGAAATAAATCCAGATACCAGTAGGACGCCGCATATTAATAATGTGAAGATAACAAGGCAAAATGGTGTTTTGTTACAAGAAATTCCATTAATGGAAGATGAAAATGTAAGAAATGCTTTTGATATATTTCTTGAGAAAGGAATATCTCCAGAAATATATAAAGAAATGTATGAGCAGTTACGTCCTGTCAAAATTCCTAAGGCACAGAAAAGGCAAGCAGATAGGAAAGCTTTAGATGAATTAATCAAAACAATGACAGGGGAACTATTATATAGACATCATGTCAATCCAAAAGGAAAAAATTTGGATAATACATTTGTAAAAGATAATTTTGCTTTGATAAAATCTGCAATTGACAGAAAAATTTCAGATTTGGTTGGGATTGGGAAAGGAAAGCGTCATGAGATGACACAAGAACAGATTGATTTAGCGAATGATACATTGCAAGAGATTTGCAATGAGGTAGAAAAGGAGTGGTTTAATGGCTAAGCCAAAATCTTTTGTTAAAAATATTAGCATAGAAAATGCAAAGAAAGCACACAATTGTCAGCATAATTCAAAGCATAGGATTTTTGCAGGGGATGTGCGTGTAAAATTAAAAGATGGTAGGACAGTGGAATACTTTTGTGTTAATTGTGCACTTGATACAATTCAACGTGATATAACTAGGTTGGAAGAAATAAAGCAATATTTAGAAATGAATAATTTATAATGGATATCTCGGTGCCAAAACGGTGCCAAGAAATCATATAAATAAAAATACGTTACATAAAAATAACGATTTTACGCTGTTTTCCGCAATAAAAAGCATAGAAAATACCACAAAAAACGCTATTCAAATACCGTGAGGGTGGACGTACAGTAGGTTCTGGTCGTGTGGCTACGATTATTGAGTAATCAGTAAAAAGCTAGATTTTATGGGGCTTTCCGAGAAATCGGGAAGCCCTTTTTGAAACTTTGCAACAGTGAAAATGTGTAAAGCGGTGCCATAAAGTAGAAACTTTATGAAGTTTGATTATGTATCAGAGAAAATTCTTTGACGTATTCATAGTATAGTGTTAATATGAATATAGAATGGGTGCTACCGATAGACGGTTAGCCCGGTATATAAGTGAAACAAAAATTGCTGCTTAGTTTACCAGACAGGGCGGCTATTTTTGTGATTTATTGCTTCCGATGGTATATCCTCCAAACCCGAAAGAGGTCAAGCATAAGCTGATTATTGCAATCGGACTTTCAATAGTCAACATTATAATTGATGATTATTATGAGAAAATCTGTTCTGGCAAACAGGAGAAGCCATTCCATGAGGTTATTTTGTAGATAGGCAGCAAGGACGGACGATATGGGGGCAAAGACAGAGAACGGACAGCTTGCGGCAAAAATACTTGATGTATTCAAGGCGGGTAAGGTTGATGTCCTTTCCGTCTTGAAGTACCCGCCGTTGGTGATGTTTGTGAAGTTCCATTTATCAATCAATTTTTATTTCTAAAGATGCTAACAAACTTGTAACCTCTGGAAATGAAAATTTTGCTTGTTTCATTTTATTTGAAGGAATATCTATTACATATCCTTTAGCTTCTCTGAAATCGGCTTTACGAATATCACATTTAAAAAATTGGGTAGCTTCTAATCGGCAATTCCTAAAATTGCTTTCTTGCAGGTCACATTCTTCAAATGCACTTTCATGTATTACGTTGCTTGAAAAATCAAATTTTCGGAAAGGTATCTCGATAAATGAGTTATATTTCATGTAACAGCTTTCTAGCTTTTCAATAGCGTGTGCATATTTCCCAATGGGCATGAGTTCGTTCCAACAATGTATTCCAATGAGATTACATTGTTGAAAAATTACATTTTTGACTTCTGAATGTTTGGAAGTTAAACTGATGATGTTACACTTGTAAAATTTGCAATTCACAAAAACACAGCCTAAAATTGTGCAATCTTCAAATGAACAGTTTTCAAAAGTGCAGTCTATAAATTTGCTTTGTTCTTTTGTTAAATTTTGATATTTTTGGCCTTTTATAACTTGTTCTTCGTAGTAATTTTCCTGCATATGATAGTACCCTCCTAATCATTTTTATATTCATTTTCTAAATATTCTACATATTTTTCAAAAACCATAATAAAGTCTGTTGAATATTCTTTCTGAATTTTTTCCATAGAGTGTTGTACTGCCTTTTTCATTGTGTGTGTAACTTTATCTGCAAAAATTTGTCCGCTTTCAGTAAGGGAAATAAGTTTCTCTTTAGAGTTGCTTTGGGGCAGAAGGACGATATATCCCGACTTGACACATTCTTTTATGATAGTGTTAAGGGTTGTTCTAGGAATATGCCAATCATCACATATTTGTTTTTGAGAATGTTGTTCTTTGTCACTTAAAATGTCAAGTAACAGCAAAGTATTTTCTTTTATTCCCATTTTTTTTGCAATTTCATAGTAAACTCTTATGCACCTGTTGGTTGTAAGCATTAAACGGTATACCTCGTTACGATAGTCATTCATTGTTTTCTCCTTTCTCAATACGAATTCGTATTTAATGATAATACGAATTCGTATCAAAGTCAAGAGAAGATTAAAATTTACTTTGAGGGATTAAAGGCTTGGTATCATAGGGGTATTTTCCTTAATGGCTATTTATACATGGTGCTAGCACATGTAATGAGGGTGGATAAGGAGAAAATTGGTATTTTTTTATGGCTCTATTTTGGCTCAAAATTTTTCAGAACAGTATTGCCGTATGGGAAAAAAATTTACACAACGGATGAACGGAATAATGCCAGTATAAACCGGCAAAATATGGCGAACTGGACCATCCAGTGCGCAGGCCGCTACCTTGCTATTTTGTATGGCCGCCTGCATAAGCTGCTGTACGGGTACCATGTGCTGTAGGCTGACGAACCCTCTGTGGAAGTCGCCAAAGACGGCAGGGCTGCTGGCGCAAAGAGTTGCATGGGAAAAAACACCAGGGTGAAGCCCCGTTAAAATCCCAAACCGGGAAAGCGTTCACCTATTCCATAAACCAGGAAACATACCTGTGTGTATTTCTGGATGATGCGAAGCCCCGCTGGATAACAATGCAACAGAATCCATCCTTCACGGGTTCTGCATCGGGAAACACAACTGGCGTTTGGTCGACACCGTACGTGGAGCAAAATCCAGCCCCATAATCTACAGCACACAGAAACAGCTAAGGCGAATGGATTAAAAGCCTATGAATGCGTGGAGCATCTCCTGACAGAGATACCGAAACACTTGGATGACACAGGCCTGTCTTTCCTGGATAATCTGCTCCCATGGCCTCCGAATTTGCCAGAGCGCTGTCGGAAATCGAATAAATATGATGTAAAATAAAGACTGGAGCAAATCTGTTACCATGATACAGGTTTGCTCCAGTTTTGTATAGGTACCTACTATTTACCGTTTACTGCCGGAATCCTACTATTGTATGGGTGGGCGTTTATTGCGTTATATTCTTTGACACACATTATACGCCATAATAATGTTGGATAGCATGTGCAACATATTCAGAACAGCCTTTTCCAAACTGGCTGTCGGTTGCTTCTGCAAGTTTTTCACTTTGCAAATACTCTTTTGCCAAATCGAGTAGGATATTTCTTGCATTATCAAGCGCAAACATTGTCTTATAATTCTCTGCAAGCAGTTCAACAGCGGAATGTGCCATATCTATATCGTTAGCTTCTTTTGCAGTCATAAACTGTTTATAGATTTTGGCATTTTCTTCTTGCTCCTGCTTTCTTTCTTTGGCATTCCCGGTTGCCTGCATGACTGCTTCTATTGCCTTTTCTTTGCTTCCATACCATTTCAATAAGTCTGCGGTAGCTTGCTCGTTAGCAAAGCCGGACACCAAATGCTCTTTGTACTTTTCCATACTCCCGTATTTTTGTACCTGCCCATCAAGGATTTCCTTTGACATACATTCTAAAGTATGGTTTACTATTTTTTGTACTTCCTCGTTGTTAAATGCTCCAAAACTCATCGTATTGACTCCTTTCATTACATCTGTTATTAACTCAATAATCCCATTTAGCCGATTTCGTTTCTGCTCCAATAAAGATTTTTGAGCTGATAAAGCCTGTTCTTTATCATAATTAGGGTTATCCATGATTTTTTTTATGTCCATCAATGGGATTTCTAATTCTCTAAAGAACATAATTTCCTGCAATTTTTCTAACGCTTTGTTGTCATAGAGCCGATAACCGGCTTCCGTTAGTTCCGTTGGTTTGAGTAAACCAATTTCGTCATAATATCTTAACGTCCTAATACTTACTCCGGTTATCTCTGACACGTCTTTTACGGTTTTCATTATTTCCTCCTTTCGGTTCAATCGTAAACCGTTACGTTACGAGAGAGTCAATACTGAATTTGAGTTTTTTCTGTTATATTATAAATAGTTTTTGGCAATATAGGAATAAGATTTTAAGTGTTGTGCTTATATCTATACATAATCTTATTATGCAGGCAGCCATCACGCCCGTATCTGGTTACTATTCACGGCCTGGGGGCCGTTCACAGTAACAATTCGGGGCGATATTGAAAGTTTGTTTCGCAAAATCGCCCCTCACTCCTGAATCATGTTCTCACGGAATGTGCAGTTTATGCGCATTCCTGGCCCGTGAATCAATGTCATCAACTTAGGCTCTTTCCTGCTGAAATTCAGCTATGAAAAGCCTTGAATTATCAGATGTTTTCTAATACTAGTCAAGGGCCAGATGGCTTAAGTAAATGACATTGCCCGTGAATAGTAACCGTATCTGGGACGCTTGCTGTATATTTTCGTTATATACTTGCCTTTTTCATCTTGATATGGTAGAGTATAAAAAATAAAGACAAGGGAGGTGGCTTGATGTCGTTTATTCGCTAATCTGGGGACCATATAAAATGGGTTTCTTATCCATAAGTTATGATGGGTTTTTTGTTGTACTTATTTTGCGAGTAAATTATTCAGGCTGACTTTGTATGTATTTGGTTTTTGTTAGAGTGCTTATATATTTTAGTGGATATATTATGTCTATTTCTAGGCTAAAGATTTAGGTATGCAAAATAGGTTACGGATAACCCGGAATAATGGGTTATCCTTTTTTTGTCCTTTTTGTTGTGGCATTTCAATATTACTGTAGAAAGGTAATGTGCTTCTAAGGAAGGGAGGAAAACCGCTAAAAATAAGGGTTTCTGGCACTTTGGGTGTTGCTGGAAGCCCTTGTTTTTTCTGTGCCTATGGTCGTGCCGGTTTGAATGGTTACGGAAAGTGAACCCCCTCAAGGTAAAATCAAAAAATGCGCATTGTGATAAGTTTTTGAAACGGTTGTGTTCAGAGAGGAAAAATTTGAAAAACGTATTGACACTATGTCAGAAAAGGTGTATAATACCTTTACTGACATAGTGTCAGAACAAAACGGGCAGGAGGACAACAGCCGGATTGAGCGTCTGATTGAGTTTAAGGTAGTATATGGGAAGTCGCTGGCGGAGGTCAGAAATTGCCTGGATAAGTTTTTCCCGGAAATGACGGTTCAGGATAAGCAGAATTTTATATTTTCCTTTTATGTTCGGAATTTACCCTTATACGGTGGTGACAGAAAAACAGAGGGAAGCAATGACGCAGGCAAACGTGAATTATGTATATATGTCGGTTTATGAGATCACATTTGCTGAGGTAATAAAATTATTGGGCGTATGATTGCGGTAAAGGATGGATGATTTCCGCCCGATCTTTGCTGCGGCAGCAAAGGTGGGGCTGCATCTATGGGATACCGCAACGGCTTACAGCAATAAGGAGAAACATATGAAATATACACAGCTTGGAAATTCGGATTTGAAAGTATCCCGCATTTGTATGGGGTGCATGGGCTTTGGGGATGCGTCAAATGGGCAGCATTCGTGGACAGTTGACGAGGAGCATTCCCGTGGGATCATAAGGTGCGGGCTTAATCTTGGCGTCAATTTCTTTGACACGGCGATTGGGTACCAGAGCGGCACCAGCGAGCAGTATGTGGGCAGGGCGCTGAAAGATTTTGCAAAGCGGGACGAGGTGGTAGTTGCAACTAAATTTCTGCCGAGGACCCCGGCCGACATTGAGGCAGGGATTACAGGGCAGCAGCATATCGAGCGCATGATAGACAAAAGCCTTGAAAATCTTGGTATGGATTATGTGGATTTATACATTTACCATATGTGGGATTACCAGACGCCGCTTTATGACATCATGGAGGGATTGAACAATATCGTAAAAGCGGGAAAAGCGAGATATATCGGCATTTCCAACTGTTTTGCGTGGCAGCTTGCGAAAGCGAATGCACTGGCGGAACGTGAGGGTTTTGCAAAATTTGTTTCCATTCAGGGACATTACAATCTGATTTTCCGTGAGGAGGAGCGGGAAATGGCGAAGCTGTGCGCAGAGGACAACATTGCCATGACGCCTTACAGTGCCCTTGCGGGAGGAAGGCTTGCAAAGCGTCCCGGCGAAACATCGAAGCGGTTGGAAGAAGACAGCTATGCGAAGGGTAAATATGACGCCACTGCAGGGCAGGACAGCGTTATCATAGGTCGTGTGGCAGAGCTTGCCGAAAAACACGGGGTTTCCATGACGGAGGTTTCCCTTGCATGGCTTCTGACGAAGGTGGCATCCCCGGTTGTGGGTGCGACAAAGCTGCATCATATTGAGGGCGCAGCGAAAGCGGTAGAGCTGATGCCTTCTGAGGAAGAATGTGTGTATCTGGAAGAGGCTTATGTTCCTCATGCCCTTGTGGGCGTTATGGCGCAGAATACCAAGGCAGCGTCAATGGAGAAACTTACATCTTTCCGATGCAGCAAAAGCGGTAACGCAGATGATGGACCAACCGGTTAATGGGGCTTCCGTTCCGGCATTTAAACCTGAGTGAAAAAACAGGAAAGCTTTGAATATAGAAAGAGTTATAACCTTTGGGTATCAATTGATGAACCAATCGAGACTTCTGCCGAAGCGCCGGTTTCTTTATAATATGATTATGACGATTGAAAGTTCGCAAAATGAAGTTTTGATTGTATGGAAGAGACAACATGCAGGCAGATTATTTATTCAAGGCGGGAGGTGTGCAGATGGAACGGGCTTAAAGCAGCGGATGCAATTTTTATGGTATGAAAAATAAAAAGAAAGAAGGAAATCTGAATGAGTCAGTCAGGAAAAAGAAAGGGTATTGCCATACCGGCAGTAATAGTTCTTGCATTGGTTATGCTGTTTATATCTGCAGGGGCGGGAATGGGATATGTGCAGGCAAAAACAAACAGGAACACAAAGAAAAATACTACAGTGATTTATTTCTCAGCAACAGGCACAACAAAAACGGCAGCGAAACGGATTGGGAAAAAGACGAAAGGAAAAGTAATTGAGATAAAGGCGGCAGACCCGTATACCGATGATGACCTTGATTATGGAGACAATGACAGCCGGGTAACAACAGAGCACGAATCAGCAGCTTCACCGGCACTAAGCAGCGTCCGCCCGGAAATTTCTAATCTGAAAGCGATCAAAAAAGCTGTAAAAAATGCAGATGTTATCTATATCGGATATCCGATCTGGTGGGGAGAAGCGCCGCACATTGTCTATACGCTTGTGGAAAATATAAATCTGAAAGGGAAGACAGTTGTGCCTTTCTGCACTTCCATCAGCAGCGGGATTGGGGACAGCGGCGTCCATCTGGAAGAAATGGCAAAGACTTCCGCAAAAACCAACTGGCTGAAAGGACGCAATTTTTATAACGCGCCTTCACAGAAAACGGTTAATAAATGGATTGACCAGCTGAATATATAGGCAGCGGATATTTATTCTGCCGGGATAAAGCGGTTATGGGATGGCTGTTCGAACATGAAAGAAGCTAGATGTGCCAGATACAGACGAAACAAAATGGAGGGCCTTTTTGGAGGCGCTCCATTTTTTATGCATAAAATGCTTTTATCTTAAAACGTTTTTCAAAAATCTGAGGCTCTCTGTTTCCTTATATAATACTAAGAAAGAACTAAATGATAATGAGCTATTGAAAGAGTTATGTTAAACCTGTTATGGCACAGGACGAATCATTTATCATCAGTTTCCGAGTACCGTACTGGCAACATATGCTGTGACATCGGAGTCATTTTTTGAAAATAATCCGGCATCTACGGCTGCGTTTCTGGCGCATCCTCTGATGAAGGCCAGTGATTCTTCATACTGTGAATTGCTCATGGAAGCGGATTGTGAAATCGGATAAATGGTCTTTCCGGACCAGTCATACCGTTCCAAAAAGGTTCCGACAACCATTGGTGCAGTATGCCACCAGATTGGATAACAGAGTACAATTTTATCATATTCGGATACGGATGAAAGCGGATCTTTTAATGGTGGCCTTGCATTTGCATCGGCTTCGTCTTTTGCTTCTCCATACGCAACCGTATTATAATCTGTGCTGTAAGGTGTCTCACGTTCGATCCGGTAAAGCTCCCCGCCTGTCTGGGTGGCAACGGCTTCTGCCTGCTTCTGGCTGGTTCCGCTCCAGGAAAAATAAGCGACTAAGATTTTATTTGAAGCTGCTGTGCCAGAGCTGGAATTAGTGCCAGTATTGTTATTGGAGCTGGAGTTACTGCCTGCATTGGCATTGGAACCGGAGTTACTGCCTGCATTGGCATTGGAGCCGGAATTAGCACCTGTACTGACATTGCCCTGTATCCAGTTTTGGATGTGATCTGCGATCACATCATTGTTCAGATCCTGGAACATAAAATGGTCGTTTCCGGTAATTCCGATTTTCGGAAGGTCGATGACCGTGCTGTTTCCGCCTCCTGCGTTGTAGTTTTCGGAAAAACTGTAGCATGCCTGGCGCATCATCTGCCACATCCCGGTTGCCTGGATTGCAGGATCGCCATTGTCAATATAATCTCCGAAGTAGAACGTAACCGGGATCTTCTGCGTGAGTACTGCCTGAAAGTCTTCACTCTGTGCATCCGGCGCCCCGCCCGGTTCAATGGCTATGATGGCTGCGATATGCTGTGTGTATTTCGCTGCTGTCCAGCCCGGGCCGCCGCCCTGTGAATGCGTAACTAAAATGGAATTTTTCCCAGTCCTGCTATAAGCCTCATCAATGGTTGCGGCAACCGCTTTTGCCACTGTTTCATTGTCAAAATCGCTGCCCATGTCGGAAGACATCCCGGTATCAGGGGTCATCTGACGGAAAAACTGGTCAACAGCCTGGTCTGAATTTGGAAACTGTGAGCCTTCATTCGGGTTCGATTTTCCATTTTCCCATTTTCCGATACGGAACTGCGTATACCATCTTTGTTCCAGAGGTTTTGTGCTGATCGTTCCGCTGACAGTGGATGATCCGGCTTCCCCGCGCCTTGGCTGGTCGATCAGGAATACGCTGTGGCCTTTTTTCAGAAACAGGTCTGACCATCCTTCCCTGCCGTCCGGCGTTGTCATCCATCCCATACGGGACTGGCCGTATCCGTGCAGGAATACCATAGGAAGCCCGGTTTCATTTTCCGGTATCTGATAGAAGACATTGGCGTGGTCCGCGTGCAGTGTCTGCCCCGCTCCGGTTTCTTCCCACTGGTTTGCCGGGTCAAAGGTTCCGTCTGCAGTGATGACAGTTCCGCCTGCAGAAAAAATCCCCTGTTCCTTAATCTGAAGGGAATTGCCAGAATTTCCGGAATCTGATGTGCCTGTATCTGGGGTTTTTGAAGTTTCTGGCCGGACATAAACAGTTACCCAGGTGGTTTTTCTTTGGTACCTTTTTGATGAAAGCGTTACTGTAATATTTGCGGCGCCTGCTTTTCGTGCGGTAATCACGCCTTTTTTGGATACAGACGCTACAGCGCTGTTACTGGATTTGAATACTGCGTTCTTTCCTGCGGCTGCTGGTTTCGCAGTGGCTTTTACAGATGCTTTTTCATTTACATTCATGGAATAAGTTTTTTTTGTCACGTTTCTGTTTCCAATAGAAAGTTTTAATGAACTTACGGCTGTTTTGGCCGCCGCAGATGCTGTCCCGCTGCTGCCTGCAATACCCAGTATGCAGATGCACAGCGCAAGAAGCAGCGTCATCCATTTTTTGGTGCAGGTTTGTTTTCCTGTCATTTGTGTTTCCTCCCATCTTTATAGTATTGAAAGCGTGTTTGAAATTTTCAAATACGTCTTCCAGATAAGTTTAAATGAATTTAATAAAAATGTACAATATCAATTGTGCATTGTGTTATACTTACTGCGTATACTGAGCAAAACGGAGCATTTTTAACCGTATTTTAAGAATTGCAGGTAAATATATAATGTACTTCACTGGATAGATTTGTCTAAGGAACGGTAAATAAATAACTTTAGCAAGCGCTCCAAAAAATGGAGGAAAATATTATGATTGAAATTTATTTGCTGGAACATCTGCTGGCATTTTATGAATATGGCACATTATCCGAAGCGGCATGCCATTTGAAGATTGCCCAGCCGTCTCTTTCCAGATCCATGAAAAAACTGGAGGGCCTCCTTGGCGTGGAACTATTTGAAAGGCGAAAAAACCGTATTATATTGAATGATACTGGAAAACTGGCAGCCAAATATGCGCAGCGCATCCTGGAAACAGAAAAGGAAATGGAACGCCAGATCCGGCTGTTTGACAGAAGTTTACATACAATAACGGTCGGCAGCTGCTGCCCCGGCCCGCTGCTTGAGTTTCTGCCGGGAGTGATGGGCGGGTTTTCCGGCATGGCTGTTTCATCTGAAGTTGATACATGCGAGCGGCTGGTCACGGGGCTGAAAACCCATAAATATAATATCGTGATCCTGCCGCAGCCGCTTGCCATGAATGGGATATCCTGCCGCAGATACCGGGAGGAGCAGCTTTTTCTTTCTGTCATGCCTGACCATCCGGCTGCATCACGTAAGGAAGTGTCTTTTGCAGAAATGGATGGACAGAATTTTATTATGTATGCACATGTTGGATTCTGGGAAAAAATTGTCCGGGAAAAGATGCCGGAGAGCAGATTTTTTTTGCAGGAAGATATAGATGCGGTAGGCGAGCTTGGAAAATATTCCCAGCTTCCGCATTTTTCAAGCGATATTACCATACAGGCCATGCCGTCGCGGAGAAACGGGCGCGTGCATGTGCCGTTTTCTGACCCGGAAAGCCATGTGTGTTATTATCTGGCCTGTCTGGAACAAAACACCGAAAAGTATGAAAACATATTTGCACCGTTATATCCGGTGGATAATTCTGGCATTCGTTACTATTCACGGCCTGGGGGCCGCTCATAGGAACCTTTCGGGGCGATATTGGAAGTTTGCTTCGCAAAATCGCCCCTCACTCCTGAATCATGTTCTCACGGAATGCGCAGTTTATGCGCATTCCTGGCCCGTGAATAGTAACTGGCATTCAAAATCAGAAAGAGGAACAGTAATGAGAAACTTGTATTTATCCATTTCTTCATATATAATAAGGAACTGTGAATGGGCGGATAAGAAAAAAACAAGGGAGGGAATGTATCATGTATAATCCACAATTAGATACATTTATCCGTGCGGCGGATGCAGGGAGTTTTAATAAGGCGGCAGATGCATCCTATATTACGCCAACGGCAGTTATTAAGCAGATGAACCTTTTAGAAGATTCACTAGGGATTAAATTATTTGAACGGACGCATAGGGGGCTGATTTTAACAAAAGCCGGAAAATCTTTCTATCAGGACACAAAATATATTATCCAGTATTGCCGTGATTCCATTACAAGGGCCAAAAATGCCATGCAGGACAATGTGAGTGTTATTCGGATTGGCAGCTCACCTATGACGCCAGCCCAGCTCTTAATGCAGTTATGGCCCAAAATACAGGAATATTGTCCGGATTTAAAATTCCAAATTATTCCATTTGAGAATACGCCGGAAAATGCCAGGGAAATTTTGGCTAATCTTGGCAAAAATATAGACGTGGTTGCCGGGATTTTTGATGAAACCATGCTGGATCTGCGCCGTTGCGCCGGGCTTCCACTATCCTGTGAGCCGTTTTGCTGTGCGGTTTCCATCCATCACCAGCTTGCTGAAAAGGACAGGCTGGAAATAAAAGACCTTTATGGAGAAAACCTGATGCTGATGCGCCGGGACTGGAGCCACTATGTAGACAGGCTTAGGGATGAAATCTGGCAGAACCATAGCAGGATACATATTGTAGATTTCGATTTTTACAGCATGGAAGTTTTCAACCGGTGCGAAAACAGCAATGACGTTTTGCTGGCAATTCCAGGATGGGCTAACGTGCATCCGCTTTTAAAAGTGATTCCGGTTGAATGGGAGCATAGTATCCCGTTTGGACTGCTCCATTCTCCACAGCCATCCGAAACCGTAAAGAGATTTTTAGAAGCGGCACAAGCTGCTGTAAGTAAAAAGGAAAAATGAGTTATAGCGAACAAAATATGATATTGAAGAGATAAAACAGAAATAGGCAAATTTTATATTTGAGGGGGAAGTATGGAATATTTAACAGCGGATTTGGATATGGCGGATGGAATTTATCATGTTTTACATACAACGATTAACATGGTATATCCAAAATATTACCCGATAGCAGTAGCAGAGTTTTTCTGCAGGCATCATAGCAAAGAGCATATTTTGGAAGGGATAGCGTCCGGAAATATGGGAATATTGCTGGATGGGGATGTTATTGCCGGAACGGGCTGTTTTGACGGGAACCATATTACAGGTGTATATGTGCTGCCGGAATACCAAAAGCAAGGCTGTGGCTCTAAAATTATGGATGTTTTGGAGGCGGAAATTGTAAAAAAGTATCAGGAAGCTATTTTGGATGCTTCGCTTCCGGCTGCGTGTTTCTATGAGCATAGGGGGTACCGGACGATCGGGCATGGGATTTATGAGTTGGAAAATGATGTGAAGCTGGTTTATGAGATTATGGAGAAACCATTGAGGGTGGATTGGCTTCAGGGTTAATGGGGAGATAAAAATGGTTTGCAGGATTAGGAAATGGGAGTTATCAGACGCAAAGGACTTAGCGGCGGCACTTTCGAATCGAAATGTACAGAAGAACCTCCGGGATGGCTTGCCATACCCTTACACAGAACAGGATGGGGTGGAGTTTATTTCTGCTATGCTTTCTTCTGATGGAAATGAAACATTTGCGTTTGCTATTACAGTAGATGGTAAAGTAATTGGGAGTATTGGTGTTTTTCGGCAGGGGAATATCCATAGGCAAACTGCTGAGTTGGGGTATTATATTGCAGAAGGCTATTGGGGGAAGGGGATTATGACGGAAGCGGTCAAGCAAATCTGTGCGTATGTTTTTGACAACAGTGATATAATCCGTATCTATGCAGAGCCGTTTGCGTATAATACGGCGTCCTGCAGGGTGCTTGAAAAAGCGGGCTTTCAATATGAGGGTACCTTGCGGGGGAATGCGGTAAAAGATGGTAAAATCATTGATATGAAGATGTATTCTTTGCTGAACACAGAAGGAAAGCGGGCTTGCTATCGATAGGGAGGAGAAAAAATATGTTATTTATACAATACCCAAAGTGTTCTACATGCCAAAAGGCTAAAAAGTGGCTGGACGCCCATAATATTTTATATACAAGCCGCCATATTGTGGAGGATAACCCTACTTATGACGAATTGAAACAGTGGTATGAGGAAAGTGGTTTGCCGCTTAAACGGTTTTTTAATACAAGTGGGGTGTTGTACAAAGATATGAAGTTAAAAGACAAACTGCCTACTATGAGTGAGGAAGAGCAGTTAAAGCTGCTTGCTACAAATGGGATGCTCGTAAAGCGGCCGATTCTTGTGGAGGATAACCGGGCCATTACGGGGTTTAAGGAGCCGGAATGGGCAGAAAAGCTTTTGATGTAGGCGGCTTCCCTGCTATGGTTCTGCAAAATTTTGACGGCAGTTGAAAAGATTAGTTGTAATAAGTGCAGGTATGGTGATGTGTAAAATAAAGTAGAGGGGATTTATGGAAAGGCAAAAATCGGGGATACGGGAATATTACATAGATAATTTGAGGAACTTTACGATTCTGCTATTATTTCCGGTACATACATTTATGGTCTGGAATGATTTTGGTACCCGGTTTTATATTTGGCAAGGGGAAAATAAAGTATTAAGTACGGCCATTGTTTTAATAAATCCTTGGTTTATGCCGCTCTTGTTTTGTCTGGCAGGGATAAGTGTACGGTATGCGTTGGAAAAAAGGACTACGAAAGAATTTGTTATGGAAAGAGTCCATAAGTTGCTGGTTCCATTTATTTGTGGAACGATATTTTTAGTGCCGTTCCAAACATTGTATGCGAGAAAATATTTTTATCATTATAACGGAAGCTTTTTGGATAATTGGAAGTATTTTTTTACACATTTTACTGATTTTAGTGGTTATGATGGTGCATTTACGCCAGGGCATTTATGGTTTATTTTATATTTATTTGTAATATCAGTGGTTTCTTTGGGGGTGTTCCATTTTGTTCCGTATGGAAGGATGTCTGCCTATATAGAAAAAATGCCGGTTTTTGGCATAGTGCTATTATTTGTCCCTGTTTGGCTCATGTATTACGTGGGTAATTTCGGCGGGTTTAGTATAGGAAAATGCTTGGCGTTATATTTAATAGGTTATTATGTATTAAGCAATCGTTTGGCTATGGAAAAGCTGAAAAGAAATCTGATATGGCTAGGATGTTTCTGTGCCGCCGGTACGATAGGCTCCCTAATAGTATATTATAAATTTTCTTACTATGGAGATTGTTGGGTGAATTTTATAGGGTGGATTACTGTTATAGTTTTCATTGCCGCTGGGAACAGGTTTTTGAATTGGAAAACGGGTTTTTCTGAATATTTTAACCAGGCATCTTATCCGATCTATATCCTGCATCAATCGATTTTAGTTGTTTTTGCATATTATGTTTTGCGGATTTGCGGGATTTTATGGCTCCAGGTGCTTGTTATCTGTATTGGAAGTTTTTTGTTTACGGTGCTGGGGTATTGCATAATCAGGCATATACCGATTGTGAAAAAAGCGGTCGGCGTCCGGTAAAGCTGGTTCTTTGTAGTATAAAGAAAGAATTGTAATGGCGGTAAAAAAGGGGTACAATAGAATCAGTGGATAAAGATACACTAGGGAGGTTTATGTATGAAGCACCAAAAGAGGGAAACGGATTCCAAAAAAATAGCAGATGAAATCCTGCATCAGATTGGCGGGAGTGTAATATTAGTGCTGTTATTTTTGGCAGTTGCTGCAATCGGTATGGTGGGATGGCTAAGTATTTCATCAAAAAAGAAGGAGTTGGTACAAGAATCCAATGCGGCTGCGAACCAGCTGACCGGATTTTTAAATGGGTATACCAAAAGTATGGAACAGCTTGCAGTCAATCCTCAGATCAAGGATGTTATGAGGGAAACGAAATCAGGCGGAGATTTATGGCAGAGTGAAAAAATGGAAACGGTTATGGACAACCTTGTAAAAATAGCTAATACCGACACCGAAAATGTGATGTCTGCCTGGATTTCGGATTTGGATTCCAGTACGCTGGCGCAGTCTGATGGGTTTAACAGCGAGGAAGGCTGGGACATCACAGGGCGCGGATGGTATCCATGTATTGAAAATAAGGAAACATTTCTAACGGAACCATATGTTGATTCTTCTACGGAGAAAATCATTTTGAGCATTGCGTCTCCAGTAATAGATGATGAAACAGGGGCAGTCCTTGGGGCAGTGGGGGTGGACCTTTCGCTGGAACATATGACTGAAATTATGGAGGAGTATAAGATTGGACGTAATGGGTACATCCTGCTTATGTCAGAAAAAGGTACCTTCCTCTATCACCCGGATGGGGATGTTATTCAAAAGAATATAAAAGAAACAAATATAACACAGAATGTAGTCGATGCAGTATTATCGAAAAAAAGTGAATTTTTGAAATATAAAGCAGATGGGCATACAAAATACGGTTTTATACAGCTTGCCGGGGATACTGGATATATTGTCCTTAGCAGCCTAGATTTTTCAGAATACTACGAAGTTTTGGCATTTATGGTAATTGTACTGATCTTCATCTTTGCAGTTGGAATTATACTAATTGCCATCCGGATCCGGAAAAGTACGGCGAGCCTTACAAAGCCGATTATGGAACTAAATCTTACGGCGCAGCAGCTTGCAGATGGAGATTTGGATGTAAACCTTGATATTACCAGCAAAAATGAAATTGGAGAGCTGGGCGAGTCGTTTCAAAAGACGGTCAGCCGCCTCAAAGAGTATATTGGCTACATAGATGAAACCGCAGAAGTATTGGCGCAGATTGCTGACGGCAAGCTGAGTATTGATTTAAAACGTGATTATGCCGGCGAATTCCAGAAGGTAAAAACGGCTCTTTTGAATATTTCCGGTTCTATGAACCAGGTTATGGTAGGTATTAACGAAAGTTCCGAACGGGTGTCGGTTGGAGCCAATGACTTGCTAC
The DNA here is from genome assembly GCA_947089855.1 of uncultured Eubacterium sp. GTDB lineage: Bacteria > Bacillota > Clostridia > Lachnospirales > Lachnospiraceae > Eubacterium_J. The sequence goes on from CAMUML010000016.1 coordinate 39,725, forward strand.
AGCTTCCCAAGTATTGGCGGAAGGTGCAGAAGAGCAGGCTACATCGATTGAGCAGATAGCGGATACGACGAATGTTGTTACCGAACAGGTTGAGGAAAGCCGCAGGAAAGCTGAAGATTCTGCCAAAGCGACGGCACAGGCTGCCGCTATGATTGAGCAGAACCAGGAAAAAGTAAAACAGATGATGGATGCAATGGATGAAATCCACCAGACATCGCAGCAGGTCGTTGGGATTATCCAGACAATTGAAGATATTGCGTCACAGACAAATCTGTTGTCGTTAAATGCTTCGATTGAGGCTGCCCGTGCCGGGGAAGCAGGAAAAGGGTTTGCGGTTGTTGCGGATGAAATTGGAAAACTGGCATTGGAAAGTTCCAAGGCAGCAAGTACCACAAAAGAATTAATCGAGATTTCCATGCAGGAAATTAACAAAGGGAATACAATTGCGGTAGGTGCTGTGAATTCTCTTAAAGAGTCGGTCAGCGCGGTTAGCCATGTCAATGCAATGATCCACGAAACAGCAGAAACAGCGGCTGTACAGGCGGAAAATATGAAACAGCTGCGTGAAGGGATTGAAGAAATTGCCCACGGGATCCAGGATAACTCAGCCGCTTCCCAGGAAACCTCTGCAACCTCAGAAGAACTGGCTTGCCAGGCAGAGCGGCTGAATAAAATGGTACAGAAATTCGAGGTGTGCCAATAAAAGTATCCGAATGCTTCTGGAACCCGTTAATGGATAAAGCGGCATCTACAGCCCGTCAATTTCAAAAATTCATCCATCAGTTTTTGCATTCCATCTGCATCCGCCTGTTCCAGCAGTTTCAACTGCACAGCTTTCTCATTGGGCAGATAAGAAGGGTTTTTGGCCAAGGTTAACCCATAGTTTATACAGAGCATTTGTGCAGTCTTGGTTAATGCATTCTGGTTTATTTTATCAGCAATACGGATACGCCATCCAGTCTGGCTGGCCAGCGCCTGTAGGACTTTACGGTATTTTTGGCCAATAAAGGGTGAGATAAAGCTGATCTCCAGATACTTCCCTTTTGCATCTGTTTTCAGGCTTTTTTTGTCCGGCTTATGCGGCTGGCTGGCAAACGCCTGGTCAATGTGCTGAAGGGCAAGGTTTTGTTCCATTGCTGTGGCATTTGCATTAGCAGGGATGATAAAGCTGTCCTGTGATGTTTCGTAGACGGCTGTTATTGCTGGCTGCCCATGAACCTCCTGCCTATCAAGCCGCTGGCCATTGACCAGTAAGGTCCAGCCGGTTTCTTGATAAAATTTTTCAGCTGCCTGCAAATCAGTAAGCGGCTGCGCGGTAAGCAGGTTTGGGCTGTCCGGCTTGCGGTCCACAAGCGTAACGGCGTAGCATTTCTTATCTGTATAGTATGAAGTTTTAGAAATCCTGTCTCCAAAAAGCATAGAAAGCAGGATGGAAGCTGCATTGTGGTTCATGGATGGGTGGATGGCAATGTCCCAGCCTGTTGCAGTGTGGAACTGTTCCGCTTTTTTTTGAAATGCCTGCATATCCTGGCTGTCTGGATAGTCAAATTGGAGGACGACTTCTTTGCGGCTGCTGTGGTAGCTGATCTTGCGGTAGCCAGTTTCCTGGAACAGTTTTTGTACGTGTACTTCCAATTCCTGGATGGTCAGTTCTTTTGGGGCAAGTGCCTGTGCGGCATTTTCTGGTGTATTTGCCTGGAATAAAAACAGCCGCTGGGTATTGGCCGAAAAATAGGGGCTGTTTAGGAATATCTTCTGCATGTTTTCGTGGATGGCTTCGTCTGCCTGTATTGCTGTTTCTGTATCGGAGTGCCCCAAATAATTGGCTGGTTTTCCGTACCAGATATGGGCCAGCTGCGGAATCGAAAAGGATTTCCCCAAATAATGTTCCTGCCAGTAGCCCCAGAACTGTTTTTCATCTTCTTTTGTGAATGCGCGGTCCATCTGCATAGTGTTAAGCGGCTGGAACAGGAGCTGTTTGCGTTTGCTGCGCAGGGAGATTTCATACGCCTGTCCACAGTCTGGCAGGTAAATATTCCGGCGGTAGTCTTCCTGGGCCAGCTGCGTTCCAAGTTCGTTAATAACGTCTTGGTTCCCATGTACCAAGAAGACGTGACGTGAGGAAAGGCGTTCCAGTAGCGATATAATCTCAGATTTGTCGCCGTGGGCAGATAGGCCGACTTGTTCTATACGGCACTTTACCGGGACGGTAACGCCGTTTATTAGGAGTGAGCGTGCGGCATTATTTGCCGGAGTGCCGGTTTGTAGCTGTGTATCGGTGCCGCCAACAGGTTCCAGCAGGTTTAAAAGCTGCCGCCCAGGGGATTCTTCGTCCTGGTATCCGGTAATAATAATGCAGGCATTTTCAGAAGGGGCAAGCAGGCTGGCGTATTGGGAACTTGGGCCGCCTGTGAGCATTCCGGAGCTTGCTAACAGGATCAGGGGGCCGGTGGTATTTAATAGTTCCTCACGGTTCTGCATCGGGGCTACGGGCTGGATTTCTTTTGTATAGAATGGTTCATTGCCTTTTAAGACCCGTTTCCCAAGCGTATTTCTAAGGTAGGTAGGATTGCGGGTATACATAATATTAATGTCCCGGACCATACCGTCTACATAGAGCGGGACAGCGGGTATTTCTTTATTTTGGATGGCTGCGCGCAGGATCAGAAGGACTTCTTGGGCACGGCCGAGGGCAAAGGCAGGGATTAAAACTTTCTTGTTTTCCAGGATACATTCTTTTACCAGATCTACGAGCCGCTTTTCTTCGGCCTGGCGGTTTGCATGCAGGCGGTTTCCATAAGTTGTTTCTACAATGGAGACATCCGGGCGCAGTTTTGGGATACGTATGCCTTCGATGGTGCGCTGGGGAAAGGAGGAAAAGTCTCCAGAATAAAACAGGCTCCCATCTGTGGTAACCAGGTATACGCAGGCAGCCCCTGCAATATGGCCAGCTGGATAAAAGGTCAACGAAAAACCGTCAAATAGTTCAAATGGGCGCTGGAAACCGATTGGGACAATACGGTTTAGCATAGCAAGGACGTCTTGTTCCGAGTAATGGGGGATTTCATCTTCTTTGTAGCGCATAATCTTAAGGCTGTCGTATAACAGAACGCGTGTTAAGTCTGCGGTCATAGCAGTCATATATATCCGGGCCTGTGGGTATGCTTTGCTGATCATTGGCAATGTGCCGATATGGTCCATATGGGCGTGGCTGATTATAATAGCGTCAAGGCCGCCCTGCTCTTGTATGGTGCAAAAGTCAGGGATAGGGTCTTTGGTGGTAGTTTGGCGGATGCCGCAGTCGAGGAGGATGTTTTTTCCTGCAATTTTAATATAAATGCAGCTTCCGCCAATTTCCATAGCACCTCCGAGAAAATATAAGTTCATATATGCAAGGCTCCTTTCTGTGGACGCGCCATAGGCGCTGCCCAAGGTCTGATTTTATATGTAGTAGGTTTTGGTATCCGATACTTCCTAAGTATATTGAATCTAGAGGGAAAAAGCAATGGTGGGTATGGTAAAATTATTGTAATATTAAAAAGTAAGAAGTTTCCATGAAGGAGAGCTTATACTGCATACCAGTTAAATTTTAAAACAGCCCCATAGCAGGGAAAAGGAGGATAGTATGATACAGCAGCAATACGCCAGTTTAAATGGCGAATGGACCCTAAAGGACGGAAATGGGCTGGAATGCCCGGTGGATATACCAGGGTCAGTGCTTTCGGCAGCAGTGCAGCATGGTATTTTAGAAGATCCGTATTACCGTATGAATGAATATCCTACTAGGGAATTTCTGCGGCAGGATTTTGAATTTTGCCGTACATTTTCATTGGAAAAGCGGCAGGGCTATGTTTATGAATTGTGTTGTGATGGTATTGATACGGTTGCGGATATTTTTATAAACGGGATACTGGTCAAACAAGTGGATAATATGCATCAGCGTTACCGTATCCTGTGTACAGGGGCCTTAAAAAACGGGGAAAATACATTGCGCGTCCATATTCATTCTGCCATCCGTTATATTGAAGAATATGTGCCCCAGCCTGGAAAAGAGATCCACTATACCGCTTGTGGGGCAATGGAAGGGAACCAGTATATCCGCAAAGCGCATTCCATGTTTGGCTGGGATTGGGGCCCTCAGCTTCCGGATATGGGGATTTGGCGCGATATTTTTATCGAAGGGACTGCAGTTGCGCGCATAGCGGAGTTAAAGATCCATCAGAAACATACAGGCGGGCAGGTAGAATTGTCGGTAGAACCGTTTCTGTCTGTGCGGGCCGATATAATGCGGGAAGCAGAGCAGGATACTGGCAGCATGGCGTTAAACGGGCTTCCCTTTGCCGAAGCGCAAACGTGTATTCCTAGTTTGGAGCTGGTGCTTACGTTGCATACGCCGGACGGTGAAAAAATCCCATTTTCCAATGGCAGGTGTATGGTAGCACAGCCGCAGCTATGGTGGCCGAACGGATATGGAAAGCAGCCGCTTTATACGGTCCATGCTGCACTTTGGGCTGACGGTGTAGTGCTGCATGAAAAGCAGTACCGTATCGGCCTGCGTACACTGGCTGTCAGCCAGGAAAAAGATGACTGGGGAGAGGAATTTGCTTTTTGCGTTAACGGTATAAAGATATTTGCCAAAGGCGCTGATTATATTCCGGAAGACTGTATTTATCAGCGTATCACACCAGGCCGCATACGGTTTCTTTTGGATACAGCGGCGGATTGTGGGTTTAACTGTATCCGTGTATGGGGCGGCGGGTATTACCCGTCGGATGTTTTTTATGATTACTGCGATGAAAAAGGGCTGCTGGTATGGCAGGATTTTATGTTTGCCTGCAATGTTTACGGGCTGACTGATAAATGGAGGCAAACAATTACGGACGAAGTAACGGATAATGTAAGGCGCCTGCGCCACCATGCCAGCCTGGCCCTTTGGTGCGGCAATAATGAGATGGAATCGGCGTGGAATAGCTGGGCAGGTTTTTGTGACCATCCGCAGCCACTGCGTCAGGATTATCTGGAGATATTTGAGGAAATCATTCCAAAAGCAGTCAGGAGCGAAGATGACGTTACCTTTTACTGGCCATCTTCGCCGTCTTCAGGCGGAGGGTTCCAAAATCCGGACAGCGATCATGCCGGGGACCGCCATTATTGGGATGTATGGCATGGGGAAAAACCGTTTTCCGATTATGAGAATTATTATTTCCGGTTCTGCTCGGAGTTTGGGTTCCAGTCGTTTCCATGCAGGAAAACGGTCGAATCCTTTACACTGCCAAGTGACCGCAATATTTTTACGGAAGTTATGGAAAGCCATCAGAAAAACGGTGCGGCAAACGGAAAGATTATGCGATATATTTCGGACAATTTCCTATATCCAAAAGATTTTCGAAGCTTACTATATATCAGCCAGGTGCTGCAGGGGATTGCAGTAAAAGAAGGCGTAGAGCATTGGCGCAGGAACCGGGGCCGTTGTATGGGGGCTATTTACTGGCAGCTGAACGACAACTGGCCAGTGGCGTCATGGGCCAGTGTAGACTATTATGGCCGGTGGAAAGCACTGCAGTATATGGCAAGGCATTTTTATGCTGATTTGCTTGGGACCTTACGTATCATAGAAGGGGAAAGCTGCCAGCTGACAGTGCAAAATGAAACACTACAGCCATCACAGACGAACGTGCAGCTGTTTGTCAAAGATATGTCAGGTGCGGTTTTGTACAAGTCAAGCGGGCAGATTGACTGTGCGGCGCTTTCTGTAGCATCTATTGATAGAAAAGGGTTTGGTGCTATTATAAAAGGAAGGGAAAATGCTGTATTTATTGAAGCCGTTTTTTTGCATTCTAATGGTACTGTAAGCCGCCAGGTACACATGCCAAAGCCATATAAACATATGATGTTGAAAAAAGCATCTATTACTTGCAGCTGCGAACGGGAAGGGGATCTGCTTGCACTTGTATTAAAAAGCGATGTCCCGGCATTTTTTGTAGAAATCGAAACAGATGTGGATATGGTATTATCCGATAATTTTATGCATCTGACAGGGCAGGAGGAGTACCGGGTGACGGGGAAGCTGCCAGAGGGTTATGCAGGTATTCCGAAAGTAAAAGTGTGGTCTTTGCGGGATTCTTACGAATAACAAGTGGGCGAGTATATGATTTGTACTGCTAGGAGGGCAGGATGTGGGGGTATGAGGCTGTAACCAAGCGTCTAGTATATCGGCCACAAAATAACTCATAGGTAGGCGCAGGATATTTTTTCGAGCGTGCATGGCAAAAACCGGAAGTGTACCGGGGTACATTGAGGATTTTTGCCATATGCGCCCGGAAAAATAGACAAGCATAACAGTGAGTTATTTTGTAATCGATGTACTAGTACTGTGTTGCAGAAATAACAGCGAATCTGGTACTAGCTAAAACTTATATCTGGAAATGGTTTTGGCGGTATTAAGGCATAGTTATAGGTTAACAGCTTTGGAACATGCTTCGTGCATAATTTCTTATATCATTTGGATTGATCATATGGTATTTATTTTTAACCGAAGCAAAATATTCCCCGATTGCCTCCTGCGGAATGACATGTTCCGACAATGCGTTTACCGGCAAACTGCCTCTGGCGGAAAGCCAAGGGGTTTCTTTATGGGTAAAGCATTCCAGTACCTTGCCGCTGTAACAGCAGAGGTTGTCGACCACACTGTCGAAAATAGCTTTCTCGGCAGCAGTTAGGGATGAAGTGTCAAACCCTTCCGGCCGGGCAATCGGGTCAAACCGGTAATTGCGGTAGCGGAAATAAATATCCCGGTAAACCGGTCCATGTACCCATGCTTCGCAGTCTTCCGAAAATAGGAAGGTGTGGTAAAACGCATAATAAAAACCCTGAATATAATAAAGTGCCTTTTGCAATGCCAGCGGCGTAATATCTTCACATTGGTGCAGCAGGTATTTAATCGCCAGGGAGATTTTGGGTTCGTCAGGCCCTGTTTTGCCAACCAGCGCATCTACCGCTTTCCTGCTTTTTTCATAGGAAGTTTGGGATTTTAGGTTGTTCTTGCCCGCTTCCAGCAGGCTGGCATAGTAGTTGGGGTCGTTATAAATCTTTATCAGTATATCAGAATACTGTTTTGTCGGTATATCGCCATCGCAATAGCGGGAAAAAGTCTGTTCCCCCCAGCCAAGCAGCAAGGAGAGCGGGCGTTTTCCTATTGCATATTTTTCAGGGATAGCAAGTACTGTTTCCAGAGGGACAATATTGTTTTGCCTGCGGTAGCTGTCATAGAGCGATTTTAAATTAGCGTCATTGATTTCCGGCACATAGACCAGGGATCCGCAAGCCATGCACCGGGCTTCTTTTCCTTGGTAATAATAGGTTTCACCTTTTAAGGTGCCGCAAAGGGATGTTTCAGTTACCTTATAGGCCGTATCGTTTCGGCATATTTCGCAGAAAGCAGGCGTTTTTTCTGTCTCCATAACCATTTCTCCTTTCATAAATGCCCGATGGTACTTTATCGGAACAGGTAATCAACCGGTTTTTTGCACCTGTGGAATGAGATGATTACCGTATGGTTCCTGCCAGGTATTGCAATGAGGTTGCACTTTATATATATATCGACGGTTTCCGGCATACCGGCCACATGATAAAGACGCACTTGTGGGACGAATACATATAAAATTTCATGTTCATACCCTGTTTTTGTATTATACAGGGAATAGCAGAAATCGTCTGGTTCCATCTGCATTAGGATGGATGACTGCTTACGGCTGCGGATTTGATATTCATTGATAAAGTCTATATTTTCCTGCCGGTTTTCATTTTGGGAAATCGTATATCTGTTGGCAGAAACGCATGTTTTGATCTGTTCCAGAACAGATACAATTTCTTTTTTCGTATGGTTTCGGTTATAGTGTGGATTCATAGGATGCCGCCTCTTATTAGATTATACAGGATGATTGTTAAGATGTCAATAGAAATGTATCAATTGATGCGATTTGACCAGGCGATTTTGCACTGGTTGATGCGTATGTTAAGGAACGGTACAAAATAACAGGTATTTGTTTTGTGCCGTTCCTTTTTTCAAAGCATTTTGTTAAATGTGGCCAGTTATATTTGTAACATTTATTTACAGTTCCTTAGAGCCTAGCTTGCACAAATGCAGGGGTATTTTATTTGGAGACTTTAAATTTTGCCATTAACGTATGTGCGGTATATTCTCCAGTTTCCTCTGTAACCAAAAACCTTTTTGAAATCCGGTATGTCCCGGGCTTTAAGCTACCGTGCAATGATTTCCAATTAACGTTCCATGATACGGGGGTGTTTTGCTTTGCAGCGTATCCAATATCATGAAAACCGTAATTTGAAATGATATAAGGGACAAAATTCCACTCGTTCGTCTTTTTATCCAGTTTTTCCAGTGAATAGTCGTCGCTGAATATTATGTCAGAGTCCGACTTGTTGGTGACCGTTAGCTTGGCGGCGTTTGCTGTGTTCTTTGCTACTTTCATAGATACGCCGTCCAAGTCGTTTTCGTGGTATGCAAATATTGTCCAGGTATCATCAATACATACTTCCAGGCGGTTTTCCCTGGAGCTAAATTGGAAACCATATTTTCCGAAATTGGACTGAAGCTCTTTTGCAGGTGTTTTATTTGATGGGCAGGTTTTCGTGATTTTCCCATCCATTACGCCGCAACGGGCAGCCGTTGATCTTTCGCCAGTATCGATATATAGCCTGCCCTTATATCGAAACATGCGTTTAGTTTTGGATGTTTTTTTGGCAGATAGGGCGGCTGTGGTATTTTGGGCTTTATTTGCTGCATAGTTAAAACCTGCGGCCTGTGAATCCATTTTATTAGATGCCGGCGCAGCTGCCTGTTTCGCATCCGTACCGGAAGGCAGGGAAAGGTGTGGCAGGCTTGCTTTTAAAGGGGCCACAGCAGGTTTTGCATCTGTTAAGCTTATAGGCGGCATGGCAGCAGTTCCGATGCCCGCCATCAGCAGGAAAGATAATTTAGCCAAAAAAGTTTTCATAGAAACCTCCTTTTGTAGATGGATGAAACCTTCTGTTATTATTTTGCGGACAGCTATTTTATCTTTGATTCTTCCGAGGGCTGCAAAACAATTTAGAAGGGATCATGTAAATAGTAGTTTTTATTTGCAGCTTCATAGTAATAGTGTAGCGGGGGCGGCCTTTTGTTGCAGGCAGTCCTAAAAATTATGTTTTTCTCTATAGAAATAACAGTTTGGATTCCGGAGCTTTGTGCTGCAACACAATATAGTGCGTCTATTTTATTCTTTTTTAGACTGCGGAACATTGTTACATTTCCATATATTGTATAAAATGTTAAAAAAGATAGAAAAACAGATGCAAAATCATGCAAATTTAACAATATAAATGATGAAAATCTGTGGAATGTGCAGATAAAAAGCACAGAATCTATCGAATTGTTATAATGATTAAAGTGTTTATGTACAAGGAGGTAAGTATGCAGAAAACATCAACAAGGGTATGTAATACGTTATTAATGAATGTTCCGATCACGATTGTGCTTTGTTTATTTGCGCAAATGCTTTCGGTCTGGAAAGGGCAAGTGGAAAGTTTCAGCTGGTTTGTATTTGGGTTAAATTGTGTTGTGGCATATATTTCGGCTACAATTGTGGGCCTTGGAATACCAAGCGTGCCGTTAGGCATGGCATTTGCACGGAAATGTGGTACAAAAGAGGGGACGTTGCCGTTTGCGCTGCTATTAAATCTTATTGTAAATACAGTGTTCACACTTTTCCTAAGTATTGTTATGACATTTGTGAATGTGTATCTGCTTGCAGGGGCGCCGCTTCCGGCAGTATTTTTTGGTGTTATTGAAAATTTTATTCCAATCTGGATTGTCTGTTACATAGTAAGTTTTATCAGTTCGCCTATTTGCCAGAAACTAGCTATCAGACTTACCACATAGAAGTGTGAAATGGGATGTTCCATTGCCCATTTTCAATAATATACTGGAATTCATTTAAATTGTCATCTAACATTACCTGCAAAAGCTCATTGAAATTTGGAAGAAACCAGTTCCCCTACAAAGGTCAATTCAGCCTTTTCAGTGAGTGCCATAACGAAACCCCTCTCTTGATAGAGTGTCTGTAAAATACAATTCATATAAGTAATTTATACGATTTCCATTATAGCTGCTTTCCATAAAAAAAGCAATGATTACTATTCACGGCCAATGTCATTTACTTAAGACATCCCTCACACTATGCGCAGTTTATGCGCATTCCTGGCCCGTGAATAGTAACAAAACACCACCTAAATTGCTTTGTCTGCCACGCATCCCTTTACACTTTTAACGCCATACGATATAATAACTTTAGCAAACATTAATTCAACCGATACAAAATTTCACTACCTCAACTTATCTGCGCCACAAAAAACAGTGTACATAATTTTAAGAAAGGGCGGCATTGCAACCAATGAAATTCCTCCATATCTCAGACCTCCACATCGGAAAGCGGCTCAATGAATTCTCTCTGATAGAAGACCAAAAGTATATCCTTGCCCAAATTACACAAATAGCACAAAGCCAACAGGTGGACGGTATTTTGATTGCTGGCGATATTTATGATAAGCCGGTGCCGTCTGCAGAAGCAGTCCAGGTATTTGACCAGTTCCTGACTGGGCTGGCAGACTGTAATATGAAAGTATTTGCAGTAAGCGGCAATCATGATTCGGCGGAGCGGATTGCATTTGGGGCACAGCTAATGAGCCGAAGGGGGGTTTATATTTCTCCAGTGTATGATGGGGAAGCCGCGGATATTGTATTGGAAGATGCATATGGCAAATTGCATGTTCACCTGCTGCCGTTTTTAAAACCGGCTACCGTGCGCCATGCGTTGGAACACGCACCAGATGCCAGCCTGCCGGAGAGTTACCACGATGCGGTAAAGTTGGCAGTCGGGCGGATGGAGGTGGATCCTGCCCAGAGGAACTTGCTGGTAGCGCATCAGTTTGTGACGGGGGCTGGGCGGTGTGATTCGGAAGAAATCTCGGTGGGTGGCATTGACAATGTAGACGCAGAAGTGTTTGAAGCGTTTGATTATGTGGCATTGGGGCATATACACAGCCCGCAGAAAATGAAACGGGAAACGGTGCGTTATTGCGGGACACCGTTAAAGTATTCTTTTTCAGAAGCAGGGCAGGAAAAGTCGGTTACGGTTGTGGAATGCAGGGAAAAAGGGCAGGTTGTGGTTTCTGTTGTGCCGCTTGTACCGCTTCATGATATGAGGAAGCTGCGGGGGACGTATCTGGAAGTAACGGCCAGGGATTTTTATGAAAATATGGATACCCAAGATTATGTGCAAATGACACTGACGGATGAAGAAGATGTTCCGGATGGCCTACAGAAGCTGCGGATCATTTATCCGAATTTGATGCAGCTAGCTTATGACAACAGCCGCACGAAACAAAACCGTGTGATGGATAAAGCAGAGGAAATGGAGCGTAAAACGGAACTGGAATTATTTGAGGAATTTTACGAATTGCAGAATAACCAGCCGATGAGCGAAAAGCAGCGGGCGTTTGCAGCCCGGCTGATGGAAAGCAGCAGGCAATCTGGAGGGGCGGTATGAAACCGGTAATACTTACGATAAGCGCATTTGGGCCTTATGCGGGAAATACACAGATAGATTTTGAACAGTTCGGCGGGCAGGGGCTGTATTTAATTACCGGTGATACCGGGGCGGGGAAGACGACGATTTTTGATGCAATCGCATTTGCGCTGTATGGGGAGGCCAGCGGCGATGTGCGCAGGGCAGATATGTTCCGCAGCAAATATGCAAAGGATGAGGTGCCTACGTTTGTATCCTTTACTTTTGATTACCGGGGGAAACGTTATATGGTAAAGCGTAATCCAGAGTATCTGCGCCCGAAGGGGCGGGGGAGCGGGTATACGCTGCAAAAAGCGGAGGCGGAACTGGTTTATCCGGATGAACGCCAGCCGGTTACAAAGTCCAAAGAAGTCACACGTGCAATAACAGAGCTGATTGGGCTTGACCGCAGGCAATTTACGCAGATTGCGATGATTGCGCAGGGCGATTTCCAAAAACTGCTCCTTGCGGGTACGGAAGAGCGCAGCAATATTTTCCGGCAGATTTTTAAAACGGGTATTTACCAGAAATTCCAGGAGCAGCTTCGGGCGGCGGTAAAAGTGCAGTGGAAGGAATATGGGGAATTAAAGCGTAGTATCAATCAATATATGGATGGTATGATCTGTTTGGAAGATACCCCGTTGGCACAGGAATTAACGAAACTGCGCAAAGAAAAATTTGATGGCAGGATTGTGGAAGGGCTGGAGCTGCTAGGGCAGCTGTGCGGCGAAGATAAAAAGGCGCTGCAGATATTGGATGGCCAGATCGATGCATTGGACCTGCAGATACAAAAGGATGACCAGCTGATCGGAAATATCCGAAAAATAAAGGAACAGCAGGAAAAATTACTGCACAGCCAGCAGCTTTTGGAGGAATGCGCCCCGGAGTTTGAACAAGCCCAAAAACGTTATCAACAGGCGGTACAAAATGCGCAGGAATGTGCCGCACTGGCAATCCAGATCAAGGAACAGCAGGATCATTTGCAGCTGTTTGGCCAGCTCGGGCAGGAACAGCAATCCCGTATTTTAGAAGGGCAGGAAGTAGACAAAGAAATATGCCGTAAACAGGGGCTGGACGCACAGAAGAAGGAAGTAGAAAAACAACGGGGCATAGATGCCCAGGCTTTAAAAAACCTGGCATCTGTAGGGGAGGAAAAGGAGCGTCTGGAAAACGCCGTCCAAAATACAAAACGGGATAAAGGCATCCTGCTACAGCAAAGGGAAGGGATGGTACAGGAAGCTGCAAAACGGCAAGAGGCAGAAAAAGAAGCTGCAGAGGTAAGAAAAAAAGAAGGGGAAACAGATATATGGATTAAGGGGCTGCAAGGCCAGATCTCCCAGCTGGAAGGCTGTGGGGACCGGCACGCCGAGGCATTGCGTATGCAAAATAAACTGAACCGGCAAAACAAGCTGCTGGAACAAGAAAAAGCCCATTATACGGAACTGGAAAAGCAGATCGCTGAGATGGCAGCGGATGTGGCGGTATTATCGGCGAAAGAAGAAGCGGTTTGTGCGCAGGAGGAAAAACGGGCCAGGCAGCAGGAACACTATAAAAATGCTGGAGAAGAGGAAATCACTTGCCGCCACAATCTGGAAGAAGCAAAAGAAAAGCTTAACCGGTTCCGTGTGCAGTCGGAAAACCTGGCGGCGCTTTCCAAAGAAGCAAAGGGGCAGGAAGCCGCTTTCGCGCAGGCGCAAAGGGAAGCGGAAAGGCATCAAAAGCAGCAGTCTGAATGGAAAGCGGAATGGGAAACGGTAAAAGACGCACAGGCACAGAAGCTAAAGGCAGAACAGGCAAAAAAAGAACTGGAAGGACAAAAGCAGGGTCACGAAAACCTGCAAAACCAGATCCATGACTTGGAAAAAAGCAGGGAGTCATTGCATCTCGCACAGGAGGCATACCGTGTAGCGGCAGCGGAAAAAGAATCCATCCGTAGCCATTGCAGCAGGATGGAGCAGCTTTTTTGGGATGCGCAGGCAGGTATTTTGGCACGGGGGCTGCTGGAAGGGGATGCTTGCCCAGTCTGTGGCGCTATACACCACCCGGCGCCTGCACGGATGCCAGATTCCGTTCCGGAAAGGGAAGAATTGGAACGGGAAAAAGGGCGTTTGGCCGGCGCAGAAACAAAAGCAGAACGCCTTAGCGTGCAGGCTGGGCATAAGGCACAGCAATTACAGGCACAGGCACGGGAAATATATGGGCAGGCACAGAAACTGTCATTGATGGAAGAAGCTGGCCCGGTTGATGCTGCGGCCGATATTGTGCCGGCCGATACCAGCGGGGTAGATGGTGCCGCCGATGCAGGTGATACCGTCGATTTGGTTACGATTGAAAAACTGAAACAGAGATTGGCAGAGCAGGCAAACTGGTTCCAGGCCCGGGAGGCAGAGCTTGCGAGGCAGGCAGAGCTTGCAGGGCAGGCAGAAATCCGTAAGGCCGAATTAGGCCAGCTGTTGGAAAAAGGGGAAATAGAACAGAAAAAATTAGACCTGCTGCTGCAGAAAACAAACCGCGAATCTGCTGCTGTAAAAGGCAAGCTGGATGAGCAGATGCACCAATGGCAAATTATGGTAGAACAAATGCAGTTTCCAGATACCATTGTTTATCAGCCGTTTCAAGCTGGTCTTAGTAAAAGTGGCCGGATTGATCAAAAACTGGAAATTCAGCAACAGGATAAAATGGGCAATAGGGAGGAGATGCTGCAATATCTTACACAGGTTTTGGAACAATGCGAAAATGAGCTAAAGCAGGCACAACGAAATAAAAAACAGCAGGAAACCTTAGAACGGGAAGCGCAACGCAGCGAGGAGGAAAAATTCCAGTTAAGGCAGCAGATTGGCAAGATGCAGGAGCAGGTGGCTGAACGGAATGGAAAGGCGGGCCTTTTGGTACAGCAGATTAAAAGGGAATGCCAGCAGGCGGAAGAGATGCTGGAAGAAGCAGCAGGCTTATTAAAACAGCATCCTTTGCTGCCGCCGCAAGAGCCGTCCCAGCCAACAGGGGCAGATGGGGGCCAAAGCAGTATAAAATGGACGGATGCGGACTGGATGCCAATATTTGAAACGGTATGGGGCCAAATACAGCAAACTTGTCAAAGCCTGGATGCCTTTATACAGCATAGTGTGCAGGAAATCCAGCAGCAAACCTATCTTAAAGGGCAACTACAGCAGGCGGAAGAACAGCTGTCTGCATGCAGGGGCCGTATTGCCGAACTGGAAAAAAATCTGGAAGGGATGAAAAACAGGCAGGGGGAAAAGGCCGCCCAGCTTTACCAGACCATTTGCATACGGGAACCGCAGTTGGCCGATACTTATGCCAGTGCTGAGGAGGTTCCGTTGGAAGTGCTGGAAGCAGCCAGTGCCCAAATGGAACAGCAGCTTCAGGAACAGTTGGATGGCTTGTATGAAAAAAGCAGGCAAAACCAGGAGAAGCAAAAGCAAAAGCAAAAGTTGGAACAACACATCCCACAGGCCGACGGGCGGATTCAAAAGCTGGCGCAGCAGATGCAGGAGTCAGAAATAACATTGGCAAGGCTAAAGGCCCAATGCCTTGCCAGGGATGAAAAGATCAGCCGGTTGTTGGAACAATTGGGGGAAAGGCAAAAAGCGGATGTGGAAGAAACCATCCATATGCTGCGTAACCGCAAGGCGGGGCTGGAAACAGCTTTGGAACAAGCCCGCCAGGTTTATACGGACAATAGTACAAAAAAGGAACGCCTTCTGGCAGCAGTGGAGACATTAAAAAGCCAGATAAACGATGCTGGGGAAACTGGCCATGTCCGGGAAGAAGATGTGCTTGCAGAAAAAGCCGGACGCCAGCAGGCAAAAAAAGGGCTGCTGGCCAAAAGGGATGAGCGGCAGAATGCGTATTTGACCAATCAAAATATCTGCCAGGCGGTAAAAGCAAAACAAAAGGATATTGCCGTTGTGGAAGAAAAATATGTCTGGATGCGTACACTATCCGATACGGCGAATGGTACGTTAAGCGGCAAGCCGAAAATTGAATTGGAAACTTATATCCAGATGGCATATTTCGACCGTATTTTAAGGCGGGCGAACCTGCGCCTGATGACTATGAGCAGTGGCCAGTATGAACTGAAACGGATCGAAGGCAGCGGGAACCTTAAAGGGAAAGCAGGGCTGGAATTAAGTGTGGTTGACCATTATAACGCGACGCAGCGCAGTGTGAAAACATTGTCTGGCGGGGAATCTTTTGAAGCGGCGCTGTCCCTTGCACTTGGGCTGTCCGATGAGATCCAGTCTTATGCCGGGGGGATCCAGATGGATTCTATGTTTGTAGACGAAGGGTTTGGCTCTTTGGACGAAGAATCATTGGGCCAGGCTATGAAGGCATTGGTACGGCTTACCGAAGGGAACCGCCTAGTAGGCATTATTTCCCATGTGCCGCAGTTAAAAGAGCAGATTGAGCGTAAGATCATCGTCACAAAAGGGCGTGGCAAAGATGGGGTCAGCAGTTATGTAGAAGTCGAATAAGAAAGCTGCCTGCTGGAAATCGTATGTAAAACAAAATCTTAAAGGTTTCTTAACCGTTTTCTTAATAGGTTTCTTAACCCATATCGTTTAAAATGTCTTTCAATGCACAACCGCAAATTAGGGGTTTGCCAAAGAAAGATGGAGGTAATAAGATGGAGTATATTCTGTCAACAAATGTGCTTACCAAACAATATGGGCATTTTAAAGCACTGGACGCATTGTCCATGCATGTGCCAAAAGGGTCGATCTATGGGTTTGTAGGGAAAAACGGCGCAGGGAAAACAACATTGATACGCCTGATCTGCGGCCTGCAAAGGCCGACCAGCGGGGAATATTACCTGTATGGGGACTGCTTTAAAGAAAAAGGGATTATAGCGGCACGCAGGAGGATGGGTGCGGTTGTAGAGACGCCGTCCATTTTCCAGGATTTATCCGCAGTTGATAACATACGCCAGCAATACCAGGTACTTGGACGCCCTTCTTTCGATGGGATTGACGAGCTGCTGGACTTGGTTGGCCTGTCGGATACCGGCAAGAAGAAAGCGAAAAACTTTTCACTGGGGATGCGCCAGAGGCTGGGCATTGCAGTGGCGCTGGCAGGCAATCCGGATTTCCTTGTACTGGATGAGCCAACCAACGGGCTGGATCCGCAGGGTATTGTTGAAATCCGGGAACTGATCTTAAGGTTGAACCAGGAGCAGCAGATTACGGTGCTGATTTCCAGCCATATCCTGGATGAGCTTTCCAGGCTGGCTACGCATTATGGGTTTATTGACCATGGGCATATGGTAAAAGAGATCAGTGCGCAGGAGCTGGAAGACGCATGCAGGAAATGTGTCAGCGTAGAAGTAACAAGCACACAGATATTGACGCATGTCCTGGATGAAATGGGCTTGGAATATGCGGTGCATTCTGATACCCAGGCGGATATATATGGTGCGGTTGGAGTAACCGGGTTAGTGATGCGGCTGGCTAAAGAACAATGCGAGGTGCTGCGGATGAGCGAAAAAGATGAAAGCCTGGAAAGTTATTATATCCGTCTGGTAGGAGGTGGGAAAGATGCGTAAACTGCTGCGTGCGGGTTTTGTACGTACCCGGATGATGAAAGGGTTTTGGCTGGGTATGGTGGTGCTGGCTGGGTATGGACTGTTTGCTACGGCTATGAATTACCGGTCAGCGGTAAAATATGGGATGGATTTAGGGGTGATATTTACGGATTGCATGTTTCAGCCTATTATGATCTTAGGGTTAACGGCAGCGATCTATGGGACAATGTTTGTCGGGGCAGAATACAACGACGGGGTAGTCCGCAATAAGCTGGTGGTTGGCCAGTCCAGGACGTCAATTTATCTGTCAAATTATATCAATTGTGCGGCAGTTGGGGTTTTGCATATCGCAACTGCTTATTTTATATCCTGGGCAGTTGGGTTTGTGCTTATGGGCAAGCCGGAAATCGGGACAAGGAATTTGCTGGAGGCATGTGCCATTACGCTGCTGTTATGTCTGTCATATGCGGCGGTTTATAACTTTTGTTCTATGATGATCAACAGCAGGGCACATGCGGCGATCGTAAACCTGCTGCTGTTTATTGGAATGCTTTTTGTTGCCAGTTATCTGTTTCAGATGCTGATGCAGCCGCCGACCTATGAACAGTATTCTGTGAATGAGGCGAATATGGCGACGGAAATTGTGGAAAACCCTCGTTATGTATCAGGCCTAAAACGCGATATTTATCAGTTTTTGATCGATTTTCTGCCTGGAGGGCAGGTGATGCAGCTTGTCGCTGGCAGCGGTGCCGTACAGCATCCAAGCCTGCAGTGCCTGTATTCGGGAATGATTGTAATCGTTTTCAACTTGGCAGGGATATTTTTCTTCCAGAGGAAAGATATTAAATAAAAACGTGTGAAATATGGGGGCAGGCCATGTTTTGTGTATTGTCGGTCGTGCTTGCGGCGGTTGTAGCTGCCTTGTCAGCTAAAATTGCTGCAATCCACCATTCAGCAGATGAGCTGCGCATGCAGTTTGGGCAGCGGATACAAACAGATACCAATGTAGGAATTGATATATCGTCTTCAGATAAAAAGATGAAACAGTTAGCTGCCGATTTAGACCGGCAGCTAAAACTGTTCAGGAAGCAGCAGATCCAATATACACTGGGCGACCGGGAGGTCAAAAAGGCAGTAACCAATATCTCGCATGACCTGCGTACCCCGTTAACAGCTATTTATGGGTATTTGGCGCTTATAAAGCAAGAGGAACTGCCGGATAGCGTTTTGGAATATCTGAAAGTGTTGGAAAACCGGGTAGATGCGCTAAAAACACTGTCAGAAGAGCTCTTCCGCTATTCGGTCGTGTTGTCGGTAGATGCCTGTGGGCAGCGGGAAGAAGTATGCCTAAATGCGGTATTAGAAGAATGCCTAGCCGGATATTATGGGGCGATCATTAAGGCAGGTATCCAGCCGGATATACAGATTACCGTGCAGCCTGTGAAACGGATGCTAAACCAGCAGGCGCTGGCACGGGTTTTTTCCAATATTATCGGCAATGCCGTCAAATACAGCGACGGGGATTTCCAGGTTATTTTGGAACCGGACGGGGTGGTCCATTTTTATAACCAGGCGCAAAATCTGGACCCTATCCATGTGGGCCGTTTGTTTGACCGGTTTTATACGGTAGAAGCCGGGCATAGTGCAACGGGCCTTGGCCTGTCAATCGCACGGACGTTGACGGAAGAAATGCAGGGCCAGGTGGAAGCAGAACTTATCGAAGGGAGATTGCATATTTTTGTTTCTTTTCCGGAAAAAATATAGTAGACTATATAGGCGGGTTGCCAGGAGGTTATTTTTATAAGTTCTGGCTGCCTGTGGAAATTTTTGAAGGGAAGGAAGGTTAAAATATGGATGCAGTTACAATGAAAACAGGAAAGGCAGCGCAAAAGCCTTCCAAATGGGATATGCTGCGGCGGCTTGCAGCCTACTATAAGCCATACCGCAGGGTATTTTGGACCGATATGTTTTTTGCATTTGTGTCCGCGGCAGTTGCGCTGGTGATCCCGCTTGTTGTGCGGTATGTTACTTCAACAATATTGGCAATGGATGCCGGGCAGGCGCGGAGTATGATTATAAAAATCGGCGTTATGCTGTTTTTCCTGGTACTGGTGCAGTGGTACAGCAATTTTTATATTACAAATTATGGGCATGTGATGGGGGCAAAGATTGAGTACGATATGCGTGCAGAGATTTTCGGGCATTACCAGAAGATGTCCTTTTCCTTTTATGATGAGCGCAAGGTTGGGCAGCTGATGTCACGTGTTACAAGCGACCTGTTTGACATTACGGAGCTTTTGCATCACGGGCCGGAGAATATAGCAATTTCACTGATCAAAATTATCGGTGCATTTGTAATCCTGCTTTCAATCAATCCATACCTGGTAATTGCTGCGTTTGCGCTTGTGCCGTTTATGCTGGTATTTGCTTATATCTGCAATGGGCATATGAAGCAGGCGTTTCGGAAAAACCGGGAAAAAATAGCAGACATCAACAGCCAGATCGAAGACAACCTGTCCGGGATACGTGCGGTAAAATCATTTGCAAACGAAGAGGTAGAAAACGCAAAGTTTAAGGTTGGCAACGATGGGTTTGTAGAAGCAAAGAAAAACAGCTATCATTATATGGGCCAATACCATTCCGGGCTGACGGCATTTACAACGATGATAAATGTACTTGTAATTGTAAGCGGCGGGCTAATGGCTACGGAAGGGGTGGTCAGTGTAACAGACCTGGTTACCTTTTTGCTGTACATAAACGTATTTACCGACCCGGTGAAGACGTTGATTGATTTTACGGAGCAGTTTCAAAATGGGTATTCCGGTTATGAGCGCTTTATCCAGATGCTAGATATAACGCCGGATATTCAAGATGCGCCGGATGCAACAGAACTGGCCGATGTAAAAGGGGATATACGGTTTGAAGACGTATCGTTCCAATATTCAAAAGAAAACGGGACGGTACTGGCCCATATTAATCTGGATGTACCGGCAGGGGAATATGTGGCGCTAGTGGGGCCTTCGGGAATCGGCAAGAGTACGTTGTGCAGCCTGATCCCAAGGTTTTATGAAGTGTCTGCCGGACGGGTTTTGGTAGATGGGAAGGATATACGCAGCCTGAAGTTAAGGAGCCTGCGCGGCAATATTGGTATGGTACAGCAGGATGTGTATTTATTTGCCGGTACGGTATTTGACAATATTGCATATGGCAGGCCGGGTGCAAGCCGGGAAGAAGTAATTGCGGCGGCTAAAAATGCAAATGCACATGATTTTATTATGGAACTGCCGCAAAGGTATGATACGGATATTGGGCAGCGCGGCATTAAATTGTCCGGCGGGCAGAAACAGCGGCTTTCGATTGCGCGGGTATTTTTAAAAAACCCGCCTATCTTGATTTTTGATGAGGCAACTTCAGCGCTGGATAATGAAAGCGAGAAGGTAGTACAGGAATCTTTGGAACGATTGGCGGCAGACCGGACCACATTCGTGATTGCCCACCGGCTTTCGACGATACGGAATGCACAAAAGATCCTTGTTTTGACAGAGCGCGGTATTGAGGAACAAGGGACGCATGAGGAGCTGTTGAAAAAGGGAGGTATTTATGCGGGGCTTTATCATATGAGGTAAGACGTATGTTTATATATGGGGGCAGGCATGGGAAAAATATTAATTTTAGAAGACGAACAAAATGTAAACAGGGGAATTGCATTTTCACTGGAAAAAGCGGGCCATGAAACCTGCTGCTGCGAAACAGTCCAGGACGCGATAGGGCAGGCACGGTTTTTCCAGCCGGATATTGCCTTGTGTGACATTAACCTTCCGGATAAAAGCGGGCTTGCTTTTATTACATGGCTGCGCAGGGAATTGGATGTGTATATTATCTGCCTGACCGCGTTGAGCCAGGAACTCGACCAGGTACTGGGTTATGAAGCCGGGGCAGACGACTATATTACCAAACCATTCAGCCTGTCTGTGCTTTTGCTGAAAATAGAGGCTTTTTTTAAACGCAGTACAAGGGATGCGGGTGCAGGGGACGGTACCCTGCATTCCGGCGGGCTTTGCATTAACCAAAAAGAAATGAAGCTGCAGGCAGAAAGCCAGGAGGTTTCGCTTTCTAAAAATGAATGGAGGCTGCTTGGGTTTTTCTTAAAGTATCCCAAACAAATCCTGTCCAGGCGCCAGATTCTGGAGTATATGTTTGATGCCGAAGAGCAGTTTGTGGACGAAAATACATTGGCAGTCAATATCCGCAGGCTGCGGGAAAAAATAGAAGCCAACCCGGCAAAGCCGGTATATATTAAAAATATACGCGGCCTGGGGTATGTGTGGGATGTGGATGTCAAATGATGCTATGTATGGCGGTTGATTTTGGGGGTTACATTGTCCGGGGTATGTGCCGGATGTGGATTTGATGAAAATGGACGAGGTACACTGCCTGGCAGAAAGGAAGCGTTATAGGATGAAAGGTTTATCGAAACGTTTTTTTGGGTTTTTCGTGAATGGCCCTTTTCCAGCCGGGCTGTTTGTGCTGCTGTTTTTTTTTGAGGTGTGTTTTAGTTTATTCAGCTACTACAATTACCAGGATAAAATGTGCCTGTTAGGCCAGGTGGCGGCAGGCAGCAGCGAAGGGCTGGATATGGCCGCCCGCATATTAAAGGGGGAAAGGGGAAGTTACGGGCAGGGGCTCGCACAGCTACGGGCGTATGGATATACGGATGCGGTCCAGAACCGGTATTACCACGATTTTTTAAAGCAATGTTTGGCAGCGGCTGTGTGTTTTACAGCCGTTTTGCTGTTGGTTTGGATATTTGCAGCCTACAAAAAGATGCTCTGGTGTGCGGCGGCACAAACTTATATGGAACAGCAGGCACAGCATTTGCAGGAATTTTTTGAACAAGGGGAACCTTGTAATGGACAGCGTTTCCAGGCAGAAGATTTCCAGGCGGATTGGGAAGGTTTCCGGCATTTAGCAGGGAGGGCTGCTGCAAAACGGCTGCAGGAAGCAGCAGTCCGGGTGGGCAGCCAATGGGTACGGCTGGCGGAAAGGATTGAGGCGGTACGTGAACAGTCACAGGAAGAAAAAGAGAAAACGAAACGGATGGTCACCGATATTTCCCATCAGCTCAAAACGCCTGCAGCAGCGCTGGATACCTGCCTTAGCGTGCTGGAGGATTTCTCTTTAAATGATGCACAGCGGCTGGAATTTCAGCAGCGCTGCCGGTACGAGCTGGAAGCATTAAAAACGCTTTTGGATGCGCTGCTGCAGGTTTCACGGATGGAAGCAGGCATGATCCAGATTGTACGTAAGCCAGTGAAAATTTTGGATACAGTGGTTGCGGCCGTAAACCGCATCTATCCGAAAATTTCTGCAAAGCAGATGTCGGCTTCTTTTGATTATCAGCCAGAGTTTGAGCAGCTGGTGATTATGCATGATGAAAAATGGCTGTGTGAAGCGTTTATCAATATTTTGGATAATGCGGTAAAATATAGTCCAAATGCGGGTGAAGTCCATATAGCGCTGCACAGGCGCAGCAGTTTTGTACGGATTGAATTTGCAGATGAAGGGATTGGCATCCCAAAAACAGACTACCATAAAATATTCAAACGCTTTTACCGCGGCAAAGGCAAGCTGGTAAGCAGGGAAAATGGGTCAGGGGTCGGGCTATATCTGGCACGGGAGATTATAAACAGGCATCATGGGCTGGTTTCCGTAAAGTCAGCAGGCAGAAGCAAAGAAGGTTATCCTGGGAGTGTGTTCGTAGTCCGGATACCGCTGGGATAAAACCGGTGCAAAACCTGTCGGCAGGCTGGAATCAAGCAGGCTGCCTGCAGGTTGGAAAACAAAGCTGGATCTGGTATACGTCTTTTGTGCGGCTTACTTGCATATCCCCGCCCATCTGTTCCATCATCATGGCGATGTTTTTTAGGCCGATCCCACTTCCTTCTACAAATGTCCCAGGCGCTGCAATCCGGTTTTTTATAGATATGCCCACCTGGCTTTGCCCATAAAGGACGCTGATCTGTATGGCAGACTGTTTATCTGCATATTTTTCCAGATTTGAAATGAGGTTGTTTATAATCCTCCCCATATAGTCCGTATTGACCTGTACAAAGACAGGCGCCCAATCCGGCATTGTGGCGTCGACGCAAAACCCGCTGCATGCTAACAGGGCGCATAGCTCGGAAAGGTAATCCCCCAATGCACTGCGGATCTCTTCAGCAGGTTCCAGCGGTGCGTGTTTATAGGAATCGATTAGAAAATATTCGAACATCTGGTCAGATAACGACTTTATCTGTAGGATTTTATCATAGGCTTTCTCAATGTATTCCCGGCTTACGCAGCCTTCCCGTTCCTGTTTTTTTAAGATTTCCATATAAGTTAGCAGGCCGGTCAGCGGGGTACGCAGGTCATGTGACATGCCAAGTACCAGTTTTTCCTGTGCTTCACGCAGTTCCCGTTCAATCCGTTCTTTTTGCCCCAGTTTTTGGCGCATCTGGTCTAAGCCGTATGCAAGCTGGGCCAGTTCGTCAGTACCTTGGACCGTTACCAGCTGCTGAAGGTCCCCCTGGCTGATAGCGGCAATTTCTGTTTGGAGGCGGCGGATATAAGCTACATCTTCCTGCATGCTGGATATAAAAATTCCAAGGCATGCTGCAAAACCAGCGGCGATGGATAAGCCAAGCAGAAAGTGGCTGTATGATTTATCATACCCTTCATAGACCGATACATCCGCGTCCCCATCCGCAAATGTAACAGTATGGTAAAATCTCCATAACTGGCGGTGTGCGGCCTGGCCGTAGGAAATATCCAGTAACTTGCATGCATCTCTGGAGATGGTAAATTCCAGGATATTGCGTTCCTCGATCCAGCTGGTTAAGGCAGCGGAGTCGGAAGCGGACAGGCTGTTTTGGGAAACGAATGTTTGAAATTCGCGGATCCGGTGTGTTTCCCTATCCATAAAAGTGCCGTGTGAAAAGAAATATTGCTGTAATAAATTTGTGCTTCCCAGATATAGGAAGGCCATTAAAAAGATGCCTGCAGATAGGCCGTCCAACAGGCGTTTTAGCATTTTACGTTCCAAAGCGGTAGCCCTTTCCCCATACCGTTTCGATCCGTTTCGGATTTTGCGGGTCTTCTTCAATTTTTTTGCGCAGCCTGCGGATATGGACCATTACGGTATTGCTGGATGTATAAAGAAACGGTTCATCCCATACGCTTTCGTACAGGTTTTTAACGGAAAAGATTTTGTGCGGATACTGCATCATAAGCAGCAAAAGCCGATACTCAATATCGGTCAAGTTTAGTTCCAATCCGTGTAAAGTAACCTGGTTTTGCATCGTATTGACCCGTAAATCTGCGGATTCCAGCCAGCCAGGCCCGTCTTGCGGCTGTCCTTGTGTAGATTTATCATAAACGGTATGGCGTCGGATCAGGGCTTTTACCCTGGCAAGCAGCTCTGCATAAGAAAATGGTTTTACCAGATAATCGTCCCCTCCGGCCATTAAGCCGATCAGCTTGTCTGACTCCTGCCCTTTTGCTGTTAGGAAAAGGACAGGTACGTTGGATACTCTGCGGATCTCTTCACAGGTTTTGATGCCTGACATCCCTGGCAGCATAACGTCAAGAATAACTAGGCTTAATGTGCTGGACAGTTTTTGCAGGCCTATCGCCCCATTTTCGGCTTCGTCTACTTGGCAGCCATCCCCTTCCAGCAGGATACGTACCCCCTCCCGGATAGCAGCGTCGTCTTCAATGATCAGTATGTTGCAATGTTCCATTTGGCTTCCCTTCCCCTTTCTTTTTTTTAAGTTTTTCCATCAACGCAGCTGCAATCAGTATACCAAAGCCAATCATTGCAGGAAAGGCGGTATCGGGCTGTGGGATACCGGGGATCCCTGTAAAAAACCAGTGGCTGTTTTTTGGCGTATAGATCCAAACGGCCGGATGGGCCGGTTCTATGGCAATATGAAAAATTGGCGAGTCGGCAAACAAAATCAGAAATAAGGCGTGGATGGCAATGCAGGGCCGGATGGAGCCGGTTTGGCAGGCAGCCAATGCCAGGGCCATATTTGCGCTGAATTTTGCGAAAAGGAATAGGGCGGACATTTGCCAGCCTAAGGGGCCGGCCGCAGCAAATTGGGTGCAGGAGGCAAATAGAGCAGATAGCAGGAGCCCCTTTTTTTCGCCGAGTTCTTTTTGGAGCGGGCATAGCGCAAGCCGCCGGAACAGGATTTCTTCGGTGATGCTGCTGCGCAGCCCCCAGCTTAGGATGCCGGTATATAATGTTTCAAACAGCGCTTTTGTACCAGTAACGCCCTGCTGCAGCGTCCCTGGTACAAAAACCAGGTAAAAAATATCCAGGGCAGCCGGCAGGGCAGCTGCACCAATACACCAGCGGGGAATGGTAGCCGCCTTTGCAGGGCTTTGCAGGAAACCTGGTATTTTCAGTACGTACTTCGCATACAAAGAAGCGGCAATCCATACGCTGGCAATGTGCAGGCAGATGTACCATGTTTCAGCTTCCAGGCCAGGGCTGCACAGCAAAAAAGCAGTTGCACTAAAAGCGTCTGCCAGGAAAAAAATCGAAAAAACAGCTGCCATATGCATCAGTGCTTTTATTTTGTGCATCGTGGTTTTCCCTCCCCCTTTGCTTCTATTGTAGCGGTAAAAAAACGAGAAATCAATCCGTTTTTGGTTTTATTTTCTTTAGGTATTGCCTGGATACATAGGCGGTACAGCCTTGAAATTTAAATTTGGCCCAGCCGTGATGGATGGAGGATACTTTTATTTCCAGGCCCCGTGTCAGTGTCCCGATGGCAGGGCTGTTAGGGTCCGGGCTGCACCTAACGTTTAGGGTATCTGTATTTACACGGTACCATTTTTTGGCGCGTCCTGCTTTTGCAGCCGCAGCATCAGCAGCTAAGGCCGTATCGGTGTCCAATAGAACGGATAATTTTGTTGCGGGGCTGGCCAGGATGGCGCAAGTGGTTATTATGGCCGGTATGATTTTGCTTAATTTGGATTTTTGCATGGTTTTTCCCCTTTCTGGATATTGTTTATATGAATGGCAATTTACAGCAAAAACCTTACGGATGGGCTTACATGATTCTGAAAAAACCTTACAAATTTGTAAGCGGCGTTTGCTGTTTCCGTAAGCCCATTGTAAGGGTAACGTGGTAATATAGACTGGCAGGCAGAAAAAACAGAGCGAAAAAATAAGGGAGGAAGTTTCGGTAATGGATGTAATCTTACAGGCAAAAGACTTATGCAAATATTATGGAAGCGGCGAAAACCAGGTAAAAGCGGTGGACCATGCCAACTTGGAAATTAAGAGGGGGGAATTTGCGGCAGTCGTCGGAAAATCCGGATCTGGCAAGAGCACGCTGCTGCATATGCTGGGCGGGCTGGATACGCCGACTTCCGGCAGTGTGCTGGTAAAAGGAAACGATATTTCCAAAATGAAGGAAGAAGAACTGGCTATGTTCAGGCGCAGGAAAATTGGCTTTGTGTTCCAGGCGTTTAACCTTGTTTCTTCGATTAATGTTTGGGAAAATATTGTACTGCCGCTTGGACTGGATGGCAGGGAGGCGGATGAAGCCTATCTAAAAGAACTGATCCGTTCGCTTGGGATAGAGGGCCGTATCCACCATCTGCCGAATGCATTATCTGGCGGCCAGCAGCAGCGTGCGGCAATTGCAAGGGCACTGGCTGCAAAGCCGGATATTATTTTTGCAGACGAACCGACGGGGAACCTGGATTCCCGTGCAAGTGAAGAGGTAGTTGCACTGTTGAAAATGTCTGCGTCCAGGTATGGCCAGACGGTTGTTATGATTACCCATGATGAGGAAATCGCACAGGCAGCAGACCGGATATTGGTGATTGAAGATGGAAAGGTGGTGAGGTTTTCATGAATACGATAACGAAAATCGCATATAGCAACAATAAGAAGAACCGGACAAGAAGCCTGCTCATTATGGCTGTTATTTTTTTGTCCACCGCCCTGTTGGCTATTATTGCTACTTTTGCATATGGGCTGCTGAAAACAAACAAGGTAAACGCGCCTATAAAATATGGCAGCTTTGACGGGGTATGTACAAAGGTAACCAGTACCCAGTTAAAAGAAATGCGGCGCAGGGCCGAATATGCCCAAATAGGGGTAGTGGCATCTGCCGGGAAAATAGGCAGTAAGGCGAATGCCAGTTTTTTAATGGCAGATGCACATGCAAGGGAAATGGCAAATTTAACGGCTGATCTGGTGTCTGGAAGCTTCCCGGAGGCAGAACGGGAGATTGCGGCATCCCGTGAATTTTTAGAGGCGGCTGGATGGGGCGGGGCTGAAATTGGCGATACAGTGTCCCTTCCATACCGTAAGGATAAAAGGCACCGTTTTGCAGAAAAGCAGTTTGTTATCAGCGGGATCTTGCGGCAGAAGGAAGCGGTGCCAGGTGGTGAGATAATTTACAGTGTCTTTGCTTCCCAGGCGTTTTATGAAAAAATATATGCCCCCAAGGAACGGAGCTTTCAAGTATATTTTCAAATGGCGGACGGTGTGCTGGTGGACGCAGGCCAAGCGGAAGAGGCGATACAAGAGGTGGCCCAAAAGTGTGGGATCGACAAAAAACAGGCTTTGGCCAATAAAATATATTTGCTTATGATGTTAGATCCTGGGTTGGAAACTATTGGCATATGCGTATGTATTGCATTGGTAGTGGTTTTCTTTACTGTGGCCATTATTTATCATATTTTTCAGGTCGGCATTGTGCAAAATATCCAGGAATATGGAAAGATCCGTGCGCTGGGCGCGGATAAAAAGCAGATGCGCAGGCTGATCAATTGGGAGGGGATGTATTTGGCGGCCTTTAGTATCCCATCAGGCGTGGCAGTAGGGTATCTGATTGCCTGGGGCTGTTTTGGGATGCTGATGCGTATGGGAAATGAAAGAGTAGGGGAAGGAATGGTTATAGTAAACGTATTTTCACTGCCGCTCCTACTGCTATCAGCTGCTACGGCATTTTTTACGGTATGGCTGGCGCTGCGCAAGCCGATGAAAATCGTAGCATCGATCTCGCCAGTAGATGCGGTGCGTTATCTGGAAAGTGCCGGGGGTAAAACGCCTGGCATCCGGACAGGGAAAAAGAACGTGACAGTAGCCTCGCTGGCCGCGGCAAACCTTGCAGCAGAAAAGAAACGGACGGTTTATACGGTACTGACGATGGGGCTGTCTTGTGTGCTGTTTGTTGTGTTGGCCAATGTGGCCGGAAATATGGATACGGAGTATGAGGCAAGGCAGGCAGTCGAATATGGGCAGTTTAAAATAGAATTAGACTATACGTTTGGCGAGGAAGCTTATCCGGAAAATAACCTGGATTCTATTTTAAAACATAACCCGCTTAACCAGCAGCTTATAGATAGCGTCGCATGGATACCTGGGGTAACGCAGGTACGCACTATGGACATATTAATGGTGCAGACGGATGGCAGGCAGGAAGACGTACTGGTATATGGACAAGAGGATTTTGAGCGGGAAAAAGGAAATGGGATTGGGAAATTAGATTATCAAGACAGCTTAAATGAGGATATTATTTATTATGGATGGTCCCATTTTATGGAAGAAGATGGCTATGTGCTTGGGGATAAGGTTTCCATGCAGCTGTCAGACGGCACCGATACCCGTACTGTGGAGGCCACATTAAAGGGCTCTTTTGGTGTTTCTAATGCGATGTGGGTAATGACAGAAGATATGTACCGGAGGCTGGGTTTTTCGGGGGTTTCTGCAGGCTGCCTGTGGGTAAACTGTGCGAAAGAGGATGTGGCAGATGTACAGCGGGCTTTGGAGGGATTGTTAAACGGGGTGGAACACCTGCAGTTAACGGCTTATGAAAGCCAGGTAAAGCAGGCGGAGTTTTCCATACGGGTCCTTCAGGGTGGATGTTATCTGTTTTTGGCTGTTCTGGGGTTTATCGGGTTTTTAAACTTGGCAAATACAATGATTATGAATATTATAACGAAAAAGCAGGAATATGGGATCTTGCAGGCAGTCGGGATGACGGACCGTCAGCTAAACCGCAGCCTGCAGCTGCAGGGGCTGGTACTGTCGGCAGGCACTGTGCTGGTGGCAGTTATTGTAGGCCTCCCGCTCGGATATGGGCTATTTTGTTACTGTAAGGCAAATGCCTATTTTGGAATGAATGTCTATCATGTCCCGGTATTGGAAGTGGTATGCATGGCTGCATTGGTAATGCTATTGCAGATTGGGCTGTCGTTTATTTTAAGCAGGAACATGAAAAAGGAGTCGCTGGTGGAACGGATCCGCAGCTTTCATTCTTGACACATCTGCAAAAATGGTTCAAAATAAGAAATAGTTTTAATCATAGAAAGGGTTGTTGCTATGCTATTTCAAAAAAAGAAACCAGAAAAACGCGATTATGACCGGGAGAATGAAAAACCTGTGTTAAAATGCAGCATCTGCAATGGGGAGCAGGTGGCAGGCTTTAAAAATATCCATACCGGGAAATTCCATGAAATTATGTTTATAAGGTCAGAAGAAGACTTGCACAATTTTATGGAAATGTATAGTATTACCGATGTGTCAAAAGAGTATTAACGGATGATTGCCCTTATGGTTACTATTCACGGCCTGTGGGCCGCTCATAGTAACCATTCGGGGCGATATTGGAAGTTTGCTTTGCAAAATCGCCCCTCACTCCTGAATCATGTCCTCACGGAATGCGCAGTTTATGCGCATTCCTGGCCCGTGAATAGTAACGCCCTTATGTCTTTTTTTTAGCACATTCCCATAAGATATTGTGTTTTCTGTATAATTATGCTATATTACCTGCGAACGGTATTCAATAAAGAAACTGTATCATATGCTTTTACGTTATTATTTATTGCAGGGCGGCAGACACTTTTCGAAGGTTTGACCGGAAAGGTTGCAATAAAAAATTTAAGTTTCGTGTATTATTGTCCAGTTTATTCAGGAATTGCGGATGTACGCAGGTTATGCCATTCCATCCATCCAATGTTACCGTTCAGTAACGAATTTTCATTTTATAATTTAAAGAAGGGAAAATTGGATTATGAAGAACACGGCGGTTACCTTTAAGGAAGCGAAGGCAAAGGGGGAGAAGCTGACCATGCTGACTGCGTATGATTATACGACGGCCAGGCTGGTCGATGAGGCTGGGATCAATGCTATTTTAGTAGGGGATTCCCTGGGTATGGTGATGCTTGGCTATGAGGATACGCTGTCTGTCACAATGGAGGATATGATCCACCACAGCGCAGCAGTAGCCAGGGGCGTGAAAAATACGCTGCTGATTACCGATATGCCATTTATGTCTTATCAAGCTTCGGTTTACGACGCGGTTGTCAATGCCGGGCGGCTGATGAAGGAAGGGCGTACCCATGCGGTCAAATTAGAAGGCGGCCTGGAAGTATGCGACCATATCCGCGCGATTGTCAAGGCTTCGATCCCGGTGTGCGGCCATATTGGGCTTACCCCGCAGTCCGTTAATGCATTTGGCGGATTTAAAGTACAAGGCAAAGGGGAAGAAGCGGCACAGCGGATCTTAGATGAAGCACGTGCGTTGGAAGAAGCAGGGGCATTTGCCATTGTACTGGAATGTGTCCCGCAGGCACTGGCCGCAAAGATTACGGAAAGCGTCCAGATTCCAACGATCGGGATAGGCGCAGGCGCAGGCTGTGACGGCCAAGTGCTTGTATATCAGGATATGCTGGCGATGTATGCCGATATGAAGCCAAAGTTCGTCAAGCAGTTTGCACAGATTGGAAGCCAGATGAAGGCTGCATTTGCTGCCTATAAGGAGGAAGTAGCTGCAGGGACATTCCCGGCCCCGGAGCATACGTTCCAGATGGATGAGGCAATTATAGATAAATTATATTAAATGGCTGCTTTATATTATGGGAAAGAGGAGAAAGACAAGTGGAACTATATGGTGAAGTAGAAAAAGTCCGCCAGAAGGTAAAGGAATGGAAAAAATCAGGATTTACCATTGGCTTTGTACCAACGATGGGCTACCTGCATGAAGGCCATAAGAGCCTGATCGATGCGGCAAGGAAAGAAAATGACCGTGTGGTAGTCAGTATTTTTGTAAATCCAATGCAGTTTGGGCCAAAAGAAGACCTGGCCAGCTATCCAAGGGATCTGGATAAGGATGCCGCACTTTGCAAGGAAGCAGGGGTCGACTTGGTGTTCCATCCACAGCCAGAAGAAATGTATGCGCCGGATTTTTGTTCTTATGTGGATATGGACGGCCTAACAGCGCAGTTATGCGGAAAAAGCCGCCCGGGCCATTTCCGCGGCGTGCAGACCGTCGTATTAAAATTATTCCATATCGTAATGCCAGACCGTGCGTATTTCGGCCAGAAAGATGCACAGCAGCTTGCAGTTGTAAAGCGTATGGTGCGGGATTTAAATGTAGATGTGGAAATTGTCGGATGCCCGATTGTAAGGGAACCAGACGGGCTGGCCAAAAGTTCCAGGAATACATACTTAAATGGGCAGGAACGCCAGGCGGCTTTAGTGCTGCATAAAAGCCTGGCTGCCGGAAAACGGCTGCTGGAATCCGGGGAAACAAGCGCTGCCGCTATAAAACAGGCGATCACAAAGGAAATAGAACAAGAACCGATGGCAGCAATCGATTATGTGGAAATCGTTGATTTTAATGCTATTACCCCGGTGGAAACAATTACCGGCCCTATACTGGCAGCAATTGCCGTATATATTGGAAAAACAAGGCTGATTGATAACTTTATTATTGAGAAATAAGGAGGTTACTATGAATGTTACCATGTTGAAGGGGAAAATCCATCGGGCGGTTGTAAAACAGGCGGAACTACATTATGTTGGCAGCATTACGGTAGACACTGATTTACTGGAAGCAGCGGGTATTTTGGAGTATGAGCTGGTCCAGATTGTGGATGTGGAAAACGGGAACCGGTTTGAAACGTATACGATTGCAGGGGAAGCCGGTTCTGGCATGATCTGTTTAAACGGGGCGGCTGCCAGGCAGGTTGCGGTCGGTGACCATATTATTCTGATGTGTTATGCGCAGATGACGCCGGAGGAGGCGAAAGTGCATCGTCCGAAAGTTGTTTTTGTGGATGAAGGCAATAGGATTGCCAGAGTGACGAATTATGAGAAATATGGGAAGTTGACGGAAGACTTTTTGTAAAATAGAGTTTGGTGTATTTTTGCAGTGGGCAGGACGCCGTGGGATGATGTGGCGGGGGGGGGGGGGG
>CAMUML010000017.1 GCA_947089855.1 uncultured Eubacterium sp.
AACTTCATTAAAATCTTTAACATATTATTATGATTTTAATAAATTTGATAACATTGATATATTTAGGAAGCGTTTGCGGCATATTAAAATATAAGGAAATAACATACTATAATATTAAACTTATTAACTTTGCTTATAGATGCCGTATTTTCCAATTGTCTAGCATATAGACTTTTAGGTATATTAAATCTGAAATAAAATACAAGCTATATCATTCGCTGCCATTAAAAGTTGAAATTGTAGTATAAAATTATTAGCCAAATCAAACTATATCATGTTTGATTTTTTTGCACCTTTACAATCAGCATGTAGGACATTAAGCAGCTGCTATCCTGCTGCTTTCCTGCAGCCTGTACGGCAATCCCCGTAAAGCCTGTGGGAACCGGCCCTGCCATCCGGTGTCCAGCACGCCCCACACCCTCCCCAGCCAGCAAGCCACTTCCATTATTTCAACCACTCGCCCGGAAAGAAAACAGGAACCGTTATGAAATTTTTAACAAAACATTTAACTACAACACAAACCATCACACTAAGCTTTTTACTTGTTATATTAGCCGGAACACTGCTGCTTATGACCCCGGCCACATCGGCGGACGGAAGCCCTACCCCTTTTTTGGATGCCATGTTTACCGCTACCAGCTGCGTCTGTGTAACAGGGCTTGTTACCGTGACAACAGCTGTGCATTGGAACCTGTTTGGGCACATAATCCTGTTGGTCCTAATCCAGATTGGCGGCTTGGGCGTCGTATCGCTGGCAACGGTTTTTATTATGCTGCTCGGAAAGAAAATTTCCCTAAGCAACCGGATGCTTCTTGGCGATGCTTTTAACCTGGATACGCTGCAAGGTGTGGTAAAATTCCTGCGCAGGGCGTTTCTTGGGACGTTCCTTGTGGAAGCGGTCGGCGCAGTGCTTTACCTGCCTGTGTTTGTGCCTGAATTTGGTCTAAAAGGCATTTGGTATTCTGTGTTCCATGCGGTTTCTGCCTTTTGCAATGCAGGTATCGACCTAATCGGCCCAGACAGCTTTATCCCTTATGTCCACCATTTCTGGATAAATGCAGTAACTATCTTGTTGATCATCGTAAGCGGCCTAGGCTTTATTGTTTGGTTTGATTTTATAGATGTTTGCAAAAAAAAGCTAAAAAGGGAAGATAATGGCAGAAGCATTTGGGCACAGCTGCGGCTCCATTCCAAGATTGTTATCACCATGACGGGATGCCTGCTGCTGTCAGGTGCTGTGCTTTATTTCCTGTTCGAATACAACAATCCAGCAACCATCGGCAGCTTTACACCCTGGCAGAAGGTTCTGGCCGCCTGTTTCCAGTCGGTAACAACACGGACGGCCGGTTTCGTTACGGTCCCGCAGGACGGGCTTACCACACCATCGGTCATTGTAACACTGTTTTTGATGTTTACCGGCGGATCCCCTGCCGGTACTGCAGGAGGGGTAAAGACGACCACGTTGGCTGTGATCGTTTTAACGGTGGCCGCCACGGTACGGGGGCGCGAGGATATTATTTGCTATAAGCGCAGGATCCCAGTTAAAACAGTACGCAAAGCGCTTGCCGTCGTACTGATTAGCTTTTTTGCCAGCATCCTAGCAGTCATTGCCCTAATGGTTTTTGAACCTGGCAACGCGGCTGACCAGATTTTTGAGGTATACAGCGCGTTGGGCACGGTAGGAATTTCCAGGAATTATACTTCCTTCATCGGAGCAGCCGGAAAGGTAATTTTGTGCATCTGTATGTATTTGGGGCGTGTCGGGCCAATTGCAATGGTACTGGTATTTACCATGCGCGACCAGCAGACCGCTGCAAAGCTGCCAGAAGAACAGGTAACGGTCGGCTGATCCAAAACCACTGGTTGGTCAAATACTTTCTTAGAAACTGTTTGTAATAGCCTTTTACAAGGAGGACCTTTATGAAAAAACAAAACAGCAGGAAATCATATGCTATTTTTGGCCTAGGCGAATTTGGGCGCAGTGTGGCAGAAGAACTGATGGCTGCCGGTGCAGACGTGATGGCAATTGACAAAGATGAAGACCTGGTCAACGATATTGCGCCGCAGGTAACGATGGCAGTCCAGATCGATGCAACCGAGCTGCACGCATTTGACTCTTTAGGGCTTTCCAATATGGACGGCGTTATTGTAACGATTACAAGCTGCCTGGAAGCCAGCATAATGGCGATTATGGCTGCCAAGGAAGCCGGGGTACCTTTTATCCTGGCAAAGTCCCATAATTCGACTATGTCAACAATCTTAAGACGGATCGGCGCAGATAAGATCGTAACGCCGGAACGGGACGGCGGCATCCGGGAAGCGCGCAACATCGTCAACGGCAACTTTATCGATTTCTTTGAGCTGTCCAAACGGGTGCGCATGGTGGAGATTTCGGTAAAAGACGAATGGATTGGCCACAACTTGAAAGAACTCTCGCTGCGCCAGAAACATAAGGTCAATGTCGCCGCATTGCGGCGTGATGGGGAACTGACGACGGATATAGACCCGGATATGTCGTTTTGTGAAGGCGACAGCATTTTGGTGCTGGTTGATAAACAATATATTGGGGAGCTGCTTCCATAAAATATTTTTACAAAAATGGCAAAAATTTGATATATATTTGTGAAAATAGTACAATTTTAAGTTCGTACACTATACGGAAAAATCACCAGCCCCCACTTCAAGTGGGGGTTTGAAAAACGCCGCCCCCCCCCCCAAGTGCTCTTTACTGCTCGTCTGAAAGGCGGATGCCGCAAGCATATTATTACCTCAGTGACGTTTCCAGCGTAAGGAGCATCTTCAACCGCTGCGCCAGTTCCTGCGGGCTCGGCAGGGAGGCCTGGGACGGGAAATCCTTCCACGCATTCCGCCGCACAGTCGCCAAATGGCTCCTGGGATCTTCCGCAGACACCCAGATGATCTCCCAGGTGCTCGGGCAGCGTGACCGCGAAGTCCTGAAACGCTACCTTCCATTGGCCCCGGATATCCTGCGGGAATGCTCACTGGACTTCACTTACGCGCCCCTGGGATCGGAGGTGTACAGATGAGCGGGACAGGCTACGCCAGCAACTTTGCGGCATACATTGAAAAATACATACAATTCAAATGCTCCATCGGCTATTCAGAAAGCTCATACCGCCGCAGGATGGGGCAGTTTGACCGTTTCTGTGCGCAGAACTTCCCGGATGCGGAAACCGTCTCGGAGGAGGTTGTCCTTGCATGGTACCGCCTGCAGGGCGGGGAATCGGAAAACAACCGGACCCAGCGGATGGTCGCCCTCAAAAGCCTGCTTGATTATCTGAACGCGTCTGGCATAGGGGCATATGCCATCCCGGAAGGATGTATAGGGAAGCTGAAACCCTACATGCCATACCTGTACAGCGCTAAAGAGCTGGAATGCTTTTTCCATGGTGCGGACACGCTCCCGGCATCGCCGCTGTCAAAACAGCGGCATCTGATCGCGCCTGTTGTGTTCCGGATGCATTTCTGCTGCGGGCTGCGCCCCCCCCCAGAAAACAGTCGCACTGCGCCGCAGGGAGGAGGAACGTGCCGGGCGGTACATAAAAAATCAGTAAGTCAGGGCATTTCGTAGTTCAGTAATAACAGAATGACATATAAAAAGTAAAAAATTCTGTTATTTTCGTTGATTTTTTAATAAAATTGAATATAATATAAGTAAGAGCAGAAATGTTCTCGATGTAAGAGCATCGTTAAAAGTTGGACTGCAGATGGAGCAGGTTAAACTTCCATTTCAATAGATGTTTTAACTGAACATCGAGCTTGGCAGCTTGGATAAAGCTGTAGTCCACGTGGGGGACTTAATGATTTCCACGCCGTTGTGGTTATCTTAACTGGATACCGAGGCTGACAACCAGCAGAAAACTCTTTTTAGAAAATTTTGGGAGGAGTGTGGTTTTTATCACACTCCTCTTTATGTATGAGGCACAAATGGCGACAAAAACGGATAAGAAAAATGTAATACGGCAGGAAATAATAGATTCAGCCAGTATATATAGCCAGAAACTTGCGGGAAAGGCATTTCTATATGTATATAGAGATGAATATTTTGAGGTGTCTTTTCCCATAGACCATTTTCTTCATTTGACAGGTGTGGAAACAAAGTTATCAGCCAGAGATTTCTATAAGAATGCTAAAAGGGCAAAACTTACAAACAGCCAGTTTTATTTTGATGCAAGACATCCGTATGCTAATGCAAAAAAGAAACTGCCATGTTTAAAAAGATTACCAGAGCTGACAAGTAATATAATATGCATTTTAAAGGATATGCAGACAGTTACAATTATATATAAATTGAGCGTTACAAATCTGGAGTTCACACTGGGGTTAATAGAAAATATAGACAGTAAAGGGAATAAGATCAATGACTTCTTCCTTCCAATGTCTTTACGTGTAGAGGATTCGTCGGTTGAGAAAAGCAATGGCGGCGAAGTGGTCGACTATATTTTTTCAAAAGATGCAAGTGTAGCTGAATATGACGTATTATTATTCGAAGATGATCAAAAAACAATACCGAAAAGTGTATGGCATATGATAAACAAAAAATTTTATAATGATTTGAACGGGTAATTACATATGAATACTGGATACTTTACGGATGTAAGATATGATTCGCTGTTAACAACTTAACAGTGGTATGACATCAACATAAATATACGAAATCAAATGAATATAGTCAAAACAAAAATGCCATTAACTGGGTAAAAAATGCAATCCCGCTGACAACTTTTTCTTATAAAGCAGGTCATAATTGTTCTCCCTTGCCCGTTCATCAAAATCACGCTTATTCTGCAGGGACTGTGCTTTCCTGCATTTTTCACTGCACAATTCATACCGCTGGCTTTTCGCAAGGAAAAAGCGGCTGCATACCTTGCACTTCCGGAAATGCAGCCCCCCCCAGTCTTTCAAACGGTTCAGATAATAGACCATTACAGGGTAAAAGGATGCATATGCGCAGGCACATTCCAGTCCGGTCTGATAGTCAGGATACCAAAGGTCAAGCCTGGAATCTTCCGGCAGAAGCCGTGACGGGAGCCTGTATGACGGGTCAAGAGCCGAAAGACATAGACGGCGAACGTGTGCAGGAAGTAAAGATTTATTAAAAATTCATAGGAAACATAAGCTAGGAAGGGCATATTTTGTCGGTAAAACGGGGCAATCCCGTATGTATCGCTGAGTATGTCCTTCTGACGTTGATCTGCAGGCAGGGACTTTATACATAGCAGATTCCAAAGCGCATAGGGACCGGCTGGTGCCTATGTCATGGGATCTTTGCGGGCTGTGCCAGAAATATGACAGCCTGGCATCACGCAGCTTCCCTGAAAGGGAGTTCTTTTTCCAGCGCACACAGACAGGCAGGCCAATCACTGCGGAATGGCAGGGGGATCTGTTCCGGGCCTGCGCGAAGCACGCAGGAATGGACTTCCCTAAAGACGGATGGCCGCGCGTATATGATTTCCGCCATAATTTTGCGACCCATGTGATCAGGAAATGGATACACGGAGGGAAGGACGTCGGCGCGATGCCCCCATACCTGAGCGGGTATATGGGGCATTCTTCCCTCAAGGCCACCGCATACTACATCCACCTTGTCCCTGAACATCTTACGGATACCGGGCTCACTGCCTGGGGCTGCATGCCGGAGGTGCCGGACTATGAAGACTAAACGGAACGAGTTTTTCCATCTTTTAAGGCAATACCTCACAGTCTATCTTCCGGAGCTGAATATTCTGATTAAAATATTTACCGTCCATGAAGCCTGAGCCTCCAAAAGTAAAAGCAGCCTGTTGTTGCCTGCCATGATACCCAGATCGTTGTTACAGATTATCTGTAAGCACATAATCTATTGTGACAATATCCAGTATGTCTTCTGTTGCTTCTGCATCCTCCGGGTGTAATGTTTGATACAGTTCCAGCAAATTCTTTTTATTTTGGAAAAGGTCTAAAAACACACTGTTCTTTACGGTACGCTTTGCATTAACTTCCTGCGCCTGTTTCGTATCATCCGGCACCTTACCACCCCAATTTCAAAAAAACTATAGTAAAAGATACGATGTATCCCACTCCTGCCACACGTCAATTATACAAAAAAACACATGGCTTTACAACAAAATTCATATTAAATTTGCTCCGCCATCCATTTCGCCCTGCTTTGTTGCTGTTTATCAGGGAAATTTTTATGACGGGTAAAATCTTTTCCGGGACGGGCCGCAAAGTCAGAGATCCTGGAAACAACCGATTAAACGGCAGATGAAAAATAGATTTGATGTTGTCGTGAAACATAATGTAATCCTCCTTGAAGTTGAAATAATGATGACACTTCCAACTTCAAGGGCCTCTCCCGCTGCATCTAATTATAAATACCTTTCCGAAAAAGAGTAACTTATTTTTTAGTAGAATACTTCATCCTATAACTAGCTGGAGACATTCCAGTTATAGACTTAAATAGACGCGAAAAGGAAAAGCTATTT
Source organism: uncultured Eubacterium sp. (assembly GCA_947089855.1). Lineage (GTDB taxonomy): Bacteria > Bacillota > Clostridia > Lachnospirales > Lachnospiraceae > Eubacterium_J. The sequence continues at coordinate 6,489 of CAMUML010000017.1, forward strand.
TCAAAACCTATTGCATTGGCAATGGCCTGTAACGAATGCTCGGTATCCTTCAAATAAATTTTTGCTTTTTCGATTCTTATATTTGTCAGGTATTTCTTTGGCGTCATATTAAATTTTTTCTTAAATATTGCTGTCATGTAATGAGAATTTAAATTCAAGTAAGAAGCTATATCGGAAATTTGAATTGCTTCACTATATCGTGTTTCAATGTAATATTTAGCTTTATCAGCATAGTCTGCATTATTCAAAACAACAAAGTTTTTTTCTTGCTCATATAATAGACTTGAAAATAATTCTTTTAACTTTCCGTTAAGCATTAAATGTTCAGGAAACGTTTTTGCATCAGAAAAGCAATCCGTCGAAAGTACATTTTTATTATAAATGAAATCTAAATTTATACGTGGATCCGTGCAGGATAATAGTTCCATAATTTTATATTCATACAAGGTGATATTTTTTATATCTATAATATAAGACTCAGAAAACAAAAGTTTGCTAAATTTTGAAGCTTGTGTACCACGATACCCAATCCAGCAGTATCTCCAAGGATGATAAGAATCCGCTTTATAAGATGCCATGCATCCTGAAGGAATATAAAAAGCTTGGCCAGATTTCACCATATACGTTTCAGAATCAATTGTTAATTTTCCTTTTCCGCTAATAACAAAATGAATTAAATGATAACGGCGATTTCTTGGACCATATAGGTTCCCTTTTTCGCACTGATCAATACCACTGGAATGAAAAGCCAAATCTAAACCATCTTTTTCGAAATCGCTTATAACAAAATCGAAATTTCCCAACATTTTTTCACCTCCATATCCCATATCCTATTTATTATTGTACTATATTTTTGATAGATAAACTATAACATATTTATTATAACCTGTATACAATTAAAAACAAAAATAATTCATATATAAATAATTTATTATCCTATTTATATTTACATCACAGTTTCGAAATTGGCTAATTTTATCATACATCATCAAAAAGTCTATGTTCAACTTTTATATGGTTCTATTATATAAGACTAGTCTGCCTTTACCACAATGTCCATTTTTATCGATCATCCATTATTGAACATATTCTGCTTTTCCAATGACGTAATAGTTAAATTAGTATCTTTTGTAATCACAACTAAAAATTTTAAACCTATAGAAAAATGAAAAATAGCTATAATATTAATACTATTTTGATATATGTAAATAATGTAAAAAGAGTAAAATAATTATTGAGAAATATTTTTCATAAAATAAATAGGAGTTAGTACACTGTACGTAAAAATAGAAAATGAAAATAAGCTTATGCATGATTGTAAAAAACGAAAAAGACTATCTCAACGATTGCCTTAAATTCATATCAGAATGGGTAGATGAAATAATTATAGTTGACACTGGATCCATCGATTGCACAAAAGAAATAGCTTTACAATATACAAGACAAGTGTATGAATACAAATTTAACGATGACTTTTCGGCAGCATTGAACTTTGCAAAATTGCTTACTAGATCGAAACCCTATACAAAAAAAATAATTAATAATTATAATATATTATCTATCAAAAAAAATGGCACCATTTTTGAATGTACCTCTAGCTGGTTTTCATGGAGTAACAACTCCCCTTGTGCAATTGCTTGCGACTATTGTATAATACAAAAAATTGATTACTTGTTAACCAATCGAAAAATTGGATGCGCTCCTTGGGAACTGCTAACAGAAACAAAGTTGAATCAATCATTCGATATTGGAGAGATTTCTGTTGGAACTTCAATTGAAGGAAATGTAAATGAACAGTATTTATCATATGATAATCTTAGAACTGTACAAGAATGTAGGGCAAACATTTACAATTAAACCCGTAATACATACATTTATAAAGATATAACGTAGTGATCAGGAGAACGCCAGATACCAGTCTTGTCAAAATTCCATAGCTGCGTTTAAAAATGTATAGGACGCAAAGCACACTATATTTAAATCAGCATATTAAAAGTTTTTGAAAAAGTAGGATGAAGTAATAAGAAAACCGATTAAAACTCTTTATTAAGATAGACGTTAAATTACAATAGATTATTATACTAATGGAGGTAAATAATGGTTAATTCATGTTTAGAAACTAGATTTGCGGTAGGAGCTATTATCATATATAATGAAAAATATTTACTGATTAACAAAATAAGAAATAATGATGTCGAGACTAACTTACCCGATGAGGGTATTTGGGATTTTGTTAAGGGAGGAATAAAACAAGGAGAAACTGCAAAAGAAGCCCTATTTAGAGAATTACAAGAAGAGCTTAACACAACGGATTTCAAGATAATAAAAGAATTTAAAGAAAGCCTTTATTTCAAATTTCCAAATAATAAGAAAAATAAGTATAGAGACCAAATTACATATCTTTTTTTAGTTGAATTTATGGGGAACCAAAATTTGATCAAAATAGACAATAATGAAATAGGCGAATTTAGATTCTTTACTTATCAAGAAGTAATTGATAAATTGACACACAATGAAACAAAAAATATTTTCATAAATCTTATAGATCCGTAAAAAACCAATAAATTTAAGAAAGGCTAGAGCAAGTCTTATATTTAGAAAATATAATATAATTTCGTTTGTACTATACGAAAAGTCAAGTTGATTTTTGGGTTCAATTAACAAAAAGCATTAAATAACCATAGATTTTAAATTAAGGCATGCTCCATTAAAAATATGATAGAAATAAATATTAATAAAAATATTGAAAATATAATCTTAATAGGAAATATGGCAAGGGCAAAAAATATATTTCTAGAACTAAAAAGCATAGGTATAGATTCAATAAAAATGGATTTTGATAGGTTCATCAATATCAATTGGCAAAAAAAGAATATAGAAAAATACCATATTATAATATGTCATGATAAATTCAGTGAGTGTATAGAGTATTTAGACTTAATTTCTCATGAAAACAAAGACCTATTAAATATATGTTTTTCTCAATTTGAATTTTATTCTATGCTTTCTCAAAAACTGATTATCAATACGCAAACGAAACCTGATAATATAGATCCAAAAAATACAATTTTATTAACTCTTCCATTTGGATTAGTATTGGGGGGTATAGAGACATGGACAGCTAATCTATACAATAAATTGAAAAACGAAGATCTTTCTTTGAAAATTATTGACATAAAATATTCACATCCAAAGTTTCATTATGTTGGATCAGAGTTTTTTGGAATTTCAGAACAAGATATTTATCATTTGAATGCCAAAAATGGATTTTTCAAAAATATTATGTATATATTATCTCTACTGTCAGAACTTTCGCCTAAATGTATCATAGAAAATGGTAGCATGGAAGTTTTAGCAGCATTACATATTTATAAAAGATATTACAATGTAAATGTAATACATATCATTCATACTGATAGTGAATTTATGTATGCACAATGTAAATGGTATACCAAAATTATAGATTCTTTTTTATGTGTAAGTAATGATATATATAATCAAATGAGCATCAGAATGAATAACCGATTAAAGAATTGTTTTGTTTATATTCAATATCCTGATAATCCGAAATACATAACAAAAGAACAGATAAACGAAAAAATATACATAGCATATGCGGCTAGATTAGAACGAACAATAAAAAGAAGCTATTTATTAATAGAACTAATCGAAAAATTAGAATTAATAGGAATGAATTACCAATTATTTATAGCTGGCGAAGGGGAATGCTTAGAAGAAATAAAAAATTTTGTTAATGGCAAAGAATTATTTGACAAAGTAATTATTTGCGGATTGCTTACGTATCAAAAAATGAGAAAATTTTGGCAAAATAAACATGTTTTTATAAATTTTTCCACAAAAGAAGGTATGTCACTATCTCTTTTAGAAGCAATGTCACAGGGAGTTGTTCCCATCGTAACCAACACTAGCGGCGTAAGTGACGTTATAATCGATCATCAAAATGGATTTATTAGAAATAATGTAAGTGAAATGGCAGACGTAATATATAAATTAACAAAAACTCCTGAATATTATAATAGAATGAGTAGGGAAGCTTACAAAACAATTCAGAAAGGTTGTATTAAAAACGATGGTAAAATATAAAAAATTTTATTATCTTATTAAAATGACATTTAAAACTAAATTTGCATATGTAAAAGCTTTCTGGATTAACATCCTAGGAACATTTACTTCCATTATTATCTATTATTTTCTATGGCGTTTTATCTTCCAGAAGCAAGATGCTCTGGCAGGATATACGGCTATACATATGACCACTTATGTGATCCTATCAAGAATATTATCATCACAATTTAGTGAGGGAATTAATCCTGAGTTATCTAACTGGATTCGGACAGGAATAATAGGGATAGAACTTCTACGTCCAGTATCTCTTTTTTTCACATTGTTTGCCAAGCGTGTAGGAGAATTTGTATTCTTTATTTTATTCAAAGGATTACCAATCACCATTATCTGTTTTCTTTCACTGGGTGGAACACCCCCCGTTGGAATATGGAACTTTACAATGTTTCTGATAAGTATTTGCCTTTCAATTAGAATTATGTTTTTCTTTGAATTTATTGTAGGGCTTTGTGCATTTTATACGAATCATTCTTACAGCCTTGCTTACGCGAAAAGTGCCCTCTTAACGATTTTATCTGGAGGAGTTGTCCCATTATCCCTCTTTCCAGATAGGATTGCAAATGTACTAAACTACCTTCCATTTGCAGGCATGGTATCTGTACCCGTTAATATCTATCTCGGAAAATATCTTCCGAACGAGACTTTGAATTACTTAGGGATACAAGTTATTTGGTCATTGATTCTAAAAATAATTGCACATTTTTACTATAACCTAGCAATAAATAGGATCATAGTACAAGGAGGTTAGAAAGATTGAATAAAATAAGCTATTTTCTAAGGCTCTGGAAGGCATATCAAAGAAAAGGCTTGGTAGAAATGATACAATACCCAGCGGACACATTCATCTTGGCTATTTCATCTTTACTTCGGGATGCATCGGGTTTTATTGGTATTTTAGCTATTGTTTCTGCAACTGGAACACTTGGCGGCTGGAGACTATATGAAATCCTACTAATGTTTTCTATGTGTGCATTAATAGAGTCAATATGCCAAACTTTTTTTGATAACGTATGGGGAATCCATGTGTTAGTACATCAAGGAAAAATGGATGTCCTGCTTGTACGTCCAGCACCTGTGTTCTTTCAACTTCTTGGAGATGTAATGCATTACCCAGCGCTGGTTAGTGTAATTACATATATAAGTATAATGATATACGCCATAGCACATCTAGAAATCGGATTTAGCGCTAAACTATTACTATTGCTTACGGAATATTTATTATGCGGGCTTGTTATTAATACAGGCATATATACAATATTCAATTCTTTAAATTTCTGGATTATTCAAGGTGAAGATGTGGCGATACTAGTACAAACTTGTAGAGAATTTGCCAAATATCCAATGAACTTATTTCCTTATATTGTCCGTTTTGTATTTACCTACATACTTCCATTTGGATTTGTCGGCTACTATCCTGCTGCTTACTTAATAGGCAAAACGGATGATTGGATCCTAGCTGGGTTGCCACTCACAGCGATTATGATTAGCATATTGGCTTCCGTATTTTGGCGGTTAGGCTTATCTGGATACAGCGGTACAGGATCATAGAAAACCAGATGATAACGATATATTCGGAATTGACTAAAAATTTCTTTATAAAATAAGCACTATGAAAAGTAATTTCTGAACAGTTCCTTAGGGATAACAAAATAAAATTAAAGAAAGAGAATAAAGCAACATGAGCCAAATAGAAATAAAGCAACTTGTGAAAGAATATAAGAGAAAAAATAATCCAAAAAATACCGTACAAACGTTTCTTTCTATGATTAAACCAGATTATGAAATACTTCGTGCCGTCGATCATGTGAATTTATCGATCGATAAAGGAGAAGCCGTAGGATATGTCGGGCCTAACGGTTCTGGCAAATCTACCACTATCAAAATATTATGCGGTATCTTAAAGCCAACTTCAGGTACCGTAAGAATTAATGGTTTGGATCCCTTTAAAGAAAGAATTCGTAGCAACAAACAAATCGGCGTAGTATTTGGAAACCGTTCTGTTTTATGGTGGGATGTTCCAGTGGTTGAATCTTATCGGCTATTTCAAAAATTATATGATATTCCTCCCCAAAAATTTCATAATAATTTAGAGATGTTCACAGAAATTATGGAACTCGCCCCACTTCTATCCATTCCTGAACGCCAATTATCCTTGGGGCAAAAAATGAAATGCAATATTGCGGCAGCATTTCTTCATGACCCGCAGATTGTATTCTTGGATGAACCAACCATCGGCCTTGACACGGAGTCGAAAGCAGGGATTCGTAAATTCATCCGAAAAATGAATGAGGAAAAAAAGGCAACTTTTATTGTAACAAGCCATGATTTTCAAGATATAGAATCTATATGCCAAAGAATTGTGCTGATCAATCATGGAAAGATTTTGTTAGATGACCATATGCAACAGGTAAAGATAAACTTTAACCAAAAAAAGCAAATTCTATTCGAAGTGGACGAGAATCCTTGGTATGACAAAAATAGATTTGATATGGAAAAGGTTCAAGTAAGTAAAATGACGCCTCACAGCCTACAGATCGAATATGATGCTAATTCTTTGGAAAGCATAGATATTATACAAACAGTATCCAGACAGTGCGAAATCCTTGATATTGCGATTACCAGCAAAGATGTAGAGAGTATTATCCACGAAATCATAAAAAAAGACATTTCCTAATAAAATTGAAAGCGAAAAGGCTTTCAGCCAAATATACCGGCAAACGGCCGGAATCCTTTCATTAACTGCTTGATTACCAGAATGAAATTGCCAGAATCCTGACAAGGCAAAGGTTTTATCCTTAACAGAATCCTGGCAATTCCATAAAATTGTAACTGCAGTCAAGGTATATGATTTCCCATTTTTACCACATCATCACGGACTTCACCGATCGTCCATTTTACCGGTCCTTGACCAGTAGCTGCGTCATTTTCCATTCGCCAATGCAAGCACAGCAGAACAGAGATTATACAGCCTGCTTCCATCATCCACAGTATATCCATTATATCACTCGGCTTATCTACAAAATATTTACCATTGCGCAGCATCTGAACGTCTTTGAACGCCGTATTTGTATTTCGGTATAATGCCATGCCTATGCCGCCTTTTCCTATTTACTGGAAATATGCCACGCCTGATGCAAATAGTTTCATATCCTGCTCCCCATAAATATTGGCTGCTACCGATTCCCCGCGCCGTTCTGAATGCCCCATCTTGCCGAACACGCGCCCGTCTGGGCTGGTAATCCCTTCGATGGCCATATAGGAGCCATTTACATTCCAGGTGTCGTCCATTGTGGCGATGCCGTCTGCATTGACATACTGGGTTGCAATCTGCCCTGCTTTTGTCAGTTTATCCAGCCATTCCTGGGAAGCAACAAAACGCCCTTCGCCATGGGAAGCCGGGATGGTGTATACGCCGCCAAGCTTTGCCTGCGCCAGCCATGGGCTTTTGTTGGATACTACTTTTGTGTTCACCATTTTGGAAATATGGCGCCCGATGGTATTGTAGGTAAGGGTCGGTGAATCGGCTTTTTGTTCTGTAATTTCGCCATATGGCAGCAGGCCCAGTTTGACCAGTGCCTGGAAGCCGTTACAGATGCCCAGCACTAGGCCGTCCCTTTCCAATAGCAGCCGCATAACCGCTTCTTTGACCTTTTCATTGCGGAATGCATTGGCAAAAAACTTTGCGGAGCCTTCCGGTTCGTCGCCTGCAGAAAATCCGCCTGGGAACATCAGGATCTGCGACTGGTTGATCGCTTGTTCAAAAGCTGTTACGGAATCACGGATGTCTGCGCCGTCCAGGTTGCGGAATACTTTGACAACGGCATTGGCCCCTGCCTGTTCAAATGCCTGCGCCGAATCGTATTCGCAGTTTGTGCCTGGAAATACTGGGATAAATACGGTTGGCTTTGCCGTTTTCTGCTTACACACATAAACGTTTGGCGTCCGGTATAGCTCCAATTGGACTTCACTGGTGTCGTCGGAAGCCGTGGTTGGAAATACTTTTTCCAAAGTCTGCGTCCATGCCTGGATAGCTTCCTCAATCGGAATGGCAACGTCCTGCCCATAACGGAATACACCGGAACCGTCCACTTCGCCGGCTACTTTCCAGGCGTTGTCCAAACCTGCTGCCTGCATCGCCGCTTTTACGTCAGCCAGTTTTTCCTGCGGTACTTCCGCTACCAGGCACCCAAACGCTGGTGCAAACAGCCCCTCTTTGGAAACGGCTGCTGCATCCAGTGTGATACCGAGCTTGTTCCCAAATGCCATTTTGCTGACGGCCACTGCAAGGCCCCTGCCATCAAGCGCATAGGCAGAAAGGATGGCCTTCCCTTTCATCAGCCCATGAACAGCGCTGTATAATTGTTTCACCTGGCTATATACTGGAAGGTCATAGCTGTCTTTTTCGATTGCAAAGGTTACCAGCTTGCTGCCGGCGGTTTTTAACTCCGGTGAAAGGATGTCCTGTTGCTTTGCCACATCGACTGCAAAGGATACGAGCGTAGGCGGAACGTCAATCTCGTTAAATGTACCGGACATGGAGTCCTTGCCGCCGATCGATGGAAGCCCGAACCCAACCTGTGCGGCATAAGCGCCCAGCAATGCGGCAAACGGCTGGCTCCAGCGGGACGGTTCGCTGCCCATACGCCGGAAATATTCCTGGAAGGTAAAACGTACCTTACGGTAGTCGCCGCCTGCCGCAACAATCCTGGAGAGGGATTCCAGTACGGCATATACGGCACCATGATATGGCGACCAGCTTGACAGGTATGGGTCAAAGCCGTATGCCATCATAGTTACGGTATCTGTTTTGCCTTTCAATACCGGCAGCTTTGCCACCATTGCCTGGGTTTCTGTCAGCTGGTAGCGCCCGCCATATGGCATCCATACGCTGCCTGCCCCAATGGAGCCGTCAAACATCTCTACCAGCCCTTTTTGCGAGCATACATTTAAATCTTTGAGCGTATCCAGCCACGCTGCCTTTATATTGTTTTTGGCAATGCCATTTGCAGCTGCCTGGGTCTCCAGTTTCCGGAAAAAGTTTCCTTCCTGGGCTGGTATCTCAACCGCTACCTGCGCTTGCTGGTGCGCGCCATTCGTATTTAAAAATGCGCGGGAAAGGTTGACAATCTCTTTCCCCCTCCATACAAGCACCAGGCGCGGTTCTTTGGTAACCACTGCTACCGGTACTGCTTCCAGGTTTTCCTCTCTGGCATAGGCTAAAAACTGCGTTACATCCTGCGGTGCGACCACGCATGCCATACGCTCTTGTGATTCCGAAATTGCGATCTCCGTCCCATCCAGCCCGGCATATTTTTTTGGAACTTTATCCAATTCTACGCGCAGCCCATCTGCCAGTTCCCCAATCGCCACCGATACGCCGCCTGCGCCAAAATCATTGCATTTTTTTATGATATGGGACACTTCCGGCCTGCGGAATAGCCGCTGAAGCTTGCGTTCCGTCGGTGCGTTGCCTTTTTGTACTTCTGCGCCGCAGGTATCAATGGACTTTGTTGTATGCGCTTTGGAAGAGCCCGTTGCACCCCCACAGCCATCCCGGCCGGTACGTCCCCCCAATAATACAATTGTATCGCCTGGATCGGATGTTAACCGCTGTACGGCGCTTCTTGGGGCAGCACCCATTACCGCTCCGATTTCCATCCGCTTTGCTGCGTAGTTTGGATGGTAAATTTCTTTGACATAGCCGGTCGCCAGCCCGATCTGGTTGCCATAGGAAGAGTACCCCCTTGCTGCGCCGCGTGTCAGGTTTTTCTGCGGCAGCTTGCCTTCCAACGTTTCGCTGACTGGGCGTGTCGGGTCAGCAGCCCCAGTAACACGCATCGCCTGGTATACATAGGTGCGCCCGGAAAGCGGGTCGCGGATCGCGCCGCCAAGGCAGGTCGCAGCACCGCCAAACGGCTCTATCTCAGTCGGATGGTTATGTGTCTCATTTTTAAAGTTTACCAGCCATTCTTCTGGTTTCCCATCAATTTCCACCGGGACTACGATCGAGCAGGCATTGATTTCGTCCGATTCTTCCTGGTCTTGCAGCTTGCCTTCTTTTTTCAGCCGTTTCATGGCCATCAGCGCCAGATCCATCAGGCAGACAAATTTATCGCTGCGCCCGTTATATAAATCCTGAAACGTTGCCAAATAATCCTTGTATGTGTCTTCCATCGGCTTACGGTAATAGCCTTCCCCAAACGCAACGTCCGTAAGTTCGGTCAAAAATGTCGTATGCCTGCAGTGGTCGGACCAGTACGTATCCAGCACACGGATTTCCGTCATCGTAGGGTTGCGTTTTTCCTCATTTTTAAAATATGCCTGGATATGGAGGAAATCCTGAAACGTCATAGCCAGGTTCAAGGAAGCATACAATTCCTGCAGCGGCGCTTCCCCCATATTTATAAAACCCGGCAAAACCGGCACATCGTTTGGTTCCTCAAATGCCTGGACCAGCGTTTCCGGCTTGCCCTCGCCTGCTTCCCTGGAATCAACCGGATTGATGCAGTGTTTTTTAATCGCGTCCCATTCACTGCTGCTGAACGTCCCAGAAATAACATAGGTTACGGCCGTACAAACCACCGGGTCTTGCGCATCGTTCAATAGCTGGATGCACTGTTTGGCGGAATCCGCCCGCTGGTCAAACTGCCCCGGCAGATATTCCACCGAAAAAACTTTCCCGCCTGCCGCATCGAATGTTTCCTCATAAAGATTGTCTACTGGCGGTTCCGAAAAAACAGTTGCTTTTGCTTTTTCAAATACCTCGTCGGAAATATTTTCTACATCGTAGCGGATCAATTCCCGCACACTGGCCACGCCTGTGATGCCAAGGTAATGCTTTATCTCATGCTGAAGGGACTTGGCAGCTACTGCAAAGTCTGGTTTTTTTTCCGCATATACACGTCTTACATTTCCCATTTTGTTTTCCTCCTGATTTGTGGCTGTATTTTGGGTTTGCTTGGGTATCCTGGGGGCTGTATGGAATGGCTGGTGGTGGGGTTGACTCCTGGACTCCCGGACTCCCAGACGCTGCATCCAGAAGCTGGGGCTTTCCGGCTATGCCGCTGCGAAACGCAGGAGCTTCTAAGCATTCTGTGCCAAGGTTATTGGTACCGGACGAACCGGGGATTGACCCGCCGTCCGTGGCGGCAATCCCCTTTTCCGGGCATCCGTGCCCGGAAATTCTGACAGTGGCAGAATGCTAAGAAGTTCCAGCATTTCTCCGCAAGCATATCCGGAAAGCCCCAGCTCCTGGATGCGGCTGGCTTTGGACAGCGGTACGTTTATATTTGTGGCTGGCCAATTTCATATTTTAGCTGACCGCTTTGTGCTGAATATGCAATTATATAGAATTTTACACCTGTTTACAACTTTTCAGGTTTTGACGCATTTTTACAAAACAAGAACTATATACTGTATATAATTGCAGCCGTTTAAACTATATCTTGTGTTCGAGGAAAAACTTGCAAACTGGTGGAATTCTATTCAAAATCTAAGGTGCGTTTGAAAATACCACGTAGTTGTACATCATTCTGAAAGATCGCACATTACTTAAAAAATCTGTTGGTTTTTTCTCTGCATTGCCGTAAAGATGCAATAAGGCTCATTTTAGATTTCATTTTACGCCATAAGCTCAAAATTGTATATCATTTAATTTCTAGCACGCCATAAAAGTTTTCTTTGCCCTGACGTAAATCAATCCGTCCAAATCAATAATCTTGTCTGGATGGTGCAGGCTCTTTGAAAATTCCCTGCCATTAGTAAAAAGCCAGCCACAAAACCCATACCTACCGTTTCCAAGAACAGCCGCAACCAGGAGCTGGGGCTTTCCGGCTGTACCTGCGGAGAAATGCTGGTACCTCTTAGCATTCTGCCATTCTCAGAATTTCCGGGCACGGATGCCCGGAAAAGGGGATTGCCGCCACGGACGGCGGGTCAATCCCCGGTTCGTCCGGTACCAATAACCTTGGCACAGAATGCTTAGAGGTCCCTGCATTTCGCAGCGGTACAGCCGGAAAGCCCCAGCTCCTGGTTGCAGCGTCCGGACCGCAGCTTAATGCACTCTGCCTGCAACCCCCAGCAGCCAACAAAGTTCGTTCCTGCTTGCTATCATATCATGTCTTTTCTGGCGATTCAATGGGATTTGGCAGGATTTAAAATAATTTCTATTACTATTCACGGCCTGGGGGCCGCTCACAGTAACAATTCGGGGCGATATTGAAAGTTTGCTTCGCAAAATCGCCCCTCACTCCTGAATCGTGTTCTCACGGAATGCGCAGTTTATGCGCATTCCTGGCCCTTGAATAGTAACTAATTTCTAAATTTGGCTACAAATCCTGCCGCCCGCTGCCTTGACACCACATAGCGGAATGCATATACTAAAAACAGTACCCTTTGCCATTTTGATGCCTGGAGCCTGTAAACTATAATTCCGGTTATGATACCGCAGGCCGCCAGAATCTACAGTAATGTAACTAAGAAAGTGATTGGCTGGCGGCCCGCAGTCGGGTTATACTGTAAATTTAACTGGTGTGCAGTATAGATAGCCGGTTTTTCCTGGAGGGCCTTTACCTTGATCCATATATTAATCGCAGAAGACGAAAAACCCATTTCAAATTTGATTAAATTGAGCCTGAAAAATGCCGGCTACCAGTGCGACTGTGCGTTTGACGGGGCACAGGCAGCAGATAAGATTGAATCCGGCTGCTATGACTTAATATTGCTGGATATTATGCTTCCTGACATTGACGGCTTTGAGCTAATGGAGTATATCCGGCCGCTGGAAATACCGGTTATTTTTATAACGGCCAAAAATTCCGTTACCGACAAAGTAAAAGGGCTGCGCATGGGCGCAGAGGATTATATTGTAAAACCATTTGAGATTATAGAGCTGCTTGCCCGCATTGATGTTGTGCTGCGCCGTTACCATAAGGCAGATGAGGTCATTGCGGTTGCAGGGCTTGTGATAGATACCAGATCCAGAAAAGTAACGCGTGGCGGCAGCCAGGTTGCCCTAACGCCAAAGGAATATGAACTGCTGCTGTTGTTTGCACAAAACCCCAATACGGCGCTCTACCGGGAAACAATCTACGAACGCATCTGGGAAAAGGAATTTGTCTACGGCAGCAAAACGGTCGACCTGCATATCCAAAGATTGCGGCGTAAGGCGCATCTGGAAAAAGAACTGCAGGCGGTCAATAAAGTTGGCTACCGCTTTGAGGTGGATACATGAAATTCCGGTTTAAAGCAGCCTGCTGTATGATCACACTGATGTCCCTGCTGTTTGGGGCAGGCGGCAGCGCATTGACTTCCATTACCTTCCAGACATCGCTGCAGCAGGAAAAACTGGCAGCGCAGCAATCATACCGTATGATCTTAAATACGTTGCAGGTCGTCAATAGCATGGACGACTGGAAGGATGAAAAACAGATCCCAAAAATCCTAAAACAACTTTCCACACAAGGTTCTTATTGGGCTGCATTGCAGCTGCATACAAAGGCTGAATCGTTATATTCTGAAGGGGGCGCAGCCGCATATTTTATAAAACTATACGACCAAATCGATACTACCCACCTGGCCTGCGCGGTGATTACCACACCGGATGCCCACTATTATCTGCAGCTTTCGGGTTCTTTTTCCGTGGACAAGACGGTTTATTACCTGGACGCTGCCTATGACATCACTTCGATCTTCGATGCCCGCAAGCAGCAGCAGGATATTTATATGCAGATTTTTGCCATACTTTTATCAGCGTGTGCATTTTTTTCCTATATCTTTGCATTTTTTTTGACACGCCCGCTGGCACGCCTGTCCAGGGCATCGCGCGAGATTGCATCTGGAAATTACACCTACCGCAGCCGCATCAAAAGCAATGACGAAGTGGGTGCTGTTTCCCGGGACTTTGACCAAATGGCGGATAACCTGCAGGCAAGCATGGAAGAACTGAAGGATTCTATGGGCCGCCAAAACCAGTTTATAGAGAATTTTACCCATGAACTAAAAACGCCTATGACATCTATTATCGGATATGCAGACCTTTTAAGGAGCGAAACTTTATCCAAAGAAGACCAGGTGGATGCTGCCAATTACATATTTTCCGAAGCGAAACGCCTGGAACGGCTTTCGTTAAAGCTGCTGGATATTTTTGTGGCTGAACACGCCGAACTGGCCTTGGCCAAATCATGTCCGGCTGAACTGGCCGGCAGCCTGGTAAACCATTTGAAACCAACGCTTGCCCAAGAGCATATTTCCCTGGAATGTAACTGTGAGCTGGGCTATTGTATGCTGGATACCGATTTTTTTGGTTCCCTGCTGGTAAATTTGATCGAAAATGCCAGAAAAGCACTGCCGCATGGCGGGAATATCCTAGTACGCACAGAAATGTCAAACGAAGGCTGTCGGCTGACGGTGGCTGACAACGGAAACGGCATCCCCAAGGAATCCCTGGCGCATATTACAGAAGCTTTTTACCGTGTAGACAAAGCACGTTCCCAGGCACAAGGCGGCGCCGGGCTGGGCTTGACGCTGTGCGCAGAAATCGCCAGGCTGCATCATGGCACTATCTCATTTGAAAGTGTACCGGCCAGCGGCACGACCGTTACGGTAGACTTAAAAGGAGGCCGCATATGAAATTTTCCAAAATACTGTTTGCCGGTTTTTATCTTTTGCTGGCCGCTGTGATTTCTACTGCGGGCTTCCTGCTGCCGCCAGCAATGTCCAAATACCAGGATGAGCAGATATTTTCCAAAATTGAACATTCCCCGATCGAACCCGTGGAATTTACATACAGCTCCAGCCCCCTGGATACGCTTGTGCTAATGCAGTCTGCGCGCAGCCTGGTAGACTACCCGGTAACTGCCGGCATCCATTCCCAGGAAGAAATCTATAAAATTGCGCAAAAAATGATCCGCCAGCTGCAACGCCACGGCATTACGGTTTTTCAAAAGGAAGAAACCGTTTTGGAACATTCGGAAAACCTGCGCCTGGCCATTGCCCTGGACACCCCTTCGCAAACTTCAAGCACAAGCGGTTCCTTCCAAAAGGACCCTGTTTCGGTTACCGATATACCGCAAGATAAAGAAACCTATAGCAGCAAGACAGGGCTTTCTAATGATGGGGATGAAGATAATTCCGTAGATATTACAACTGCAATCGTATGGGAATGCCGCCTGTATTCCTATTGGGGATATTCGGCTGTCTTTTGGATCGACGATAAAACAGAAAAGCTGGTAGACTTAAACCTCTATACCGAACAGACCCTAAGGGCCTCAGAAGGTTCTGAGGAAGCAGCAGCAATGGCAAGCGCCATTTCCAATTTCCTAAAAGACAATTATCAAGTGCAGGCAAAATGCTCGCCTCAGGCCGTATTTCAAAATGATGCTGCCTCATACTATGGCAAATTATACGACGGGCAGGCCAATAAAACCGAATCCAACTATATTATTCAATTAAAAGACAAGTCTGAAAAATTAGTCCGGATACAATTAAGCATCCATGGAAACCTGGAAATTAACGAGGCCGCAGAATGATAGCTTTCCGATGCCAAATATATTTAATTTATTTGTCTTTAAGTATTATGGTTAAGATATTCTTTCCGATAACTATATAGAGGGTTTTTCGCAAAACCCCCTTTACGAAAGCGAGGTTATTACATGTACACACATGACAGCTCATCCGAAGATACCTACGATACCGCGCAAGAAAGAAACCGGAAACGGCGGCAGGCGCGCAACAAAAAAAAGCGGACACGCCAAAGGCAGCTTAAAATCGTACTGTCTGTGGCTGTCTTTACATTGACGCTGACCGCTGCAGCCGGTTGGCAGATATTAAAACAGCAGACGGATGTCTGGCAAGACCTTTCCAAAGAGGCAACGACGCTGCTCCCGCTTGAACAGCAGCAAAAAAACCAAAGAAAAAAAGACCGTGCCGCATCCAAGCCAAAAAAAGCATCCTTAACGCCGGAAGAAATTACCCTTCCGGAACAGCGCACAGATACAACTGCGGATGACGAAAAAGAGGTTGCCCATATTACCTCCGTTTCCGACGAATGGAACCTGATCCTGGTAAACCCTTGGAATACCCTTCCCAAAAACTATGAGGTCAGCCTAATGCCATTGGAAAACGGGCAGTCCATCGATTCCCGCTGCTACGTGGAACTGCAAGAAATGCTGGCCGCTTGCCGCGCAGATGGGCTACAGCCGCTTATCTGCTCTTCTTACCGCACGCAGGAAATGCAGGAAGCGCTTTTCCAGGAACGCATTGACGAATTAAAGGCGCAGGGCTACTCCGAAAAAGACGCGGATACCAAAGCCGCTACATCTGTCGCCCGCCCTGGCACAAGCGAACACCAGCTTGGGCTTGCGCTGGATATAGTGGACAAGACCCAGCAAATGTTAGACTATACCCAGGAATACACAATGGTACAGCAATGGCTGATAGCAAATAGCTGGAAATATGGGTTTATCCTGCGCTACCCAAACGATAAAAGCGAGCTGACCGGCATTATCTATGAACCGTGGCATTACCGGTTTGTAGGGAAAGAAGTCGCTGAAGAAATCCATACACGTAACATCTGTTTTGAAGAATACTTAGAAGGGCTGAAAAAGGAACGCTAGTAACCACGAAATAAAAAACTATCCGGATACAGGGATAAAACCACCTGCATCCGGACGCACTGCTTTTGCAGGCAAAAAATTTGCCAGCCACACATGCCCACGGGCAGCCTTTTTGCCAGTCAGGCAACCGCATATTTGCGCACTACCTGGTCAAATACCGGGTTGTCGCCCTTATAAGAAACTTTCATATCATTCATCATAAGCCCCAGTACGCCAAGGATGGATTTCCCATCAATAAACATATGGCGGTAAATCAAATTTATATCAAAATCACAATTTTCTGCTGCCTTGACAAATTCCTGCACGTCGCTTGTTTCATTTAACCGGATGATTGTTTCTTTCATCGTCCCTCTTCCTTTCCATTAACAGGTTTTACAAATAGTTTTTACAAGAATGGCATTTTCATACACATCTCATTAAAATATTATTCTGTAAATCAAATATTCGTTACTGGATGATATATGAAAACTGCCTCTGCCTGTACAGCCCAAACTAGGCTGGCCCACGGCCTTTAGCACCCTTTTGCAACTTCTATCGGAAAAGATTTGATTCATATATTATCTATAGCGAATTATGGCACTTTATTTTTTATCTGTCAAATACTGTTTTTTAGGCAAAATTTTTAACAATTTTGTTTTATTTACCTATAAATCAGCCTAATAGAAGGCCATAATCCTCATATTTTGGATTATTTTTCAAACATTTTATCCACTTACCCTGTTTTATCCTGTCGAATTGTAAGTTCCGATAAAAATCAGCCCCATTTTTTTGTCGAAATGCATAAAATTTGGTCTAATTGTAATATATAAAACCAATCCGGTTTACAACCTATGTTTCATCCAAAAATGTTTTAGTTTTTCAGCGACATCCGCAATATTGCACACTTCAAAGCCGTCCCACTCCCGCGGGAACAGCGCCTGGTATTCCTTTTGCAAAAACCGGTCATCCAAAAGCACGATCACACCTGTATCGGAAACGGTACGTATGACACGCCCTGCCGCCTGCAGCACTTTGTTCATCCCAGGATAACGGTAAGCAAAATCAAAGCCATTGCCGGAGCGCTTGTCATAAAACTGCCTTAAGATTTCCCGTTCATTCCCTACTTGCGGCAGGCCCGTCCCTACCACGACCGCACCGATCAGCTGCTGCTCCTTTAAGTCGATGCCCTCCCCAAAAATACCCCCCATCACGCAAAACGCTATCATCGAACGCGTACGTTCCACCGAAAATTCGGCCAAAAAAGCTTCCCGGTCTGCTTCCTTCATGCCGCTTTTTTGCACAATGCAGTCCATTTGGCACTGGCCCTGGCCTTGATTTTCCAAAAAAACCTGGTACACATCGTCCATCATTTTATACGATGGGAAAAATACAATATAATTGCCTGTTTTCTGCAGCCCCGTCTGGTAAATATATCCGGCCATCCGCTGATATTCCGCCTGCGTGCGCCTGGTATACCGGCTGGTTACATCACTGCTGATCAAAAGCAGCTTTTGCTGCGGGCAAAATACCGTCTGTGCATATACGGCATAATTATCTTCACAAGTACTCAACAGCTTTTTATAATACTGGATTGGCAATAGCGTCCCAGAAAAAAAGACTGTACTGCGCCCTTTATCAAGCCGCCGCTGCAGGTTGACGGAAGGATCTACACAAAACAGCTTTATTTTAAACCGCCCGTCCTCATGCTCTGAATAAACCACATAATTCTCATCCAGCACTTCCACCGTATCCAAAAAACTACGCACCCTATAATACAATTCCAGCACCGTATCCCGGCCTTGAAATTCCCGAAACTGCTGGAAAAACTTGTCAAATTCTACGGTCAGGCCTAGAAGGGCAGTTACAAACGCAGAAATATCCTTGTGGTACTGGATCTGCACGCATTCCCTTTTATAGCCCAGCAAAATCTGGTTGGCCTTTTGCAGCATGCCCGCCAGTTTACGGCTATATGTTTTTACCAGCGCCTTTGCCGCAAGGAAGTCTTCTTTATACAGCGCTGCACTGTACATTTCCCTGCCGCGCTCGACCAGGTTATGCGCCTCGTCCACCAAAAACAGATAGCTGCCCCTAACGCCTTCTGCAAAAAACCGTTTCAGATATACCCTTGGGTCAAATACATAATTGTAGTCACAAATAATGTGGTCCACCCACGATGCCGTATCCAGGCACAGCTCAAACGGGCAGACCATGCGCGCCTGCGCCTGCTGTAGAATAACGTCCCTGGTAAATAGATCCGCCTGGTGCAGTAATTCATAAACCGCATCGTTGACCCGGTCATAATGCCCTTTCGCATACGGACAGGCATCCGGGTTGCATGCCATATCTTGTGTCAAGCACAGTTTTTCTTTTGCGGTAATCTGTACGGTTTTTGCACGCAAGCCCTGTTTTTGGAAAAGTGCAAATGTCTCTTTTGCCACCGTTGCTGTAATGGTTTTTGCCGTCAGGTAGAAAATCTTATCGCCCAGCCCCTCGCCAACCGCTTTCACTGCCGGAAACAAGGTCGTAACCGTTTTGCCTGCACCCGTAGGGGCCTGGATAAACAGGTTCTTTTCCCGTAAAATGGTACGGTATACATCGCCAGCCAGCTCCTTTTGGCCTTTACGGTATGGAAACGGGAATTCCAGCTTTTTTGCTGAAGCCTGGCGTATCTGCTGCCATTCGTACTGGAACTGCGCCCACTTTTTATACTCCTCCATCACCGGCAAAAACCAGGCTTCCAGCTCTTCTAACGTATAATGGCTGTGAAAATAGCGCAATTCCTGCGTATCCATATTTACATAAGTCATACGCACGCCAATGGTTTTACAGTGGTTTTGGGCTGCGTAAACATATGCGTAGCATTTTGCCTGTGCAAGATGGACTGCCGCCGGCCCTTCCATTTTCGAAACATCCCAAAAAACGCCTTTGATCTCATCGATGGTAACGTCTAAATGGCCTTCTTCCAACAGGATGCCGTCCGCCCGGCCCTCTAATACAATGGTATAATCCCCTTCGTCAAATTCCATTTTCAGGGGGACTTCCGCTTGATAGCCTGGGCCTGCCTGTTTTTGCAGCTTGCGGTGTATCCGGCTGCCGCGGTGCATAGCTTCCGCCTGCATGCCGCTTACCTGTCGGTTGTCTATATCGCCGCTGCGCAGGATAAATTCTACAAAATTACGGACGGATATTTTTATTTTCATGCCATTCCCTTTATTGAAAACCATTAAAAGATAAAGCCGCCCCAATAGCGCCGGCGTACCTTCCGTCTGCGTGTGCTGCTACTGGGCATCCTAGTTTGTAGGACAGCCGTTCGCGTAAGTATGCACATCCGCATAAGCCCCCGGTCAGGCATACGTTTTCACTGCCTGTCAGCAGGCGGCTGCTTTGTGATATGACTTTATCGGCAATGGATTCTACGACTGCAAATGCTATATTTTCCTTTTTTTCCCCGCGCCCGATCAGGCTGACCACTTCTGACTCTGCAAAAACAGTACACATGGAACTGATTGCAACGCCGCTTCCCTTACGTGCCAGTTCACATATTTCGTCTGGCCTTAAGCCCATTGTGCTGCCCATAACTTCTAAAAAACGCCCGGTGCCTGCAGAGCATTTGTCGTTCATTACAAAATCAACGACTTTACTGCCCGTAACCTGTATGACCTTGGTATCTTGCCCTCCAATGTCAATGACTAAGCTGCAGCTATCATTATGGAGCCATGCAGCGCCACGGGCATGGCAAGTAATCTCTGTGACCATTTTATCAGCGTATGGGACGGATATACGGCCATACCCAGTGGCTACACAATGTGATTTTTCCAGACAGATGCCTTCTTTTTCCAGCTTTAACCGCAGGGCCTGTGCAGTATCTACGCTGCTCCATCCGGTAGGCTGTATGTGTTTTAATACAAGTTCCCCTGCTTCGTTTAATACTGCTAATTTCGCACAGGCAGAACCTATGTCTATTCCAATGTAATGCATATTTTCCTCAATTAACCTTTGTACCATGCATGGATGATTAACAAAATTGATCGCGCCTTGGTTTAATCTGGCAAGGCAGCGGTATAATATCGTAATATTCGGGCTGCTTTTCCTGGATACATTTTCTTACGTCTGCAATATCTTCCGGCTGGACCAGCAAAGACATGCCGCATCCCAACTTGCCTTGGATGGCATGCGGCGTGGGCGCAATACGGGAAGGTATGTGCTCTGCCCGCAGCAGTTCCTGCAGCAATAGCCCTTGTGTATATTCTTCGAACAGAATATAGTAATTGATTTTTTGCCCTTCTTCCATATCCACTTACCCCTTCAAAACATCCGTAACCGTTAATCCAGCATTTCAACAAACGCCTCAATCCTGGTCCGCAGCTGCTCCGCATCGGCATCGGTATAGTCGGTTTCAAGGCCAAGCACTGGGATGCCTGCATCTTTTAAAGCTTTTTCTACCGTATACCCTTCTGTATCATACAGGCAGCAGAATTTCAGGTTTACATCAATCACGCCATCTACCTTATATTCCCTGGCCAGGCGCAGAATATCGTCTACCCGTCCGGTATTTGGCGTAAAGCAGGCACAGTTGATCTCCATATACCGCCTCGCAATCGCAGCGTACTGCCCCTCCAATGTCGTCTGTGTTTCATCTACCAGGTTATTAAAATAACGGGTGCCGGTGCAAGTCTCTTCACAGACAACTGCCGCGCCGCTTGTCTCAATGATATGATGCAGCTTCCAATTTGGAATGGCCATTGGCGTACCGGATAAAAGGATGCGTTTGGTACCTGCTTTAAATACAGATACACCGTCTTTTATACGCTGTTCCAATTCGTCTGCCAGCTTATTAGCCATCTGTGTACAGCGGACAGGGTCGTCAAAAAATGCAATCTGCATCATAAGGAGGGCATCTTTTCCGCTGATAGGGATATTGGCTGCTTTTCTTGCTTCGTATACGCGGGCCAGTGCCTTTCTTTTTTCATTGATGATATGTATCGCATCCTGCAGTTTTTCCGGTGTGATCGTATTTCCGGTCACTGACTCAACCACTTTTGCAAATTCTTTTATTTCACCGGTCCATTTTTCAACATCTTCCGGCCGTTTCATCTGCGGCATATCCATGATATGCATCGGCACATCCTGTCCAAGAATTTCCCATGCCTTTTTCTTGCCATCGCAGGTTGTTTCCCCAACGTACATATCTGCAATCCTAAAAAACGGGCAGGTACGGCCCAGCCGCGCCCCTACCGATGCCTTGATCAGCGGGCAGGTACTCTTTGGCAGCACTTTTTCCCCATCCGGCACCCAAAATTGGGAACCTCCGCACAATCCGGTTACAATGCCGCCTGCCGCCACTACGACTTCGTCTGGCACATAAACGCAAAATGTCCCAAATACCTTCTGCCCATTTTTTTGTGCCTCTAGTAATTCCGCCGGACGGATCCCGTGAATATCTGCTACTACCAAATCCCAAAAACCCATACTTTCCGGCCGGTTTTCTTGGGAAAGGTACACATCCCCAAATGCCGTCGGAAGCACTTGGCAGAGTGCATCGTGCGTTTCTAAATCCATCCCAAGCTCTTTCCACATCTCTACATAATTTGCCATTGTTATTATACCCCTTTTCTGTTGTTTCTTATGTTTTTGTTTCTTATGTTTTTGTTTCCCCTGTTTCTGGTGCCCTTTATGCTTTGTTTAAAATTGCGGGCCGTTTTTAAGGTTTGACAACGGAAGAAGCCTGTTCTAAGGTTTCGACAATATCATACATATTGGTAACGCCTCCTACTGCAAGTGTTTCTTTTATCCCGTAAAAATCCAGGCATGTCCCGCAGGTCATTATATTTACCCCTTCCGCTTCCAGAATCCGGAAATCCTCTAAAGATTCCGACCCTTCGCAAGTCAGGTAGGCGCCAGAGTTATAGCACAAAACCGTTTCCGGCAAAATATCCTGTTTGGTCAAAGCAAAAACAAACGCTTTCATTAATGTTTTTCCCAGCTTCTCATCCCCGCTTCCCATAACATTTGCTGACAATGCCACCACCATACCTGGTTTCCGTGCATCTGGGCTGCAGGCATCCTCTGGCTGGCCAACCGCTGCCTGCCCTTCCCCAGCCTGGTTTCCAGCGTTATCTGACGCAATTTTGTTTTCTTTGGCGTCAGGATTTTGTGCAGGGACATTGATAATAACTTCATATTCCTTTTCGGCTTTCTTTTCCCCTGTGGCATCCAGCCCCTTTTGCGCCGCAAACTTCCGAAGGTTTTGCACTGCAATCTCATTGTCTACCAGCACCTTGAGCACACCGCCTTCGGTAAATCCGCTGACTGCCTGTTTTGCATTTACAACTGGCAATGGGCAGGCAAGCCCCCTTGCATCTACTACTTTTTGCTCCATCCTGTTTTCCTCCCTACTTCTTGCTTTTGCTGGACAAACGGTTCCCGCGCCAGCCTTCTCCATACCGGCCTGCTATTCCCACGTCAGTCCCCTACATACCGGCCTGCTGTTCCTGCGCCAGCCCCTACATACCAGCCTGCTATTCCTGCGCCAGTTCCCTGAGCGCAGCCGCTGCCTTTGCCACCTCTTCTTCTGTATTAAAATGCGAAAAACTAAAACGGACTGCCCCCTGCCCCTGTGTCCCAAGCGCCTGATGCATCAACGGCGCGCAGTGTGCGCCTGGCCTGGTAGCAATCCCATAGGACAAAAACAATTCATCACTGACCTGCGACGAATCATAGCCGTCCAAGTTCAGCGAGACAATCGGACACCGTTCCTGCACTTCAAAATCCCCGTAAATAACGATTCCCGGAACCCCTTTTACGCTATCATAAAACTGCCGCATCAAAGCCTGCTCTTTTTTGCGGACCGTATCGATCCCTATTTCCTGCAGATACGCAACCGCTGCGTGAAGGCCCGCCAGGCCATGCCCATTTAGCGTGCCTGCTTCCAACGCCGTTGGCATCTGCGCTGGATGCGTGCGGCTGTATGACTGCACCCCGCTCCCGCCTGTTTTCAGCGGGCGTATGGCAATGCCTTCCCTTACATACATGCCCCCAGTCCCTTGCGGCCCTAACAGCCCTTTATGCCCTGTAAAACAGAGTATGTCAATATCCATTTCCTGCACATCAATCGGAAAAACCCCGGCCGTCTGGGACGCATCTACGCAAAACAATACCTGATGGCGCCTGGCAATCCGGCCAACTGCCGCAAGGTCTACCAGGTTGCCGGTTACATTGGATCCATGTGTGCAGACAATCAGTTTTGTATTATCCCTGATTGCCCGTTCAAAATCCTGCAGATCCAGCTGCCCTTTCGGGCTGCTAGGGATGACCGTAAGCGATACGCCCTTTTGCTCCATTTCATACAAAGGCCGCAGCACGGAATTATGTTCCAGCTGTGTTGTTACCACATGGCTGCCCGCCTGTAAAATCCCCTTAATGGCTATGTTCAGGCTTTCGGTCGCATTCGCTGTAAATACAATCTGCTTTGGGCTTTTTGCATGAAAAAAACCGGCCAGCTGCTTTCTTGTTTCAAATACTATCCGGGACGCATCCAGGGTCGCGGCATGTGCGCCCCGCCCCGCATTCCCAAGGGAACCCAATGCCTCTGCCACTGCCTGGGCTACCTGCTTGGGCTTTTGCATTGTAGTGGCGGCGTTGTCCAAATAAATCATATCCGTACCTCCTAAAACTGCTGCTATCCACCGTCTAAAACCTATGGGCAAGGGCATATGTATGGATGGATTAAACCATGCACACATATGCCCCTTCTGCTTGGAGATGTGCTTCGTGCATTTTTGTTTTATAATAATCTTTGTATTCTGGAGGCGCGCACCAGGCAAGTCCGCAGCTTGCAGTAATTTCCTTGGGAACCGGGATGAGGCGTCCTGGCAGATTCTGTCCGCGGCAATATTGTTCCATTGCCATTGCATCTGCGGTAGTATGGAAGGTAATCACTAATTTTAGCTCTTTCTTTCGCATTAGGCGCTTTTTCCTTTCAAAATATACCACCTATCGGACAAAAATCTCAACATCCTCTTTTTCAACCACCGTACCCACAATAGCTGCCGGAAGCCCTTCCGCCTGAAGCTGCGCCAGCAATTGGTCCGCCTGCTTTGGAGGTACGGCGAACAGCAGCCCGCCGGACGTCTGTGGGTCGAACAGCACTTCTTCCATTGCAAACGGTATATTAGAAAATGAAACATAGGGTTCCAGATGGTTGCGGTTCTTCTGCCCGGCTGCGGTTAAGTAAAATTCATCCGCATATGGTATCGCAGCTTCCATTACCGGTACGTGTGCTGCGTCAATATAGCAAGAATGTTTTTGATCCATCATTTCATGGAGATGCCCTAAAAACCCAAAACCGGTTATGTCCGTACAGGCATGGACTTCAAATTTCCTGCTGGCTTCCGATGCCCGTTTATTTAGCATTGCCATTGACGCCGTTGCTTCGTCAAAAGCCGCTTTCGAAGCCTGTTGTATGCGGGCTGCGGTGCAGATAATACCGACGCCAAGCTTTTTTGATAAAATTAACCTATCGCCTGGCTGTGCCTGGTTATTTGGATAAATATGCTGCGGATGGACGATGCCTGTTACAGACAAACCATATTTTACACTATCATCTGCTATGGAATGGCCCCCGGCAAGGATCCCTCCGGCTTCCTGCACCTTTTCGGCCCCGCCGCGCATAATCTCGCCCAGAATATTCAAATCCATATCTTCTGGAAAACAGACAATATTCAATGCTGTTTTGACGTCCCCGCCCATTGCGTATACATCGCTCAAAGCATTGGCCGCGGCTATCTTCCCGAATAAAAACGGGTCATCTACCATTGGCGGAAAAAAATCCAATGTCTGCACAACGGCTATATCGTCTGTAATACGGTAAACGGCGGCATCGTCCTTGCTGTCATACCCGATCAAAAGGTCTGCATCCTGTTTGCCTTTGGGCAGGCGTTCCAGTATATGGCTTAACACACCTGCCCCCAGTTTTGCCGTACAGCCGCCGCCTTTACAAAATGTAATTGTTTCACCCATATGCTACTGCCCCTTTCCCTTTATCCCTTCCTGCAATATGGTAAATACTGGCCCACGGGCGCCGTTATCTTGCATCATATGGAAAGCCCTGCCTGCCGGGCGGTTTTAGCGCAAGGCAGAATACATTGGCTGCCCCTGCCGCCTGCAAGATCTTTTTTACCCGTTCGCCCTGTCCCCTTTTCCTTTGATCGTCGCATTTATTTAACACAATATAATAATCCCTCTGCCCAACCTGTTTGCGTGTGCCGTTTTCTGACAGCAGGACGGTAGCCAGGTCTTTTTCTGACATGCGGTGGGATGGGCCGGCATGAAGCAGTTCCATCATTTTTTCCTTACGGAAACAGGCCTCGGACAACGGCTTTCCTAATGTGTCGACGCCTGCTACCCCGATCACAATACTGCTTTCGTCTGGGATCACAGGCTCCGTTTCCAGCGGCGCTTTGCATGGAAAATGTTTCGCACCGTCTGCTTCTACCAGGACAATGTCGGCTGCTTTTACATAATCGGAAATGCCCATTGTATCCGGCATTTTCAATTTGCCCCCAGGTGCATCGGCACCTGCCACAACTACTGGATATTCCTTTAACCGCTCTTTTAACTGCCGCAGTGATTGTACAACCGGGTACCCCGGCGGATATGGTTCCGGTTTGCAGATATGGGTCGTCGTAGTAACCACCACTGTCCGGCCTGTTTCGGCATAATAAGCTGCCAGCGCATACATCAATGTTGTTTTGCCACCTGCGCCTACCAGAGAAATCACATGGCCGGATTCCTTTAAAAATGGAAAATCTTGTATACAGGCCGGATGGCTATGCCCCAATGCCTCCTTCGTATCTATATCTTCCAGTTCCCGCGGTAAAATTGCACAAAACCCCACATCCTCCATATGCCGCCGCATCACTTTTTTTCCGCCTGTGTCGCCAGACAGATTTTTTAATTCCTCATAATACTTAGCAGAAAAGATAACCGGGTTCCCTGCCTGGGCACTGCCCGCCAATGGCTCCGGTACCTGGGCAGCCGATACAATCCCATAGCTGTTTTGCTGCCATACTTTGATCATCTTTTCCAATGACCCTGCCGTTAAAAACGGCTGGTCTGCGACTGCAAAAAGGCATGACTGCGACCCTGCGGATATTTGCTCCAGCTGTTCCAGCCCTAGGCGGATGGAACTAGAAATGCCCCGTTCTGGAGCTGGGTTATTTACCGCGTAGGCACCTGGAAAATTCTGGCGGATGTCTGCGGATATTGGTCCGTATTGGGTCACAACTACGACATTTTCCAGCAGATGTTCTTCTTTTTTTTGATAAAGCCGTTCCAGCATATAACGGTATACCGGTTTTTGACCCAATGGAAACAGTAATTTATTTCCCCCAAACCGCACGCTGTTTCCTGCTGCCAGCAATATTGCATCCATATCCGCACCCTTTCTCAATTGGTTGGCCAGAAATTAGAGGGCCAGTTCCCGGCGTACATTATGCCGGACCAGCAGTTCCAATACGCTTCCGGCAATGCAGCGGGCTTTGTCTGAAATCGTTGTGCAGTTTTTTTTCTGTTCTATCCTCGGGTCAATATCTGCGATTTTCATCCCTTTGGCAACGGTAAACCCGTCCCGGATGATTCCGCGCAGGACGCCATCTAAGGAAGCTGGCACCGCCACACTGCCAATCTGGGCCAATGCCTGCCCTTTTTGTACAATGTCCCCAATCTGGGCGGATATTTTTATCTGCCCGCTGCTTGGGGCATGGATCACGCGCTCTGCCCCAAACCCGCCGATTATGCCTGGTATACCGGTATTGGGCAGCGCGGTACCTTGTGTAATGATCCGGCCAAGCTGGTGCCCCCTTTGGGTTTCCACCACATAATCTACGTCTTCCCCTGCACAAAAACCTGGCCCAAGTGCAATCGTAAGCGGCGCCATCTGCCTGCTGGTCCCGATATTTTTTTTTGCAAGGATGGCGTCTACCACAGCTTGCGGATGCAGCACGCCGGCTGCTTTAGCGCCAGGGTCTGCAAGCAGCGGGATTTCCTGGTTATCCCATACCTTTTGGCATTGGCCAATGGAATCAATGCGCCTGCACGTTACCTTTTCTACTGTCGCGGCACCGTCATACATAGCCTCACAAAAGGCTACCTGCCTGCGGATTGCCGTAGGCATGGCGGCCTCCAAAACCAGGACGGCATAGCCGCATTGGTGCAGCTTAAAAACTGTCCCTGTAGCAATGTCGCCGCCTCCCCGCACAATTACCATATGATCTGCCTCCTTTATGATCCATACCGTTTGTAATATAATTGCTACCGGTATCAAACATTCCTTATTATCCCACGTACATCAAATATAACGTTCCTAGGACATTTTACCACACAATTTCCGCAGGATAAACACTTCTCTTCCGAAATCTGCGCATATCCATGATTTACCTGGACTGCTCCGGCCGGGCAGTTTTTTTCGCACAGTCCGCACGCGATACAGCTTGTATCACAGGCTTTTCTGGCATCTGCGCCTTTATCCTGGTTTGAGCAGCGCACAAGGAATGGAACCCCTGCGCTATGCATATGGATAATCCCTTGCGGGCAGGCTTTTTCACATAGTCCGCATCCAACGCATTTGGTTTCATCGATTTGTGCCACGCCATGTAAATTGATAGACGCAGCGCCATTAGGACAGGTTTGCACGCAGGCACCGCAGGCAACACAGCCATATGTGCAGCTATGGTTTTTCTCGCCGCCATTGCAGGCTACATATGCATACTGGGCTGGCTTTTTGGCCTCCTTTACGCTAGGGGATACGGCATATGGCGTATCTGCAAGCGGCAGGGAGGTACGGTATTTCCCGTCATAGCGGTAGTAAGCGCCAGCAATGGCCGGTGCTGTCGGGATAGAGGTGATCTCGCCAATGCCGATCGCACCGCCCGCTACTTTTAGCCCTGGCTTTTCTACAATAATGCTTTCTACTTCCGGCGCCTGGTGGGAACGGAACAGCCCAAGCGTCCCATATTTGGAAAGCGGGACACCATCTTTCAATGCGTATTCTTCGGTCAGTGCAAACCCGGCCGACATCACAACCCCGCCTTCGATCTGCCCTTCTACCGACAGTGGGTTCACGGCCTTGCCGACATCATGGGCAGCTGTAATTTTTTCAATCCTGCCTTGGCTATCCAGGATACATACCTGCGTCGCATAGCCATAGGCCACATGGGAAACCGGATTCGGGACGTCTGCGCCCAGCGGGTCGGTCTTTGCCAGGTATTCCCCATAGTACTCCTTCCCTTCCAGTTCCTGCAAGGAATGCTGTTTCCGGTCTTCATTTAGTTTTTCACAGGCACGCCTTGTCGCTTCTCCGGTGATCAGCGTCTGCCTGGAGCCGGAAGTGGTGCCGGAATCCGGGGCATTGATGGTATTGGCGGCTTCGTATACGAAGTCCCCCCTTCGAAGCCCAGTTGTTTCTACGGCCATCTGGACCAGCACGGTTCCAAGCCCCTGCCCGATACAGGACGCCCCGGAACGGATATGTATTTTTCCATCCTGGACTTTTAAAATTGCCCTGCCAAAATCCGGAATGCCGACGCCTACCCCTGCATTTTTCATGGCACAGGCTATCCCGGCATATGGGCTGCTTTCATAGATTTCTTTTACCGCTTCCAACGTTTCGGCAAGCCCGGTCGATTCATCTACGATCTGCCCGTTCGGCAGTTCCTGCCCAGGACGGATGGCATTGCGGTAGCGGATTTCCCACGGGCTGATGCCTACCATCCCCGCAAGCTTGGTCAAAACCATTTCCATGCCAAAACAGGTCTGCGTCACACCAAAGCCGCGGAATGCACCGGCTGGCGGATTGTTGGTGTAATATGCTTTTCCATCGATCTCAAAATTCTGGTAATTGTACGGCCCTGCCGCATGGGTACAGGCACGTTCCAATACCGGTCCGCCAAGCGAAGCATAAGCGCCCGTATCGGAGACTACCGTCGCCATAACCCCCTGGATTATCCCGTTTTCATCACAGCCAACGGTAAATTCCATATCCATTGGATGGCGTTTCGGATGGACGGTAATGCTCTCCTGGCGGGAGAGTTTTACTTTAACCGGCTTTTTCGACAGCCATGCTACCAGCGCTGCCTGATGCTGCACGGTCACATCTTCCTTTCCTCCAAAACCGCCGCCGACCAGCTTATTGACTACACGCACCTTTTCCCTTGGCATGCCAAGCATTTCCGCACATTCATGCTGCGTATCGTAAGTACCCTGGTCGGTGGAATAAATCAGCACGCCGTCTTCATAAGGCATTGCAACGGCACATTCCGGTTCCAGGAAGGCATGTTCGGTATATGGGGTATGGAATGTTTCGTTGTAGACATATTTCGACTTTGCAATTGCTTCTTTGGCATTTCCCCTTGATACGTGTTTATGCGCCAGCAGGTTTCCGCCTTCGTGTATGGACGGGGCATCCGCTTTCATTGCTTCATAAGGGCTTGTGACCGGCACCAGTTCTTCATAAGAGACTTTGACCAGCTTTTTCGCCCGCTCCAAAATCTCCGGCGTCTCGGCTGCTACAATAGCAACCGCATCCCCTAGGTACCGGGTGCATTCCCCGACCGGGATCATTGTATCCCAATCCTGCACCAAATGGCCGACTTTTACACTGCCCGGAATATCCGCTGCCGTATAAACGCCAACCACCCCCGCCAGGTTTTTGGCAGCCTGCGCATCGATTTCCAGTACCCTTGCCCTTGGATATTTGGCACGGACAGCGCTGGCATAAATCATGCCTTCTACTTCCATATCGTCTGTATATTCCCCATAGCCCAGTGTTTTCTCGCGGGCATCGACCCGGTGTACCCGTTCCCCCAGCTTCCAGGTAAATTCTTTATCCGGTATGCCGTTTGCTTCCCGTTTTATTTTGGCCGCCAGTTCTACGGCGTCCATAATCTTTTTATAGCCAGTACAGCGGCAGATATTATTCCGCAGCGCATAGGCAATCTCTTCCCTGGACGGATCCGGATTGACATCCAGCAATGCTTTGGCACAGACCACCATACCCGGGATGCAAAACCCGCACTGGACGGCGCCTGCTTCTGCAAATGCATATGCATACAGCTCCTTTTCCTCTTCGGTAAACCCTTCTACCGTCAAAATATGCCTGCCGTCCATCATAGATATTTCCGGTATACATGCTTTGACCGCTGTCCCGTCTACCAATACATGGCAGGTGCCGCAGGCCCCTTCGCTGCAGCCGTCTTTCACAGACTTGCATTTGCATACGTCACGCAGGAACGGCAGCAGTTTTCCGTCCCCTTCTACCTGATATAACTGGCCGTTTACATTAATATGATACATGTAAATCCCCTCCTTCTCGTTTATCCTGCCTCTACTATACTATAAATGAGAAATTTATTCAACTTGTACTAATAAATTTTTATAACAATAATAATTTTTATAAATATTATCGTTCTCCATACCGTACCTGCAGCGCATACTTACGGTAAAATAACAAAATCAGGAATAATGCCAAAGCTTGCTGCCGGCACTATTCCTGAACACTTACGGTAATAATATCATGCACCTTGTTTTTCTTTTGGCAAAAACAGGCTAAGTACCAGCGATACGACAAATACGCCTGCTA
The DNA here is from genome assembly GCA_947089855.1 of uncultured Eubacterium sp. Taxonomy (GTDB): domain Bacteria; phylum Bacillota; class Clostridia; order Lachnospirales; family Lachnospiraceae; genus Eubacterium_J. Next base: position 37,860 of record CAMUML010000017.1, read on the forward strand.
CTGCATTTCCATTAAAAATATCGCCCACTGCCTGCGGGAATGCAGAAAAGAAATTTCCGGACGTTTGTGTCAGCCCGACGCCGATACAGAATGCCAGGGATACAATGATCATGGTACGGTCATTAAATTCGCACTCTTTTAGCATCTTCATGCCTTCATACATAATCGAGCCAAACATCACAACCGTACAGCCGCCCAGCACGGATTCCGGCAGGGAATTAAAAAATGCACCCAGCGGCGGGAACAAGGACGCCAAGATCAATGTCAACGCACCCATTAAAATTGTAAACCGGTTAATCACACCTGTCATAGTTACCAAACCCACATTCTGGCTAAAGGAGGTTAACGGCAGGCATCCAAAACATCCGGAAATCGTACTGGAAAACCCATCCACAGCCAGGGATCCTTGCAGTTCTTCCATTTTAATGTCACGGCCTAACGTGCCTTGGCAAACAGCCGTCGTCGCACCGGTCGTCTCGGCCGCAGATACTAAAAACACAATTGCGATCGTAAAAAACGCCCCTATATCAAATACCGGCTTATGGGCGGTAAAAAACACAATCTGCGGCAGGCTGAAAAAGCCAACCTCATCGATCGTCTTTGAAATGCCGGAAAAATCCACCATTGGAGCAATACCGGCTACCGTTAAAATAGTAGACAAGATATAGCCAAAGATCAGCCCAACCAAAATATTTAGATTTTTATAAACACCTTTTAGCATATACCGGGAAACCAGGCATACAACCAACGTAAACCCGCCTACTGCTAGATGGTACCATGCGCCAAACGTTTCCGACCCATTGCCGCCTCCCCAAGAATTCATGCCGACCGGCAAAAGGGAAAGCCCAATCGCAATCACAACGCAGGCGGATACGACCGGCGTTAAAAACCGTTTCCAATATTTCGCACTCAGGCCTACCACGCCTTCAAAAATACCGCCCAGGATCACAGCGCCAACCATCCCTTCGTATCCAAGCTCCGGATTGGTACAGATCATCAAAAGGCTGCCTAAAAACGTAAAACTCACACCCATAACAATCGGCAGCCTAGAGCCGATTTTCCAGACCGGATACAGCTGCAGGCAAGTCCCGACCCCTGCTACAAACATCGCGCACTGCAGCAGGCGCGTAATTTCCGTCCCACTCAAATGGCTGTCTGTCCCCCTTACCAGCGCCGCGCCGCATACGATCAGCACTGGCGCCAGATTGGCAACAAACATAGCAAGCACATGCTGGAGGCCAAACGGAATTGCTTTGCCCAACGGCACCCTTCCATTCAATTTGTAGATATTTTCTTCACTTACTGTAGTAACCTTTTCTTCTTTATTTCCCATAAATTTATCCCTCTCGTCAAAGCGGCAACCCTGCCCGGCCCATCCTTCCCAGCACTTTTTTATACAGCATCTGCCTCAGCTTCTTTCCCAAGCCGCCGCAGCATGGTCTTTTTCACCGCCCGGAAAATATTTTCATACCCAGTACAGCGGCATAAATGGCCGGACATCCGTTTGCGGATTTCCTCATCGGAAAATTCCTGGCCAGCTTCCAGCAATTCCACGGCACTCATAATAAACCCTGGCGTGCAAAATCCGCACTGCACCGCCGCTTCATCTATAAATGCCTGCTGAATATCGGAGATTTCGCCATTTGGCCCGGCTAACCCTTCCAAAGTCAGGATCTCCTTGCCCTGCGCCCATACTGCCAGGTAAATGCAGGAATTATAACACTCTCCGTCGATCATTACGTTGCATGCCCCGCACTCGCCGACTTCACAGCCTTTTTTTACACTGGTCAGCCGGTAGTCGTCCCGCAGCATATCGGTAAGCGACGCACGCACATCCACCATTTTTTCTACCTGTTTCCCATTGACCGTACAGGAAACCAATTTATACTGCTTACTCATAATTTCCACCTCCTGCTAGACGGATCGATTCTGTGAGCGCACGCTCTGCCAATACAACGGCGATATGCTGCCGAAACGCTTTGGAAGCCCGCCAGCTGTCCCGCGGCTGGATGTCGGACAGCACGGCCTGGGCAAATGCCTGGACCACAGTTTTTGATACCGCCTCCCCCTTGGCGGTTTCTTCCGCCGATGGGGCACGCATCGGCACCGGGCCTGCCACACCGTATGCAATGCGGACATCGTCTATGCGCTTTTTATCGGACGATAATTTTACATTGACCGAACACCCAGTCGTTGCAATATCCATTGCATTGCGCATCGCGTATTTTATATAATGGCCATGGTACCCTTCATACGCCTGTTTTGGGATGATAATTGCCGTCTGCAGTTCTCCTGGGCGCAGGTCCACCGTCCCTGCTTTTATGTAAAAATCATGGATCGGGATCCTGCGCATGCCCTCTGGCCCCGTCAGTTCCACAATGGCATCCCAGGCAAACAGCGTAGAAGCGGAATCGGCAGACGTTACCCCATTGCAGGTATTTCCGCCAATTGTCCCTATATTGCGTATCTGCGGGCCCCCAACCATATCTACGGCTTCCCCCAATACTTTAATATGCTTTTGGATCAGCGGGTCTTTTGTAATATGGGAAAAACTAGTTAAAGAGCCGATGCGCAACGCCCCGTCTTCTTCATAGCAGACCCCGCGCATTTCATCAATCCCAAAAATGCTGACCAGCTCTTTCCCCGCGCGTTTCCCTTCCCGTATCTGCACCAGGACATCGCTTCCGCCCGCGATTACCTGTGCCTGCGGATGCTCCATAAGGAGCTGGACCGCATGGCTTACGCTTTCTGCTTCATAAAGCGCCTTTATATCATACATGATCAAACCCTCCTTTTCTCGTACTTTTCCTTTCCCATTCCGCTGCAACGCTCCCTACAGCAGCCCTTCTTCCTGAAACCTACGGAACAGGTTTTGCGGATGCAGCGGCGCTTCGTTGACGGCAGCCCCAGTTGCCTGGTAAACCGCATTGCGGATGGCAGGCGCAATAGAGCAGGTTGGCGGCTCGCCCAAGGCTTTTGTCCCAAACGCACTGGTCGGTTCCGGGTTTTCCACAAATACCGCTTTTAAGCGCGGATGGTCCATAAATGTGGAAACCTTATAGTCCAGCAGGTTATTGTTCAGCGCACGCCCGGTCTTTTGGTCAAACAAAAGCCGCTCCGACAGCCCAAACCCAATGCCCATACTCATGCCGCCATGCACCTGTGCTTCTGCCAGCGCTGGGTTTATCAATGTCCCGGCATCGTGTGCATTCACAATATCCAATAATTTCACTTGGCACATCGGAATATCTACTTCCACCTCTGCTATCGTACATCCAAACGAATACGCGTTGGATTTAATCTGCGCTGTGCTTTCCGCCGATAAATGCTGGCTGTTGTCCAGGCTGTACAACGCCGTAGTAGCAAGCTCGCCCAATGTCATCAAAACCCTGCCGTCCGTCACACGCACGATCTGCGCATTGGCAATATCCAGGTTATACGGCGGCATACGGGTCAGTTCCTGCGCATAGTTTAAAATACGTTCCTTTAGCAGCAGCGCTGTCTTGCGGATCGCAAACCCCGCCGTATACGTCTGCCGGGATGCATAGGCCCCGGTTCCAAACGGCGTTACATCGGTGTCCTGGCAGGAAACCACATGGACGGATTCTAACGGGACGCCCAGCACATCGGCTGTCATCTGCGAATACGCTGTATCCGCCCCCTGCCCAATCTCTGTTTCCCCAAGCTGCACCTGGAGGGAGCCATCCTGGTTGAGCACCATGCGGCACGATGCCGTTTCCAAGGAAATCGGCCATACTGCCGTATTGTACCAAAATACCGCTATGCCAATCCCCCTGCGTATATCCCCTGTCTGGTTTTGGTACGCTTTATATTTCCGTTCATAATCAATCGCTGCCATTGCTTTATCGAGGCACTGGTTAAATGTATCGTAATACAATTCATTTTTGGAAAACGGATCCTGAAAACCCACTGGCATCAGGTTTTTGCGCCGGAATGCCAAAGAATCCATACCCATCGCCGCTGCCACATCTTCCGTATGGCATTCCACTGCCCACATCGCCTGCGGGATACCATACCCACGCATCGCCCCGGCCACTGGCTTATTGGTAAATACCGTATAAGCATCCACTTCCACATTCTCACATGGATAAAGCTGCGGAAATGCGCCCGCCCCCTTTGCTACAATACTGTGCCCGTGGGACGCATACGCACCCTGGTCAGAAAACGCTTCCAGTTTACGTGCCGCATAGGTACCGTCTGGGCGTACCCACGAGATAATATGGCTGCGTATAGAATGGCGCACGCGGTTGGATACAAACGTATCTTCCCTTGGGACATCCAGTTTGACCAGATGGCCGCCCAGGTTCCTGCATAGCCACGCGCACAGCGGCTCGTACAAAATATCCTGCTTATTGCCAAAGCCACCGCCAATATACGGCTTTACCACCCGGATCTTGCCCCATTCCATCCCAAGCGCCTGCCCTACGATGCGGCGTACAATATGTGGTATCTGCGTAGAAGACGTCACTGTAATCCGGCCGCCTTCCATCTCGGCATAACAGATAAAATTTTCAATATGGCAATGCTGTACCGTCGGCGTTTCGTACCAGCCTTCTACTTTCGTAAGCCCTGGCTCTTTCACCGCTTCTTTATAATTCCCCTTCTGGATTGTTGTATGCTTTAAAATATTATTCGGATACTCCCGATGGATCTGCGGCGCGCCGTCTTCCATTGCTTTTTGCACATCCAAAACAAACGGGTACTCTTCATATTCCACTTTTATAACGCGCAGTGCCTGCGCTGCCGCCACCTCATCTTCCGCCACAACCGCGGCAATATCATCCCCATAAAACCGCACCTCCTGCGTCAGGACCAGCCGGTCTGCCACATCCTGATGCGCCGGGTCGGTCGACCACGGATGGCCTGCTGTTGGAAAATAATGCTTCTCCTTGACATCAAAGCAGGTAAACACCCGGATAACGCCTGCCACCTTTTCCGCCTCCGATACGTCAATCGACACTACCCTGCCGTGGGCAATAGATGCGTGCAGCACCCGCGCAATATAAGCGCGTTTATCGCACAGGTCGTCCGTATATCTGGTACGCCCAACCACCTTATCATAAGCATCCACACGGGTTACTTTTTTTCCTACATACATATCGTTCTCCCTCCTTTATTACGAGCGCTTAGGCAGCAGGATCATTCCTAGCCGTTTAAATAACGGTCCAAATGTGCTGCCATCTGCAAATATCCGTCCCCGGTAATTACGACTTTCCCTTTCTGTACCTGTACCATCCCCATTTCTTCCAGCTTTTTGATATTCCGGTTTAAAGTCCTGACGGAAAATCCAATTTCCTCTGCTAACTGGTTCCTGTCCTGCCGGATTTCCATATAGTTGCAAAGCGGCGGTTTTTGTTCGTATTTCCGGATAAAATGCATCATCAGACGTTCCCTGCCTTCGATAAACAAATACCTGCGGGCATCCGCAGTCTGCATAATAAGCCTGCGCATATTTTCCTTTGTCCGCATAAACAGCGCATCCACATCCTGCCGCAGCCATTCCATATAAAATGCCGCAGGTATCAAAAGCACACGGCATTTGGTAGCAGTAACGACACTGATCCGGTAATTGATTAGATCCGCGAAACATTCAATCTCCCCAAAAAAATCCCCCGGCCCATAGTCCTTAAATGCATAGGGCCGTTCATGCATTGGCCATTCGATCCCAGTTACTTTTCCAGATAAAATGATATAGATCGTACAGCATTTATCCCCTGCTTTTATCAGTGTCTTATCCTCATCCACCTCAACCAGACGCATGTAGTACTTCACTTCTTCCGTACAGTTCTGAAACAAAAGATCCATATATGCCTGTTTTTTCAATGGCAGCTCTTTAAATATGTCCACGGCGCCCCACCTCTTTTTCTTTATTATATAGAACTCACAGGCTATTTGGAAAGGACATATGTCCCTTATTTGCCATTCTGTCAAAATATGGCATAATTGCTAATTTTGCTTGCATTTACGGACACGAAAGCCAAAAAAGTTGTGCAATTTTACATATTTATCTTTTGCCCTTCGCCCGATACCCAGATATATAACGCAGCGCTGGCTAGGCCCTCTGGCTCTTTGGTTGTAATATAGGAATGAATAAAATATGGGGCGAACAGGAATAAATCTTGAAAATGTAAGGATCAGGAATAAGTCTGCGATTCTGTCATTGCTGAACAGCCGGGGAGCCATGTCAAGAAAGGATATTGCAAAAGTAGTGGGGCTGACCCCGGCAGCGGTTACCTTGTTGTGTACGGAGATGATAGAAGATGGCATGCTTCTGGAAAAAGGAGAGATTCAGGAGGAAAAAAGGGCAGGACGAAAAAAGGTTCTGGTAGATATTAATTATGCGTATAAGTGTGTGATTGCCGTAAATATTGAAGCTGTATATACTTGGATTACAATCAGCGATCTTCAGGGCATGGCATTGGCGCATAAGAGAATCAGAACCAATGTCAGGGAAGCACCGGAGAAATTTCTGAATGAGGTTGCCAAAGAAAGTAAAGTCCTTCTGTGGGAGAATCAAAAAAAACAGGAGGATATACTGGGGGCTGGGATATGTATTCCAGGAATTGTAGACAGGAAAAGCGGGATTAGCATGCAAGCTTATGGTATCTGGGAGCAAAAGGTTCCTGTACAGAAGATCATGGAGGAATTGATGCATTGCCCGGTTATTATTGAGAATAATGTAAAAGCATTTGCAGAAGGAGAACTGACCTATGGCCTTGGCAAAACAGATAACGACCTTCTCTTTGTCAAATGGGGGCCGGGTGTGGGCTCTGCCATTGTAATCAATAACAGGATTTATGAAGGAAAAGAGAACCGGGCAGCCGAGATTGGCCACTTTATTGTCGAACCGGATGGAATCCAGTGCCGTTGTGGGCGTAAGGGGTGCCTGGAGACAAGAGTGTCTATAAAAGCAATCGTAGATAAACTCAGGGATGTATTTTCGCAGGAAAATACGCCTTGCCTGTATCAAATGGTGGAAGGCAACATTCAAGGAGTTACAGAAGACTTATTCAGTTATTGGATTGAAAAACACCTGGGAGAGGATGAGCTGTTGAAAGAGCCAGTTGTGAAGGAAATCTTATGTAACAGTATCGAGAGGATGGCAAGGGTGGTTGTGAATGTGATGACTGTGCTTGCTCCAGATAATACGGTTCTCTATGGGACGATGTTTGAAAATGATGTAATACGTAAAATCTTTATGTCGTACTGCCAAAAGTATGATGCAAGCTATACGGACTCGAATATTAAAATTTCAGAACTATGTGATAGGCTTTCTTTTATAGGAGCGACCGCTATTGTGACAAAAAAATATTTTTTTGAGCAGGGAATGTAAAAATGTAAACGTAGGATTTGTTGCATTAGCCAGTTACAAAAAAATAGAAACAAATCAACGAAAACCCAAATACATACCAACAGTAAATCGTGTTATACCGTTTTATAACCCCAGAAGAATCGTTTTCTGGGGTTATTTGGCTACTTTGGGGTTGCACTTCAGAATGTTACATATATAGTTGATTTATATCCACCAATTTGCAACTTTTCAGGTTTTATTAGTTTCATGTTTTCCTATAATTTTCTGCATCCAAATCATATTGTACCAACGGTCAAATTTATACCCGCATTTATGGAATTCTCCAACTTTCACAAACCCTAAGTGTGCATGGAAATCGGCACTGTTAGTTGTCAGGTATTCATCATCGCTTTCCGGATAACCAATGCATGCGTATAAGTTAAGAATCCCCATATCGTACAAAGCCTTTTCCAATGCTTCATAAATTGTCCTGCCCATTCCACATTTCTGTGCATTATGGTCAAGGTAAACTGTCATTTCACATGACCAGTTATAAGCGGCCCTTCCAACAAACGGACCCGCATATGCATATCCTTCAATATGTCCATTTTTTAAAATGACCAAATACGGATAGCGTTGCATTATTTTTTTCATTCGTCCTTTAAATTCTTCAAGCGATGGGGTATCATATTCAAATGTTATTGCTGTGTTTCTTACATAATAATCGTATATTTCCAAAATACGCCCTGCATCTTCCATTGTAGCATTACGAACAGTAATCATAACTATCCTCTCCTTTTTCAATTTGTGATTTATAACCGCCCCAATTATACAGCTCCAATTTGCTTAATGGAATAAGGAACTGTGAAAAACTGAAAAATATGTGTATGGCGTATGCCTTCTTCCCATACAGGCACCATCCTTTCTGCTTTTTTTGAGATTTTTTTCTATACATCCAACATACCATAAATGACTTCTCTATTCGGATCTGCAGAAATTAACAATATTTTGCAGGCTCCAAACACAATGTGTTTTCTGTTTGAGTAATTCTACACGATGTGGTAAAATATAATAAAAGGAGCAGATCGATGGAAAATATAAGGATAACAAATACACCGTATGATGATGTGTTCCGCACGCTGCTGAATGACTGCAGCCCCCTGGTCATCCCTGTGTTAAACGAAGTATTCGGGGAGCATTATTCAGGGCAGGAAAAAATCGTCTTCTCACCAAACGAGCACTTCCTGAACCTGCAGGGCGGGAATGAAGAGGAACGGATTACGGATACCAGTTTCCGTGTAGAAGGAAGGGAAACAAAAAAATACCATCTGGAATGCCAGAGCAGTACTGATAACAGCATGCTGGTCAGAATTTTTGAGTACGGAACCCAGATCGCCCTGGATGAAGGACAGATCAGCGGGAATGTCCTTACTGTGACGCTGCCGCATTCCGCTGTGCTGTATCTGAGGCACCATGTATCAACGCCTGATACGCTGAAAATCAGGATGGTAACTCCGGGCGGGACCGTTGAATATGACATCCCGGTAATGAAATCCCAGCAGTACACCCTGGAAGAAATTTTTGAGAAAAACCTTTTGATGCTAATTCCCTTCCATATCTTTTCCCACGAAACACGGTTTGAAGAATATGAAAAGGACAAAACAAAACTGAATGCCTTACAGGAAGAATATGGACAGATCAAAAATAAGCTGGAAGAACTCTTAAATCAGGGAAAAATCAGCGAATACACAAGATGTACCATTATTGACATGTCAAATAGAGTGTTGGAACATATCGCAGTAAAATACAATGCTGTCAGGGAAGGAGTGAGAGCGGTCATGGGTGGAAAAGTTCTGGAATATGAAGCTAAGACAATAAAAAGAGAAGGTATTGAGGAGGGCATTAGGGGTACTGTCTCTATATTGAAAAATTTAGATGTCCCGGCACAGACAATCCTGCTAAAGATTCAGGAGCAATATAATCTCAGCCCTGAAGCATCCAAAAAATATCTGTAAAAATTTTGCCAGCCCGTTCTTTACAGGGCTGGCATTTCTATCCAGATTCCTACAATCGCCAGCCTGCAGGATGCATCATCCATCTCGGCCGTACTGCGGCTGCTGCCATCATTGTAATTTAGGCCTCCCGGTGTATACGGCTCCTGTGGCACAATTCCGTATATATCATCCGCAAGCCTGTCCGCGAGGGATTCCGCCAGCTTGCCACAAGTATTTTTTCTGCTGCCTGCGCCGAGGATCCCTGTCTTTATCTGTTCCATATCGTCCTTCCGGGCACACGGCCTTCTTTTAAAGTTCCTTACCGTCAGCAGCCAGCAGCCTGGCAGCACACATATACGCCATCTCATAAATAGACATATACCTGAAACCGATTCCCGCCTTTTCCATTGCCGCCCTCTGCTTGTCTGTGACACTGGCATATGGATAAATCCCATAAATAAACGGAAAAAAGGCATAGATGAAGTCCTGTCTGCTGTTTTCATCCATCTGCGGGCAAAATTTTTTCAAAACCTGGTCCACTGCGTCAATGGAACGTCCGTAAGCTGTTTTAAATTCCACAAGGTTTTCCATCCGGCTGTTTTTCTCCATATCAAAATGGTTCATAGACATGATCTTTAACAGCAGCTCACGCTTTTCCAGGGTACGTGCCAATGCACCGGCAAGCCGGCTGTGATCCAGCGTTTCATTTCCTTCTATGACCTTTTCCAGGTCTTCCACCCAGCGTTCATATTCTTTCTGCAAAAGCGCAAGGAAAATTTCTTCTTTCGTGTTGAAATAGTTGTAAATGGAAGTGCGGGTAAATGAAGTCACATTCCCTATTTCCTTGATCGTAATATCCTTAAACCCCATAGTTTCATAAAGCCTGGCGCATGCATTTATGATCTCTTCTTTCCTTGCGTTTGTCAGTTCTTCAGAACCCTTTGGCATGGTTACCGCCCCTCCTTATAGGAAAGGCATTTCCCGATTACTGTGACCGGCATTGGATATAATGCCATCTTTGAACCAATATTTTTTTTCACGGTCTTTACCTCCATAGAAACCTCTATAAATATTTTTTATGTTATTAATCAAGCAATGCAAGCCTATACGCACGGCTGCCAAGGCCGGTCTGCTGCGCATATTCCAGCGTATGCAGCCCGTTGCGTGATTCGGTCCGCCTTACCAGTGGCTGCGCTGTACTATGGGATTTTCACGGCATGGGATTATACTCCAAGGCTTCCAAGCCAGTTTTCAATTTCAGAACGGGATGAACCGGAAGAAAAACGCTTTCCCTGCAGTATCTGCGCTCCTGCTGCAAGCTCACGGATACGGCTCTCGCTGCCGCTGATCCCGCTGCCCCCGGAAGTACAGAAAGGAGCGATTTTCTTACCGGAAAAATCATAGTTTTCCAGGAATGTATCTATAATCCTCGGCTCCATGCCCCACCAGACCGGATAGCCGAGATAGATGACATCATAACCGCTGATATCCGTACTGCCTGCAATCGCCGGGCGCACTGAAAGGTCATTCTGCTCCTTTGTAGCCCTGCTGGAAGAATCACCGTAATTGAGGTCTGCTGATGTATAAGGTTCCTGTGCCTGTATCTCATAGATGTCTGCCCCTGCCGCATCCGCCATTGTCCGTGCAACCCCCGCTGTTGCACCTGTACATGAGAAATAAACAACCAGGGCTTTCTTTGTATTATGGGATGGTTCCTGTGTCGGTTCTGTTGGCGTATCTGTATCCGGCTTCTGCGCTGGATCTGTCGGCGTATCTGCATCTGGCTTCTGCGTCGGTTCTGTTGGCGCAGGGTCCGCTACCCTGATAGTTACCCGTACTGTCTTTGCCTTATAGCCGGATGCACGCACGGTAATGCTGATCTTTGCCGTCCCGGCTTTCTTTGCTGTCAGCCTGCCCTTGCTGTTTACCGATACGCAGGACGGCCTGGATGACCGGTAGGAAACCGATGTTTTCTGTATACTTGGAGAAACGCCCACTTTTAAAGAGGAACGTTTCCCTCTCTGCATGGAAACCGTTTTCCCATTTACGTTCCTGTTTCCCATTTTGACTGTGACAGCTTTCATATTTTTCTTTCCTGCTGCGCGGATATCCGCCCCTGCATGGAAAATAACAGCAAAAGCCAGAAAAAAAGCAAACACACATGCCGTTATTTTACTTAATTTTTTCATACTCTTTTTTCCTTTCTTTTTAGAATCACCATAAACTTTTCCTTTGTTTATCCATCAATGGAAAGTCACTGTCTTTACCTTAGACCATCCCGCATATAGATTTTTCTGTTTCCCCTGGACTTCTGCTGTTTTATAGGCGCGGATCCTTACGTAATATTTCTTTCCCGCCTTTAATTTTGAAATGGTTTTCGATGACGCACTTTTTCCTGCAGCTGCCGTCCTAGTCTTTTTCTTTGAAAACCTGCTGCTTGTGGAATAAGCAATTTCATAGCCGTCCACCTGTTCCCCCTGTTTTTTCCATTTTACCGTAAAACTCCTTTTCCCGGCAGATATACGCACAATTGACGTGCTTTTCGGCGGGCTGATTTCTCCTTTCCCCGGTATCTGGCCTGTATCCTGAGTGCCTGGTTCTAGCGGCGTCTCTGGTTCCGGCTGCTGGCTGCCCTGGACAGGGAGGGACTTTTCCAGCCACGCGCTGATTTCCGTTCTGTCATATGAGGAATAAGTAACCTCTAAGCCCTCTTTGATCACGCTGTCTGGAGCCAGCTTGGCGATGGCGCTGACCGTCTGTGCAAAACGCCCGCCGCCCATAGAGCAGAACGGGACGATCGTCTTTCCGCTGAAATCATCATGCAGCAGGAAGCTGCGCACCGATGCGGGGATGGAAGACCACCAGTTACAGTAGCCAAGGAGAATCGTGTCGTACTGGTCAATGTCTGGATAGGCTTTCAGCTCTGGGACGGCCTCGGCACGCAGCTCGTCCAGCGCCTCTCCATACAGGACAGGGCCGTTACTGCTGGAGGAATAAGGCGTCTTGCGTTCCAGACGGAAGATGTCTGCGCCGCTCATTTCATGGATAAGCTCCGCCAGCCCCCTGGTATTGCCAGTCTGGGAAAAGTAAACAATAAGGGCCTTGCCTGTTTTCTGTTCTGCCCTGGCGCTGTACACGCTCTTTACTTCCCCAGCAGACGTCCCGGCGCTGCGCACCGGACGGACGCCGATGCTGTAAAGCCCTATATCCGCAGGCTGCGCGCCGCGGTAGGCAGACCGGATGTGCTTTGGATGGTCATTCCAGCCGCCTCCCCGGACAATCTTGGCGCTGCCGTTTTCCGGGCCTGTGGGGTCTGCCGCTTCGCCGGTTCCATACGCGCCATACCAGTCCCATACCCATTCAGCAGCGTTGCCGTGCATATTATAGAGTCCATAAGCGTTGGCAGGATACTGGCCTACCGCCACCGTCTTCCTAAGATAAGCATCGGAACCGTTGACCCAGTTTCCGCTGGCATCATTATTGTAGCCGTAAGCGTTGTAGCAGTTGGCGTCACTGTTATGGACATAATCGCCAAAATGAAAAGGTGTGGCAGAGCCAGCACGTGCAGCGTACTCCCATTCCGCCTCAGTGGGCAGGCGGTAGCCATTAGCAGCCCGGTTCCAGGCCACTGTCGTGCCGGAAATACGGTAGCAAGGTTCCAGCCCCTCGTCCTCACTGAGCCTGTTGCAGTACCGGACCGCATCGTACCAGGTAATATTGGTCACAGGCAGGCTGCCGCCTTTCGTTACACTTGGGTTCGTCCCCATCACAGCCTGCCAGCTATCCTGGGACACCTCCGCCTCTGCCATATAGAAGTCCCCGACAGTCACGCTGTGCCGGGTTTCATCCGGGCTGCGCTCCGGCTCGCTGGCAGGGCTTCCCATCTGGAAAGCGCCGCCCCGGATCAGCGCAAAACCGTCTTTTACTTCATCTTTTCTTTCATTTTCTATTTCCATACTGTCCTGCATGCCATCAGCCGCACAGGCAATCATTGGGAATAATAGAATGAACGCCAGCAGTACGGATAACAATAGGTTTCGTTTCTTCATCATATGATCCTTTCATTACGATATTCGCGTACAAAAAAGTTTTTGATACAATTCCCCAAGGCTTTTCCCGCAGTCTGTACTATTTTTTTACTCATATTTGCTTCCTCCATTTCAAATTCCTCCATTTCAAATTTTATCCTGTTTCCATTCAAAATGCCCTTACTCTGACTCCGTGTCAGTACAATAATTATATAGCCTTTCTGACACCATGTCAAGATTTTTTACTCAAAAAATCTTGTTGAGATTTATAATATGTAAAGCAATACAAGCCCTCCTTTATACTAATCTGCCTCTACAAAACAAGCCGCATAAATGATGTCCCATCACCGATGTCTGGTATTCATCCAGGTCTTCTTTCTTCATCAGCAGGCGGATCCCCATCCGAAAATCAGGGAGCCTCCCAATAGATTGATAGCGTCTGATACCGCAGCATAAAATCTGAAATCAGTGTAAAGCCAAACACACCCACACAGGCATAAAAACAGTCTGCAACAGACGAACCAAGACCCATGGATAATCCGGCTTTTGCTCCATGGTGACAAGTCCGCTGTACGGTCAACGCGCCTACTGCTCCGGCAGGCAAACCAAAAATAAACCCGATTAACCTGCCCCGCAGCAAATAGCCCATTCTGCTTCCCTCCTGCTATTTATACCCGCAATCACTTAGATTTGCCAATTTAACAGACTCACGAGCGCTTAAATGCTATACTTTGATGGTAAAGTTTATAATCCGCATTGTTTCAGGAACTGCACAATCCGTTCCAAATTTTCTGCTGTCTCAAAATCTGCATCTCCATGTTCCGCACCATCCAAAACATCGAATTCCACCCTGTCCTCTCCGGCTGTTTCCACCATTTTCTGATAAATCCTTTGGGACTGGCCTATAGGGCAAATTGTATCCGCATTCCCATGCTGGAGCAGTACAGGCGGCATATCCTCCGTAACATACTGTATGGGGCTGGCTGATACCAGAACATCATCATTCACATCCTCAATCTTTTTTCCTGCGTAACGTTCAATATTACTCCATGCAAAATCTGCCCCAAAACCGGTATATTCTCCTTCCCGCACTGTCCGCATGGTCTCTGCCAGATCTGTTGCCGGGTACCAGGCTACCGCACATGCCACATCTGAAGACTGCTCCGGATTTCCTCTTGCCAGATCTTCAAAGTCCGGATTCCCCGGGGTCAGAGCAGCCATAAGGGCATAATGCCCGCCGGATGAATCCCCCGACACGGCAATCCTTTCCGCATCAATATGGTATTCATCTGCGTGTGCCTTTAAGCAGCGCAGTGCCGTCTTGCAGTCTATGATTCCCGCCGGATGCGGTGTCTCCCCGCTCAACCGGTAATTGATGCTTGCAACCGCATATCCCTTTTCGCGCAGCGTAACCCATGCACGCTCCTGCCCGTCCGTCTTATCTCCGGCAAACCAGCCGCCCCCATGGATGAACATAATCAGTGGGAAGGGTCCTTCCCCCGTTTCCGGAAGATACAGGTCAAACTTCTGTGCCTCTGACAAAGTATCATAAACCACATCCCTGTATTCTCTAGTTTCTATTGTATTTTCTGTATTGTTTTCCACTGCACCCGCCATCCTTTCATCAGCAGTTTCATTTTCTTCTACTTTTCCCACAAGGATTGTTCCTGACATCTCCTCCAGTTCCTCAATACCCTCTACACAGACTCCCAACCGGTGCATCTCATCACCAGCATAAAAGCCTCCGAACAGCATGAAAACGCCCCCCATACACTGGCCAACCACCGTAATAAACACCGGCCCCATCGTCACACAGACTAGGGCTGCCAGCGGCCAGATGCTCTGCGCAATCCCATTTGCCGCAATCCTTAAAATCCGTTTCAGAAGCCCGCCATTCCATCTGCATATCCACTGTTTCTCATAATATACGCCATTCCCCTTCCGAAAACAGAGGACTGTTACAGCCACTGCCGAAAATGTCCTTGCAAGCAGGGACGGGTGCGCAGCCCCGGCATTGTAGGCCAAATCCCTGTTTTTCATTCAACAATACCCAGTTCCTTTAGCCAGCCGCTTACTGCCTCATCCGGATTAGATGCGGATGAACTGCCAATATGAAGACCGTCAAAGACATCTGCATCCGGCTCAAGCTCTTTGATGCTATCCACTGTATCTGACAGGCCGCTCCCTCCGCTGGTACAAAACGGTGCGACCGTTTTACCGGAAAGGTCATAGCTGTCAAAAAACGTATAAAGGATCATCGGCATATCGCTCCACCAGTTCGGATATCCTACATAGATGACGTCATATTGACCAATATCTTCGATGCTTCCTTCTATGGCAGGCCTGGCTCCATTTTCCTTTTCCGCTGCCGCAATATCCAAAAGTTCATCATAATCGTCCACATAAGGTTCCGATGGAATAATCTGAAAAACATCTGCCCCTGTCTGCCGGGCAATGGAATTGGCAACCTTCTCCGTATTGCCGGACCATGAAAAGTAAACCACCAGGGAATGGCTGTCCCCCGTTTCTTCCGGATCATCTGCTGTTCCATCCTCTGCGTCCCCGGCACCGCTTTCTGTTTCTGCTGCCGTATCTTTCTCCGTTTCACTTTTTCCACAGGCTGTCAGCGAAACAAACAGTAAACATATCATTATCGTCATACAAAATTTTTTCATATACAACCTCCTTATGTCATATCTATCGTTCAAAATGAATATCATTTAAACAGTATACCTCATTGTTTAAGCAAGGCATACCTGTTCCATCTCCTTATCTCTTGATTAAGTCTTTTTCTTCCGTTGCTTTTCGGATTTCAAACCTCAGATAATCCATCCGCTCAATCTGTTTCTCCTTAAAATGAATCTCGTCCAGTGTCCGGCTCCTTTTTTTGTCCAGCATTTCCATTCTTTGGGATTCTGTGCTTTTTTCCTCTAACAGCAGGCGCATATAGGATTCTGCTTCGCCACTGCTAAACCCAATGTCGCGCAGCGTCATGACCATGCCCAGCCGCTCGATATCCTGGTTGTCATACTGCCATGCCCCCATTACTTTCTTTACAGCGCCGCACAATCCCCAGCTTTCATATTCCCGCAATACTTTAATCGGGATATCATAACGCTTACTTGCCTCATCAATCGTCATCTTCCATCCTCCAGATTCTTTTCGGTAATTTCCTGTACACCTTTTCACAAAATGTCTGCGGATCTAGGCATAGACATAAGTAAAAATATAGATGCCCCTTTTTCGGAACATCTATAGTGTAAATCTATTTTGATATAATGTCTAATACCTATGTTGAATTTTCAAAAATGCTCTGCAAGCATAATACATGATTATGGGAAGTGTTTTTTACTTCCCATAATATACGATTATGAGAAGTGCTTTTATTTTTACCACACACATTTTCTTACTGTGCGTCTGCCGCCTTTCCGTCCGCAAAAATAATCTTTATTTACCACAAGGAACACCACCATAGAAACACCGCCATTTAAAACGTAGTGCCGATATTATACACAAAATCCGGCACTAAGGAACTGTAAAGAAATAATCTGATAAAGTTACGCCGGATTTTTCTTCGAGAGTGCCAGGCAAAAATCAGGCGCATAGCGGGGTACATTGAGGATTTTTGCCATGTGCTATCGGAAAAATAGACAAGTGAAACTATGAGATATTTAGTGACCGATGTACTAGTTTCCTCTCTTTCCAGAGCCTGCCTTACATATGCTGCAAATTTTGACGCTGCCTGGGAAAACGGCTGGTTCTTTTTCCTTACAAGGACGCATCCGCTTATGATCTCCGGAGCCATCGGCAAAAGTAACAGATTAGATGCCATCAGCTATGATTTTCCCACGGCCATCCCTTCTGTAATGTTTAAAAAAATCCCAAGCAATCCCGGCTTCTTCCATGCGCGGCGTATGCTTTTTATCCTGCACAAGCACAAGCTGGGCAAACGGGATTTTGCAGCCGTCTTTATAGTAGTTGCAAAACTGCCAGTTTCGCCCGTTTAACGCCTGTTCTTTTGTTTCATCCGGTTGCCAGCCCCAGTAAGGCGTCCTGGCATAATCCGCCTGCTGCCTGCTGTCTATCATTTCATTATATAAAAACATTGACCGGATTGCTTCCCTTTCATCATCCATCACAGCCATTGCCCCGGAGGACGTCCGCTCTGTAAATTCCCCATCCCCCTGCACCACCTGGAACGGCATATCGTAATTTTCAAACACATGGTTTTTATTATCCAGATCTACCATCCAGCCCATTGCGGAAATGGCTGCAAAATACTGCGGGTAGTCCCTTGCAAGCGCCACCGATGCAGCGCCGCCGTTAGAAAACCCGGTGGAGTAGACACGCTGCGTGTCTACCGGATAGTTTTTTTCCATGTATTCCACTACCGATACCAGAAACCCCGTCTCACTATAAGTCGCATAATTATTATAATCTGGGCTGATTACGATAAAGTTTTCCGCTTCTGCCTGCCGCACCCAGCCGCTTTGTATCAGGTTATCCACCGGGTCGCAGCTAGTCCCGCACATAAACAGCACCATTGGCACATTTTTATCTGGATGTTCTTTGACGCCTTGCGGAATATAGGTATACACTGTCTTTCCTTGTACGGTAACCTGATCCAGCATGGAAACGCTGCCCAAAGAATCTGCCGCTTCTTCCATGTCTTTGGCCGGCTTCATATACTGATCCAAAAATTCTCTTACGCGCAGCATATTTTCCTCCGTTTCAAAATCGCTGTCCCCATGCCCTGCGCCTTTTAAAATATCAAAAAACACTTTTTCTTTTCCAGCCGCCTGCACAGCCGCTTCATAAAATCTGCGCGACTGGTCGATCGGGCAGATGTCATCGGCGTCCCCATGCTGCAGCAGGATGGGCGGCATGTCCTTGGACACATAATTGACAGGGCTGGCGTCAGCCAGGCACGGATCGCTTGTTTCTTCAATCTGCTTTCCCACATAACGCTCAATATTTGACCATGCAAATTCCGCGCCAAACCCTGTGTATTCCCCCTCCCGGACGGTGCGCATCGTCTCGCTTAAGTCAGTGGCCGGATACCATGCCACTGCACAGCAGACGCCCGTATCCTGTAAAGCCTCCATCAACGCATAATGCCCGCCGGATGAACCGCCTGCAGCCGCGATATGCCCGGCGTCAATCCCATATTGTCCGGCATGGCGTTTCAGCCAGCGGACAGCTTTTTTACAATCCGAAAGCCCCGCCGGGTGCGCCGCTTCGCCACTGAGCCGGTAATTTAAGCTGGCAACCGCATACCCCTGGGAACGGAGGGCAGCCCATGCACGTTCCTGCCCGTCAGACTTATCGCCGCTGTACCAGCCGCCCCCATGTATGAATACAACCAGCGGGAACGGCCCCGCCCCCTTTTTCGGCAAGTATAGATCTAACTTCTGGGACTCGGACTGCGTATCATAAGGGATGTCAAAATATTCTTTCGCAGTATCCTGTACCGTCTGGCCATCTTCCTTCTTCCCTGTTACCGTAACCCTGCATACATATTTTTTCTTCCCGGCGGCAGCCGTTATCCTTGCATTCCCTTTTTTCAATGCATGCACAACGCCTTTTGCAGTTACAGAAGCGACCCTCTTATTGGAAGACTTCCAGTTTATCTTAGATTTTGCGCCCCTGACTTCCAGTTTTTTTGTCTGCCCTTTGGACAGGTTGAGCCTTGTTATATTAAGCCCCGCGCCAGCAGCCGGCACCATGGCATCTGTCAGATACACCATGGATACAACCGCTGCCATAATCACAAATGCTGCCACTTTTCGAATCCATTTCATGCCCTTATCTGATCTCCTTTCCATTTCTTTTTTCATCGGTATCTCTTAAAGTGTTACAGTCCAGCCTGGCGGCTGAACCGTAACATTAAAGCGACAGCGTAACCGTCACATCCCCGCGCCCAAAAGCAGCCAGAAGTTCCTGCCTGGTAACGCCTTCTATTTTTCCAATCCTCGTAAAATCCCATGTATTCGTATCATAATAGATCACAAGTGAATTTCCCTGGTAAAGGATTAAATCCCCAGGCCCGGTTGTGATCGTTTCATCATTTCTCGGCAGCCTGCTTCCAATCGGCCCTACCTTTTCCATATCCCCATAGTCGCTCATATGGATAGTCAGCGGCCCGTCCGCAAGCATTTCCTTTAATGCCTCCGCTGAAGAATTGTCTGCGAAACTGGCATAAAAAACCGTATCCCCGGCTGTTATTTTCATCTTCCCTTCCCCTGCGCTTTCCTTATCTTGTGCCTGATCCTGATTGGTTTCTGACTTGCCTACCCTGATTTTCATCCATGCCGTTTTGCTGCCCTGCCCTGTTTTTACTTTTACCGTAATTTTTGCTGTCCCGGCTGCTTTGGCGCGCACAACGCCGTTTTGGTTCACAGAAACTACTTCTTTATTACTGCTGCGGTAACGGACAGAACTTACCTTTATGGATTTTGAGCCGCGGACAGCCCTTGCCTTTAATTTCTTTTTTGTCCCCGCCGCCATCCTGCCGGTCTTTTTTGCCATGTTTTTATTTTCCATCTGCAACTGTACCGAAAACGCCGCTTTTGAAGCCGTCCACACAAAACATGTATTTCCAAATGGGATCATCCCCAAAACCAGCAGCGCCATCAGTAGCGCTAACATCCTATTTTTACTTTTTTGATACACTGCCCTCACCCCGTTTTCCATTTTATCTTTATTTCAATGCAGCCTTATTTTTAGTCAGCCATCGACGGATTCTTTTATTGCTGACGCCATTTGCCGTCAGCCCGTTTTTCACATCTGCATTTTTGCAGTCGCCGCGGATATTCCTGACACTCTGGCTGATATCGGAACCACCACTTGTACAAAATGGAAGAATTGTCTTGCCCGACAGGTCGTAGGATTCTAAAAAGGAATAGACTGCCATAGGCGCATCATCCCACCAAATTGGATAGCCGATGATAATGATATCATACTGCCCCATTGCCTTCACTTTCTTTTTCAGCGCCGGCCTTGCCTGCTCCTCCTGCTCACTCTGCCCCATATCCACCAGTTCATCATAATCAGATGGGTATTCTTTTTCTGTACGGATACGGAAGATATCTGCATCTGTTATCTTCTGTATCCTTTTTGCAACTTTTGCCGTTGTCCCTGACTGTGAAAAATATACCACGAGCGTTTTTCCTTTTTTTGCCTTTTTCCCTTGCTTTTTTTCCGCAGCATATGTGGCCTGTACCGAATATGATTCTGCAAATGCCGCCGTTGCCAGTATTGCACAAAACAAAACTAAAAATATCCTCTTTGCTGTTTTTTTCATAAACAATATTCCTTTCCGGTTTCACTTACCATTTTATACGGTTTTCTTTCTTTTATATCAATTATATTCCATCCTAAGCATGGCTTTTTAACCTGTTCTATTTTTCATTATTCATGCACCTCCCCCATTTTTGAAATACCCTCGGTTTGTTCCACTGTCTAAAATATCTATTTCCTAACCGGCTTTATCATGAGAAGCGAAAAGCGCTTCTCATAATCGTATATTATAGTAAAGCTGTGTAAAAATCTAATACCTATATCAAATAATATGAAATGCCTAAAACGTATCTCTATATATAATAGATAATAAATTAGGATCTAAGAAATTTTCACACTTGCAATAAATAAAAGACAGGCACTTCCAACTATATTAATTCATACATAAAATAAAATTTGTAATGCAATCCTATTCCCAATTTGTCCTTTCAATTGGCTTATATATAGAGCATAGTATTTTCCCTGCCCGTATATAGCGATATAGTAACCAATCACTGTAAAAAGTCCCAGAATTGCGAGGTAAGACACAAAAAGCCAAAATAACGGCTCCCTGTCGTCAAAGTATGTAAACATCTGCCGCATAAACAGGTATGCGCTAAAGTTTCTTTGTAAAAACGCTCCAACACCGCAAAGAGATATAACAGCGGCGGTAATCCGGGCAATAATGGCCCGCCTTCTGGAATCTCCCTGCATTTTAACCACTCTTTTTACCCTGTTCATAACCATGTTCCAGTGTGCGCCAAAATGCAGTGAAATCAAAATGAAACTTCATCACATATTCCTGCCTGAATAAAAGACCAGTTCAGGACTCCTCCACCGCCCAACATTAACATTTCAATCCCGAACAGTTCTTTTAGCTTCACAGCAACTTTGCCGCAATCAAGCTCCTTATCTCCGGCAATAACATAAGAAATTCCCATTCTACGCAGGAAATCCTTATACGTATTTGGTGTTTTTCCTATCAGCACCTCAATAATATGGGCTGTGGTATCTACATAGGTCAGCGTATTCTTCTTCCACCCGATTTTTCCAGACGGATCAACAGAAACATAATACATACCTGTTTTTTCTGCAATAAAATCCCCCTCTGGTACAATTGCCGCATTTTCATCCAAGTCCGGCTTTTCATAGAAAGTAAAGTTGTTATCTGTAGTTATACGCCCCGACAGCCAGCCTTGATGTTTATAATACGGCTCTTTCCCAAAAGCAATCTGATAGAATACATCCCCGGCCGTTTCTCCTTCCGGTGTATTCATATAATCTCCCATAATCTTTCCATCCAGCGATGTCATCATATGGCAGAAAATATATGGTCTGTTCTTCGTTTTCCTCCTCATCATCTATCAATCTCAATTTAAAAATGAGCAGGATTTTGTTAAGAACCCTGCTCATTCGTCACCCCATCACATAATTTCTAATTTTCCTGATTCCCATCCTTAGTCCATACCTTTTTATATTTTTTAAAGTAATAAAACGACATCAGCAGGCCAAACCCTTCACCAACACTCATGGAAAGCCATACTCCGTCCGTACCAAAAATCCTCGGCATGATCAGCACCGGGATGACCAAGAATACAATTGTCCTGCAAAATGAAAGAATTGCTGATGTTTTTCCATCATTCAATGCCGTAAACCAGCCGGAAGCAAATACATTTACTGCCATCATAAGAAAGCTGACCGCCACAATGCGGAAACCATGCAGGGCAATTTCACAGACCGCCTGGTTTGCACGGGCAAATATGGATACCACTCCGCCGCCCAAAATATAGCTAAGTACTGTAACGCACAGTGCCGTAATGCCTATTGTCTTTACACTGATATGAAACAGCTTTGACAGACGCTCTTGATCCTGCCGCCCATAATTGTATCTGACAACTGAGGAAATCCCTGTGATATATCCCCGGAACAGACCGCCGAACAGCCCTTGTGCATACCAGATAATGCTGAGTGCCGCCACACCGTTTGAGCCTGCAAGCTGCATAAGCGTATTATTGAACAAAATCGTCACCACAGAAAACGCCAGCACGCTCTCCATTTCGGAAGCCCCGTTTGTGCAACTCTTGATCAATGTATGCGCTCTCCATTTCGGCTTTACGATATAGAGCAGTTTCTTTCTCCCTATCGCAAAAAACACCAATCCAGCCACAGATGGAACCGCATAGCCGATACTTGTAGCGATGGCTGCACCGGCGATCCCCATACCGAATACCGAAATAAACAGCCAGTCCAGCCCGATATTCAGTATACCGCCTGTTACGGAGAGCATTAAACCCAGTTTTGCCCTGCCTACCGTGATGTAACTCATCTGGAACATGGTTCCAAACACCGTAAACGGGATCACAGCAAAGATTGGCAGCATATAATCCACGCAATACGGCATCAGCGCATCATTGGCTCCCAGAAAACGGCAGATCGGCTCCAAAAAAACATAGAAAAGAAATGCCATCAGGATACTTTTTCCCTTCCCCAATTTTTTTTGAAACCAGTGCATTGCCTCCAGTACCAAACATCGTCCCGACTGCTGTGACCAGATACGTCATCGGCAGTGTGATGTTAATGGCAGAAAGGGCGTCTGTATCTATAAACCTTGCGACGAAAATGCCGTCCACCGAAGTATAAATGTTCATAAAAATGGTGGAAATAACGGTTGGCAGAGCAAACATAATCAGCCATCGAAAACTGATGGAATGTTCCATATCGTTTTTAGACTGCATCTTTTCCTCCTTCATGCCCCTAATTTGTGATTGAAAGGCTTTCGTTACTGCCCAGGGAAGGATCACAGATCATGTCTGCCATACATTTTGCAATTCCCGCACGGTCAATATTTTTATTTCTGGGCTGTTCGCCTTCTTTCGCAAGATAATATCGTTCATTATCCCCATCCTGTATCATCGGGCAACGCAGGAGCGTGTACACAGCCCCGCTTGCTGCTATGGTGTCGGCCGCTTTGATATATTCCGGCCGGCTTTTCGCCAGGGCATTCAGCATTACGCCGCGGATTCCTTTAATCTCATGATGGATGCCCATTCCCGTGATCCATATGATCCTTTTTACACTGGTTTCCTTCAAGGCTGCCGCTATATTCTCTGCCATGGTAAGTACATCGCCTTCTAAAGAACACAAAAGGATCTCCTGGCCATCCATTGCCTTTTTCACATCCAAAGCATTCAAAGCATCGCCCTGAAGGACCGACACATTATGCAAATCCATGTCTGCCAGCTTTGACGGGGTACGGACAAAAACCGTCAGTCCTACCTCTTCCATAGAAACCAGCTTTTTTACGATATATTTTCCGGTATGCCCTGAGGCTCCAAATAAAATGACTTTCTTCATGTGACTCCTCCTTTTCAGAATCATAAATTTCATTCGCTGCCTTTTTTATATACACAGTTTAAAAATAGAGACAATATCCTCGGCATTCAGAGGTATCCAGGCATATTCCAACATACCAGTACGCCCCGCATGCTCTGCCATTTCCGTAAATTTGGAATCATCGATCCCCACCTCGGTCAATGTCATCGGAATGTTCAAGCCTTTGAAGAAACTCTCTGTTTCTTCAATCGCTTTCTTTGCCAGAACCAGATCTCTTTCGCCTTCCAGTCCCCATACCGCTTTTGCAAAGTGCGCAAATCTCGGTACAACGGTTTGCGGCGCTTTCTGCAGCACATATTTCATCCATGCCGACGTGAGGATCGCAAGCCCAACACCGTGTGTCAGGTCATAATAGGCTGACAGCTCATGCTCCATCCCATGGACGCCAAACACAGCCAGCATGTTTCCATTGCAGAGTGTGGCATTATCCCCAATGGAGCTTCCCCACATGATCTGCGCCCGTGCTTCATAGTTATCCGGCTCCTTTACCGCGACAGGGGCATATTTGATAATGGTCTTCATCACGGCCTCCACAAGCAGGTCGCCCATATAGCTGCTTGACGGAACAAAATACTGCTCCATCAGATGGGACATAATATCCGCACATCCGGCAGCCGTCTGTTGTGCCGGTACGGTAAAGGTATAGGTAGGGTCCATGATAGAAGCTTTCGGCATAAGCACCAGCGCTCCAAGTCCAAGTTTCTCATTCGTTTCCGGATTAGAGATCACCGCGCCGTTATCCGCCTCGCTTCCGGTGGCGGCCAGTGTCAGGATTGTCACGATCGGCAGAGCCTTTTCAATGGGTTTCTGGAGAGAGATCATCTCCCACGGATCACCGTCATAATAAACCGCCGCCGCGATTGCTTTCGCACAGTCGATCACGCTGCCGCCGCCTACCGGCAGAATGCTCTCGATCCCATGCTCACGGCACAGCCTTACACCCTCCCGAACACTGTCAATCTTTGGATTCGGGGCAATGCCAGACAATTCATATACCTCGTAATCTGACAGCAGCCCCTTGACCTTATCGTACAGCCCCATCTTCTTAACGCTGCCGCCGCCGTAACAGAACAGTACTTTCTTTCCATACGGGGCAAGAAGGGACGGCAGATTTTCCACCTGATCCTTTCCGAACAAAACATTGACTCCAACGCCAAAATTGAAATTCTCCATAACAAACATTCTCCTTTCGTTTTATGTCCGATAAACGTATGGTACTTATGTTGTTATGTACTGTAATCGGACTATTTGTTTATTTTATAACCTCACGCCGAAACGTGAGGCTGTTTACCTGTCCGCCATCATTTCCTCCCGAAATGCCTGGCAATAAACCATCATGCCCTGAAAAAGTGCCTTCCGCTGGTCTTCCGATAACCGTTCCATGGCCCTGTTCTCTGCTTCTCTGATATGCGGAATGACTTCTCCCGCATACGCAAGCCCTTTCTGTGTCAAATGGATCGTCTTTGTCCTGCGGTCCTCTGGAAGTTCCTTAAGCTCCACTAAACCGCTCTTATAAAATCCCGTGATCACGGTATTAACAGTCTGCTTTGGAAGCAGAGTACGTTCACAGATAATCTTCTGCGTACAGTTTTCTATCTGAGTGATCATGTTCAGAATATACAGGCTCGTATATGGAATATCAACCGATCTCGCATAATCTTCATAAATCATGTTTAAGCTTTGCCAAGCATTGCAAAACTGCCTCACATCGCTTTCCATTTCTTCTTGCATCGCCATATACTCCTTTCTTCGTATCGTCCGTTATAAAGACTATTATGCATCATTTTATCGGTACTGTCAAGCAGGTTTTGTAATTTTTCTTTTTCTGGCTTATAAACCATTTCAAATCATAAATTAGGATACCAGTGCAACAAATCCTCCCTGCCATCTTCCCTGAGTCTTTCAACTACATATGCTAGTCATTTATCTGGTGTCGGTATTTCCCCGGCACACGGAATTTTTCTCCATTGTTTCTGTTTCTCCGGGTCATTCCATCCCCTCTCAAGCCGTGCCGAGACAATTGTCCTCGTTTCTTCGACAGTAATCCCGCGTTCACGGGCAAAACGCTCAAAGATATGTTCTTCCATAACTTTCTGCCTCCTCAAATATGAATATCATCCCCAAATGGCTACCATACTATAACTCTTTATGTCCCTTTCGGGAAGCTCTCTGTCTACCAATCGTGACAATTATAGCACCCTTTTGGGAATTATAATAGTTACAGATTGGCAGGTGATAGATATGGATGCGCAGAAACGCATTAAGGAGTTGATGGAAGAAAGAGACTGGACAGATTACCGTCTGGCAAAAGAGGCAAACCTCTCCCACTCCACGGTTACAAATATGTTCAACAGAAATAATGCACCGACGCTTCCTACTTTGGAATCGGTCTGCAGGGCATTTGGCATAACCTTGGCACAGTTCTTTGCTGAAGGAGATGAGCCGGTGCAACTGACCGATGAGCAGCGCATCCTGTTTTCCAGATGGAATCCGCTGACTGATGAACAGAAAAGGCTTCTGCTCGGCCTTATGAAAACGATGTAAAATCCCGTTGATTCTTGAATGTTCAGAACCAATGGGATTTCTTTTTGGGGAACTTATACTTTTTTATTTTGCCTTGATTTCGGCATACTATTTGATTTTGCCCCCAAGGGGGAGGGTTCAAATTAGTAATGGCTGAGATTATGCAGTGGAAATATTTATGTTTTTGTGGTACTATGCATTTAACAATCGGAATTGACGGAGGTATGATTTAACATGTTGTATGGAGGAGAAAATGCAATTAAAAAAGATAACACCACACATATATTATAGTGAACCAGAAGAAAAAACAGACCGCCCCGTATTGGGATATATTGTTGGGGATAAAAGAGCTGTTATGGTTGACGCGGGTAATTCGAAAGCGCATTATCTGGCGTATCTGAAATTGTTGGAAGAAAATAAACTGCCACTGCCGGAAGTGTGTGTGATCACACACTGGCACTGGGATCATACATTTGGGATTCATGCATTACAACAGGAAAGTTTGGCACATATAAAAACAAATCAAAAATTGAGAGAAATGTCTTTGTGGGAATGGACTGACACGGCAATGAATGAACGCTTACAGCAAGGGATAGAGATTTCGTTTGCTGATACATGTATGCGTGAAGAATACGTAAATGTGAATGATATTCGGGTGATTCCTGCCACTACAGAGATACAAGATTATACAGAATTAGGCTGTGGAGGGATTACATGTCAATGTATCCATCTTCCCTCGGCACATAGTGATGATTCCATTGTTGTGTATATTCCAGAAGAAAAAGTCGTATTTATCGGGGATATTTACGGAGATGATTTATATCATGGCGGAAAACGAGATTTGGAAAAAACGCAGAAATTACATGATGAGCTAAAGAAATTGGACTTTGAGACTGCTGTTCCGGGTCACAGTGAACCTTTGCCAAAAGAAAGGCTGTTGGGTTTCCTGGGACAGTTTATAAAGTAGCAGGAGAAAATAAGGAAATTGAAATTTACCTGGAGGAATCAAAATGAAAAATAATGATGAAAAAAATTTTTGTACTTGCCCGGTTACTAAGTGCCCGCGTCATCCAATGAACCATGATGAAGGCTGTACACCCTGCATCAAAGATAATCTTGAAAAAGGAAAAATGCCGGCGTGCATGTTTAAGGCAGTTAGTGATGATGTTAGTGAAGCACACGATTGGACAA
This sequence comes from uncultured Eubacterium sp., assembly GCA_947089855.1. Lineage (GTDB taxonomy): Bacteria > Bacillota > Clostridia > Lachnospirales > Lachnospiraceae > Eubacterium_J. The sequence goes on from CAMUML010000017.1 coordinate 65,579, forward strand.
TAAAAGGCTTTGTGGAATTTTATCATAAAATAAATGGTGGCCAGTAATCCCGGCAAATAAGAATGAAATTATCCCCTGTCGGCGTATTCGCCGCAGGGGATTTCTTTTATGCGGGAGCGGCTTTTGGCAGCTAAAAACCTATTGTCTGACAAAGGTTCTATTTTTATATCTATTGATGACAATGAGGAAGCGGTGTTAAAGCTACTGGAAGAAAATATTCCCCATCGCACCAATGTTTATACTCATAATCGAAAAAAACATTTTGAAGCCTCTTCTTAACCATCGGAATCCCATGTAAATGGCAAATGCTTTGTGTATATGTAATCAATCGGCTCTTTAGCAAATTTGCAGTCATATCGCTCAAACGATCTGGGCCAATCCCTTCGCATAGAATCCCTAATTCTTCAAAAAGAGAAATATGAGTAACTCCCTTTGATATAATTGAAGCAATGTTCTTTGTCAGTGTCTTTGCCCATTGTGGGCCTGTCCCAGAACCTTGCCTCGTTTTCGAATACCCCAGGCAAACAGCATTGACTTCTGGAAACACGAGCATACTTTCTGCTTTTCTGTAACTCAAATTGGAGCTATTCCCACCCGCATGTGCAATCAATTCAAAATATTGTATTCCGGACACTGTTTTCCTTCCATTTTCAGGCCGGTTTCCTGACCACGCAATGCAGCCGGAACCCTTTCCTGACCTTATACAGCTCCAGTTTCATTCCGCTTATGTCGCAAAGCTTCTGTATATCATTCTTTGAATAGACATGGACATCGCCTTTGTGCATGACCTTGTTGGCTATCGGTATCTCAATATGATTCATAAACCACATCATTATCCTGCTGTTTGACGCCATATCCCTTAAAATAAACCTGCCGCCCGGACGCAAGACACTGTGCAGGCTCATAAAAAACTTTTCGGGATTCGGATAATGGTGAAAGCTCATGGAACAGGTAACCACGTCAAAGCTGCCCGCCGCAAACGGAAGGTTTTCACAGTCGCCCGCAACAAAACGTATTCCGTTTAAGTGCTTTTTTGTTGCAGTTTCTATCATTTTCTCCGACAAATCCACCCCGGTATAATTCCTGTCTGGATAATCTTTCCTAAACATACCGAGCATTGCCCCCGTTCCGCAGCCGGCATCAAGCAGATCAGAAAAAGGCTCCCTGGCTGCCTCCGCCAATACATCGGGATAATCCCTGCGGCACATATTGTAAACGCTTGGATCGTCGTCATCAAATTTTTCCGCCGCCCGATCGAATTCTTTCAGCGACAGCTTTTTATATTCCTCGCCTGTCATGGTAAACCATCTCCCTTACATTTCATTCTTTTCTTAGAGCTTATTTGAAATATTTTTTACCGCCCCGGACCAGCATACTCTCGCTCATCAGACCGTTTGTAAAACCAATCCGAAAAGGGCAGTTGCGATAAGCCCAAATCTTTACTGCCACTTATAAACCGCCAGCCTGTTATTCAGCTTTCCTGCAACGATGCTTCCGATTTTTCCGATCAGGGAATATTTTTTCATTTCCTCCCAAAAGCTGCGCTCATTTATCAGCGTAAGCTTGTCGTCAAGAGGGAGCAGTTCCCTGCCCGTCACGGTTCCCCATCCGAACTTCGCGTTGGTATTTTTTACCGTGTCATGCTTTTTCTCGTTCATCATTTTGGGGTGCATCAGTTCCACAAGAAGAAATCCCCTGTCAAACGAATCCGTAATGCTGTTCAACACGGCTTTTACCTGTTCTTTGGAGAAATACATAAACAGTCCTTCCGCAATGACAATCACAACTTTATTTTTGGGAATCTGCTCCGTCCACCCTTCCTTAAGAATATCCGCCGCCAGCATATGCTCCCGCTCTGCTTCATGGAAAAATTTTTCCCTCACGGCAATGGAATCCGGCAGATCAACATTAAACCACTGGATTTTTCCATTATCGACGCGGTTAAAACGGTCATCGAGACCGCAGCCGATATTGATGCAGACCGCGTTGGGATATTTCCCAAGCAGCCTTTTTACCGTTTCGTCAAACAAAATCGTCCTTGCAATAACGCCCTCATGTGAAATAAACCGGTCCAGCTTTTCCGTGTCTATGTTAAGTTTCCTGATGATTCCAACTGCCTTCTCATCGCGTACCCGCGCCGTTTTCCTTTCCGTCTCATTTGCCCTGGCTGCAAGCGGAATCAGCGCTGTTTCCTGCACAGTGCCTAAATGCAGCTTTGTGCCGGTATCTTTTATCAGATACCGCCCGGCGTTCCGCTCCAGCGTCCGCCAGACGGGATATTTCGCTCCGGTTTCATCGAAAAACGCTTTCATATCCCGGTTTAGGGCGCTCATTTCATCGATAGCATTCATGGCATGGTCGCTGGCACAAATCTTTCCCAGACTGGTGGCACACATCAGCCGGAAAAAGCGCAGACAGGCCCTGCGATAGGCGGCTCTTTCATAGTCCTTATCACTTGCCGGAAGAATCGCGCATCCCGCCCGCTCGATTGCCCGGTAGCCCTCGATATTGGCGTCCAGCAACCGGTTTAAATAGGCAGTATTTCCCTTCAGTTTCCGCAGATTGCCGTCCGTATAGTAACAGGCGAATGCCGCCGGCAGGACAAAAGCCGCGTGGCAGAGCAGATAATCCTCCATATTGGGTTCGTAGACCACCCGATATCCGGTGTCCGCAAAAATCCGCCGAATCAGCGTTTCATTGGAGGGCGCGTCTTTCAACTGCCCGATGGTAATCTTTTTCAGGTCAAGGGAAACCACCCGCCCCGGTTCCCGATGCCCCGCAGACAGCGAAAAGGCAAACATCACGTTTTTTCCCGGCAAAAGCGCGGCATAGTGGGCGGGGTGGACATTGTTGCCCACCAATACGATATTCTTTGTTCCGTTTGCCCGCAAATCTTCCATCACGCCTTCTAACTGGGTATAGCGCACCACAACGAAGATGGCATCGTAGCAGTCATTCGGTTCAAGCTGCGTGACAACCGGGATGCGGCCCACAGTTTCCTTAAAGTGAAAGATCCTTTTTATATGTAATCCATTTTGCTTTAGCTGCTCTGCCCAGTCGCCCCGTGCCAGCAGAGCCACATCCTTTTTTGCATGGTGCAGATTGTCTGCCAAATTGCAGCCCAGCACGCCCGCACCGTAAACTAAAATACGCATATCCACTCCTCCGTTATTGCTTTATAGCAACATTACAATAAGACCAACAACAGGCGCAAATACAAGCCCGATTATCATGCCCCTTAAACTGCCCTTGCAATGAAACCAGACGGCCGATTTTTCAACCGGACTAACCTTAACCATCCTGTAGAATTTATCAAACGGCGCCATTAAGATATCCACCACCAAACAATCATACCAGTCAACCACCAGCCATAAAAGATACGTGGCCACCGCAGCATCTGAGAATGTCGTGATGCCGTTGATAAACCGCAGAACAAGGGCAAACATAACCGCATAAATAAGAATTGCTGTCAATTTACGGATGATGCCACTCTTTTTGGCTGGCGGTTTTTCTGCAATTAAATGATTGCTGTCAATACTGAGCATCCCGGCAGACAGATAGGCATATTTCCCGTTTTCAAGAAGCACCTCGCACCTGCCCCGGATACAGTAATTCAGTTTCACAAAAGGATACCGCATTCCCGCCATCTCACAGGGCAGGGTTTCCATAAATACTTTATTTGCCCATACCGTGATCCCCGGCCATGGCCTGCACAGATAGGTCTACCCCTTCTGTTTTTGGTACAGATAGCCCCACCGCTCGATACATTCCGATAATCCCAAAGTATTTACATGATACTTTTCAATCCACTCAGGGTAAAATTCTGTTTTGCTCACATTTCAGTTCTCTTTCAATTACTTTGATTAGTTATCGCTAATCACATGAATGATTGTATCACAGATTTTTGGGCATTTCTATACCCAAACCGCTATTTTTGCTCCATCTGACACTAAAAAATTTTGGCTGCTTACAACATTTAACGGTAAAAAAGGGCTGTTGCACCAATTTGTGTAACAGCCCCTTTATTTCCGTGTACTGCATAATCGTAAAATAATTAAATATGCATACTTTTGTCCGCAACCCGCTTCCTTTATTTCAACTCCTCCAGCTTCACGCTTTCGTCAGCGCCAACCTGCTCTCTGCTTTCCGAGCCATCCCATGCCATCTGCCCGTCAAAGCTGTCTACGGATGTTGTACCGTAGGAATACCCGACAGCAGCACCCACATACTTTCCTCCCGAAACGGTAAATTCTGAAACGGTGCAGGATTTTATATCTGACTTTGCAGGTTCCGGATAATACTCTTTAAACATGGGAGAATAAAATCCCCCTCCGGTTATCCCTCCGATCCGCTCTGAATGCCTGCCTGTTTCAATCGACACATTCTTTACGGTGCCGTTCTCTACCAGCGTCGGGGCATTTTCAAAAGTCCCGGAGTGTCC